>CAZZYS010000299.1:0-5711 GCA_964658285.1 uncultured Verrucomicrobiota bacterium
GGTCCGGGCGGGCGTTTCTCTTTGCCATCCTGCCCCTGATCGCCGTGGCAATGGGCGGCAGCACGGCGCGTTGGAGCGAGGGAGTCGTGCTGGCGGCGGTCGGATTGATCCTGCTCGCAGTCCCACCGCGCGCTTCGTTGGGGTGGGGGATCAACGCGGTCCTCGCGGGACTCGTGGTGCTGGCGGCGACGGCGTTCCTGCCGGCGGAATGGTTCAAAATGCCCGCGTGGCGCGCGGCGTTGACGGACGACCTCGGCGCCGTCCTGCCCACGACCCTGAGCCCACAACCGTGGTTGTCCGCCGAGAGCCTCGTTTTGTTCCTCGGCGGGATCGGCTGGTTTTACGTGATGGCGACGGCCGCGTGGACCGGCGAGGAACGTCCGCGCGCGGGGCGTTGGTTCGCGGGCGGCGTCGTGGCGCTGGCGGCGGCGTTCATCGCGTCCCACCGGTTGCACGTTGTGCCGCCCTTCTGGCACAGCGCGTACGGCTTCGGACCGTTTCCCAACCGCAACCAGACGGCGGATTTCCTGGCCGTGGGGGCGTTGCCGGTGCTCGCGTGCGCGCACCTTGCGTGGCGCGGCGGGCGGCGGGTGGCGGCAGGGGGGTGGCTCACGGGTTGGGCGGTGGTGGTCGCGGCGCTTTTTCACAACTTCTCGCGCGCGGGCATCGGCATCCTCTTCGCCGGAACCACCGCCTACCTCGGCAACGAAATCCTGCGGTCGTTCCGGCGCGGCGCGGCGGCGGACGGCAAAAAGACGGCCCGCGCTCTCGGTGGTGGGCGCGCGGCGGCGCTGGCGGCATCGTTCGTCCTGCTGCTGGCCAGCGGGTTCATGATCTTCGGCGGCGAAACGCTGCAACGTCTGCGCCCCGGATCGACGGAGGTGGCCTCGCTGACGACCACGGGCGATTTCCGGCTGGCGATCCAACGCGATGCCCTGGACATGGTGGCCGATTCGCCCTGGTGCGGCGTGGGCTTGGGTAGTTTCGAGCCGGTGTTTGCCACTTACCGCCAGCGGTCCGCCGTCGAGTTGCATGTAGTCCATCCCGAGAGCGACTGGCTGTGGATGACGGCCGAACTCGGCTGGCCTGCCTTCGCGCTCGTCCTGGCGGGGGTGATCCTGCTCCTGCGCCGGGCGTGGCCGCGGCGGTCCGGCAGTGACCGGCCGTTGCGCGCGGCGGCGGCGCTCGGAGCGGCGGCTTTCGCGCTGCACGGGTTCGTGGACGTATCCGCGCACCGGGTCGGCACGGCGTGGTGCGGATTGTTTTTGCTCGGACTGGCGTTGCCCGGACCCAGCGAGGAAAAAACGGATTTCCGCCGGCCGGCACCGTGGGGACCGTGGGTGTTTCGTTTCCTGGGCCTGCTCCTGGCTGGAACTGGCGCGCTCTGGCTGTTGGCCGACCGTGGGCGGGTCCACGTCCACGGCGAACAGGAGGTCGCCCGGCTCACCGCCCTGTCGCGCGCGGAATCCGAGGGCGGGCAGTGGGCGGCCTCGGTCACCACGGCCACGCGCGGGCTGGCGCTCGACCCGGTGAACTGGCAGCTTTATTTTCAACGCGCCATCGCCCGGTTGGGCGCGGGCGAGCAACACGCGGTGGTGCAGGCGGATTTCCGGCGCTCGCTCTACCTGGAACCGTTCCTGGGCAGCGCGGCGAAGATCGCGGCCACCAACTGGGCGCGCGCGGGCGAGCCGGACCTCGCCGTCGGTGCCCTGCTCGAAGCCTGCCGACGCATCCCCATCGAAGCGCCAGCCTATTTTGCAAGCGTTGCCGAGGCTTCGGGGAGCGACCCGGCTTTTCTCGCCCACCTTGCCGCGGCGACGGCGTCCGACCCGTCCTTGCATCTCCTTTACGCCGAGCAGCTCCCGCCGGCGCTCCAGAGACAGGCTGTCGCCGCCACCGTCGTGGCGGACCCGGACCTGACCGGATACAACGACCGTCAGCGCGCGCGCCTGTTCCAACTCTGGTCGGGTGACGACGCGGCGATCCTGGCAGCGATGGAGGCGCATCCCGCGTGGCAACGCTTCGGTTGGCGGCAGTGGGCAACCGCTCTGGCGACCACCGGGTCATTGGACCGCGCGTGCCGGGTCGCCGCGCAATTCGCACCGAAGCCGGTCGTGCCGGCGGACGTGCCGGGGGCGGACCGGCGTTCGCTCGCGGAACTCCAGGCCGCCGCCCTCGCTTCTCCCGGCGATCTCACCGTGGCGTTGCGGCTCTACCGCGCGCGTCTGGCCGCCGGGGATTTGCAGGGCGCGATGACGACGCTGCACGCGGTCACGTCCCGCCCGGGTTGTCCGGCGTATTTTTATTACCTCGAGGCCGCCCTTGCAACCGACGCCGGCCGGTGGCCGACGGGTTGGGATGCTTGGGGACGCTACCTCGAAACCATCCCGGAAAACGGCTGACCGCCTAGCCCCTCCCGACAAAACAAAAGGCGGTTCCCCTCGCAGGGAACCGCCTCTATTATGGGAGGGTCGCTTCTTCTTAGAAAAGGAGCTTCGCACCGAGACTCACGGTCGAGTAAAGACGGTCGCCGCCTTTGTTAATCCCGGAAAGATAGTTGGGCAACGAACTGCGCTCCGGCTTGGTATCATACCCATAGCCGTCTTCCAGGTTGATGCTGAGATTGCGGGTCAACTGCAACTCGTAGCCCAGTTGGGCCTCGGCGGTGAAGACAAACGAGGCATCGTACAGATGCAGGCGGCCGGTGTCGACCAACGCGCCCTTCGGCACGCCGTATTCCGCCCCGTTGAAGAAACGGATGTTTTGATCGTCCACGTACTTGCCACCAGCCGAGAGACTGGCGTAGGGCTTGATCGCCTTCGGGATATGGAGGAGGTCGAGGATCGTGCGCGGCGTGTTGAGTTTGATCCCCGCCATACCCGCGAACGCCTGGTACTGGCCGATGCCGGCGAACAGGTCATAACGGCCGGTGGCAGGTCCCACCAAGCCATATTGATCGATCACCACGCCGAGGGGACGGTTGCCATTCCCACCGGAGTGGCTGTAGGTGAAACCGGTGAACACGCTCAGGTAAGGGAGAACCTTGTATCCGAGCTCCAAGCGTCCATTAATCACCCCGATGTCGTGCGTGGATTGGAAGTCGCGCGATTGAATCTGCGCCGGCAGGAGGGCACCCAGTCTCTGCCCAGGCATGAGGGGGATGCCGATGGCGCCGTTGAAAGGAAAGGCGGCGATGCCGTCGCTGACGAACTTGGTGGCGTGGATGTCGAACTCGCCACCCGCCAACAGTTCCATGTAGAAACGCGGCTCGGTCGTCGGTTTCTCGATGACCGGATTTTTGTCTTTGGCGGAAGCGGAAACGGTGTCGCCAGCGAACGTGGGCAAGGCGGAAGCTGCCAGTGCGGCGAGCAACAGGGAACCCGTTTTCAGTGAGCGAATGGATGGAAGTAACATGCGGTTTTGGGATGATCTCTCTTGAACTAGGCAGGGCCTTTGTTCCCGGCGTAATCGGGAAAATCTGCTGAAGCGGTCGTATGAACGCAGCCAAAAGTCAAATCGTGTAGTCTATGGCACTACATACTGTCCGCCCGCGTTCACCGTGACCACGGGAACCTGCCGGGTAGCATCAAATTGGTTGTAAGCCGTTCTGAGCGAATGCCACAAGGCTTCCAATTCCGGTCGGCCGCCGCAGAGTGGGGCCAGGATTCGGTTCCAGTTTGCGTCGCTCATCCGGCAAGGAAAAATGTGCGCCGCCGGGTCGCTGCCCCCGGCCGCGCGGGCATCCGAGGCGGCGAGATAGATTTCCTCGGCCGCCGCGTCGCCCATCGCCAAGCAGCCGACGGAAACCGCGTTCCCGTGGATGAAAATATCAGTGCCGGGGTGCTCCGGGTCCGCCGTCAAAATCCGGTCGGCGGCGTTGGGGTAGTCCAGGCCGAGAGACAGCTGGAAGAGGCTGCGCGGATTGTAGCGATCCACCTGGTAAAAACCTTCGGGGACCTGGTTGTCGCCCTCGCGCCGTTTCGGGCCGAGGGTGCCGGAGGCGCACAGGATGGGATAGGTCTGCACGAGACGGAACGGCGCGGCCGACCCGGTGCGGGCCCAGAGTTCCAACTGGCCCTCGTCCTTGAAAATACGCAGGTAGATATCGCGTGCCGGATAAGCGACCCCGGCGGACGCGAAGATTTGCGCGAGGTGCGCGCCGTGTCGCTTGCGCGCGTCGGCCACACGGTCGGGCGAATCGGGCATCGACTCGGGCGCGACCGCAGGCGGCTGGTTGGTGGCCAGCAAAGGCAGCGGCGGTTGCGCAGGGTCAGGGGCATCCGCCTGCGCCGCCGCGTGGGGCCGGTCACCCATGAAGAAAAGCGCCGTGGCTGCGGCCATTGTGGTGGCGAGTCCGGCCATTTGCCCGATTTCCAGACGCCTGCGGCTCGAAAGGAACCAGGGCCGTTCGGAGAACGCCCTTCACCTCGGTTGGCTCAATCCGCAAATTCCTTCGCCACCAGCGTGGCGTTGTGCCCGCCGAACCCGAAAGAGTTGTTTACCGCCACCCGCACCCGCTTCTCCCGTGTCTTGTGCGGGACGTAATCGAGGTCGCACTGCTCGTCCGGGCAGTCCAGGTTGATCGTCGGCGGCACGAGGCTATCCCGGATCGCCAGCGCGCAGGCCGCCATTTCGATGGCTCCGGCCGCGCCCAGGGTGTGGCCGGTCATGGACTTGGTCGAACTGACTACCAAGGCACCCGGTTTCGCATGTTCGCCGAAGACTTTTTTGATGGCCTTGGTCTCGCACACGTCGCCGATGCCCGTGGATGTGCCGTGGGCGTTGATGTAATCGACTTCTTCCGGCCGGACCTTCGCGTGCCGCAACGCCATTTCCATGCAGCGCGCCGCGCCGTCACCCTCGGGCAGCGGGCTGGTCATGTGGTAGGCATCGGCGCTCAGGCCGTAGCCGGCGAGTTCGCAATAAATCCGCGCGCCGCGTCTTTTGGCGTGTTCGAGTTCCTCGACCACGAGGACGCCCGCGCCTTCGCTCAACACGAAGCCGTCGCGGTCCTTGTCGAACGGACGGCTGGCGCGTTCGGGATCATCGTTGCGGTTGCTGAGCGCCTTCATCGCGTCGAACCCCGAGATGCCCAGGGGATCGACGCTCGCCTCGCTGCCGCCCGCCAGGAATACGTCGGCGTCGCCGAACTTGATGACGCGCCACGCCTCGCCGATGGCGTTGTTCGCCGTGGCGCACGCGCTGACGTGGCAGATGTTCGGCCCTTGGAGGCCGTATTCCATGCTGACCAGACCGCTGGCCATGTTGGAAATCATCATCGGGATCATGAAGGGCGAGACCCGGCGGGGGCCCTTGTTCATGAGGACCGAGTGTTGGGTGCCCAGCGTGGAAAGTCCGCCGATGCCGCTGCCGAGCATGCAGCCGAAGCGGGTGAGGTCCACGCTGGCGAGGTCGATCCCCGAGTCGTTGAAAGCCATCTTGGCCGCGCCCATCATCAACTGCGTGTAGCGGTCGCTGCGGCGGACGTCCTTCGGGTTGTTGAAGGATGCCAGCGGATCGTACCCGCGCACCTCGCCGGCGATCTTGCAATCGTAGTCCGAAATGTCGAACGCCGTGATCCGCCCGATGCCGCTGACCCCGGCGATGAGGTTGCGCCAGAAAGTTTTGAGGTCGTTGCCAATCGGCGTGACGACGCCCATGCCCGTGATAACAACTCGGCGGTCGGTCATAAGAAGTCAGAAATGCAGAAT
>CAZZYS010000300.1:0-5704 GCA_964658285.1 uncultured Verrucomicrobiota bacterium
TAGTACGAGCCCCAGAAGGACGACTGGTTGTCGATCACGTCCGAGAAGTTGGTCTCGGTGTTGGAATTGACCTTCACGCCGAAGTCGAAAGTGCTGGTGACATAGCTGTTACCCAGGATGTCGTACAGGACGGTGCCCGTCGCGGCCTGGCTGTACAGACGGCTGGCCGGCTTGAAGAAGCCTTTGAGCGTGGCGACCTGCACGGTGGCGGAGCCGACCTGGTTGCTCTCGATGGCGTACTGGTCGATGGCGCCGCTGATGATGCGGGCGTCATTGAGGATGGCCGTGGCCTGCGAGCGTTTGCGTGAGCGCAGAAAGCCGGGCACCGCGATGGCGGCGAGCAGGGCGATGATGGCCACGACGATCATGATTTCAACGAGGGTAAAACCCCCACGGCTCTTGCGGATGGTGTGCAACATAGTGTGTTTGGTTCCTAATGATGTGTATGTGTCAGTTTTTGACGTTAAATGGTTGAGCCCCGCTCCGGTGTTTGGCCGAGGGCAGCGCGGGCAACCGTGGACGTAAAAAGCAACTACGATGCCGTAAAGGAATCCCCTACAAAGTTTTTGAGAATTTTCTCACCGAGGAAAAATCAATTCTGTTTCGGCTGAATTGTTCTCAATTTTGACTTCGTAGAGTGATCGGCTCGAATCCGCCAACCGTTTTGCCCCGGTCGTCACGAAGCGGTTTTGCCGATTTCTGGGATTGCCATCGCCCTCCCTCACCGATACATTGATGGCTTACCGCTCACGGATCGCTGGACCAACGTTGCACTTTATGAAGCACTTCCTCATTGCTCTCGGCGCTCTGCTCGGTCTGACGGTCCCGCTCTCGGCGCACGCCGCCCCGGCTCCCTCCGTCGATAGTGGACGCTCCGCCCGCTGGCTGATCCACACCGAGACGACCGGGCACGGTGCCAACAAGGCCATCTACTATTACACCAACATCGTCCTGACCGGCTCGCACATCCCGGTGGTGATCCGCCGCTACAAGGGGCAGATGGAGATCGTCAGCGGCGGCATGACGCAGGGCACGGCGTACAGCGTCGGCGACCTCGGGACGGCGGGCACGAGCGACGTGGGCAGCGCGCTGTCCCGGCTGGACCCGAGCATCACCACCCGCTAGGTCAGATCAATCCCCAGACCGGTTTGAGGTCGGGGTCGGTCTTGGCGTATGTGCGGAACTTGCCGTCGAGCTTGAAGGAAGTTCGCAGGTGCGCCTGCGCGTCCTCCAGGTTGCCCAGGGCGGCGTCGTAGCAGCCGAGGTTGTAGTGGTACGTCGCCTCGCTCAACAGGGACGCGGGACCCGCGAGCAAGAACGCCTTGGCCTCCGCCGTGCGTCGCAGTTCGTGCAGGCAAAACGCCGCGTGGATGAACCCCATCGTCTCCTCCGGCTGCAACCGGCAAAACGTCCGGCTGATCTCCAGCGCCGCCGACCAGCGTTTCTCGCGCATGTGGATGAACAGCCGCATCTGGAGCACTTCCGCGCCCTCCTGCAAGCCCGCCGGGAGTGCGTCCAACTCCTCCAGCGCCTCGTCCAGCATCCCGAGTTCAAAGTACCCCTGCGCGGCGAGGAGCGTTTTGTCGGTCTTCTGGCTGATTTTCATGGCGCTTCTCAAGGGAAGCAGAAAATCTGCCCGGCAGCAATCTCCTTCCCGTGCCACCGCGCGCGGCGGGCCGTCCGATTCTCTTTCCCAGGCAGCGCAACCTCTGTTACGTTTTTCCAGCTTCTATGATTCTTCGACAGGACGGCGAAAACAGCGTCGATAAAAAGGCGCTCCAGATCAACCTCGACGCCACCAAGTACGGCACGTTCGCCGAGATCGGCGCGGGCCAGGAGGTGGCGCGGCAGTTCTTCCACGTCGGCGGGGCCTCCGGCAGCATCGCCAAGACGATCTCGGCCTACGACATGGCGTTCTCGGACGCCATCTACGGGCCGACGCCGCGCTACGTCAGCCGCCAGCGGCTCAACCAGATGCTCGAATACGAGTACAAGCTGCTCATCGAGCGGCTGGCCGACAAGCGCGGGGGCAAGACGAGCTTCTTCGCGTTCGCCAACACCGTCGCCGCGCGCGCCTACAACCATCCCAGCGAGAGCCACGGCTGGCTGGGCATCCGCTTCCAGGCGCACCCGCGCGCCGAGCCGAACCAGATCATCATCCACGTGCGGATGCTGGACAAGGAGAACCTCGCGCAACAGGAGGCGCTGGGCCTCATCGGCGTCAACCTCATCCACGGCGCGTTCTACCAGTACCAGAGCCCGGAAAAACTCATCGGCTCGCTGCTCGACAGCCTCGACACCGAGCGCATCCAGGTGGACATGATCAAGTTCACGGGGCCGGATTTCCATTACATCGACAACCGGCTCATGGCGCTCCAGTTAGTCGAGCAGGGGCTCTCGGACGCCGCGATGTTCACCGCCGATGGCGAGGTCGTGCGCGCGGACGAACTCCTCTACAAGAAAACGGTGCTCGTCGAGCGCGGCAGCTTCCGGCCGCTGACCAACACGACGCAGGACATCCTCGATTGCGCCAAGGCGCGCTTCCTCCAGGAGCCCAAGGTCGTGGGCGAGGAGACCGTCGTGCTCATGGAGATCACCATGCAAAACCTCGCCGCCTGGGGCGGGCCGGGCGGCAAGATCGACCACACGGATTTCATCGACCGCGTGGAGGTGCTCGGGAAGCTGGGGCACACAGTGCTCGTTTCCAAGTTCGGCGAATATTTCCGGCTGGGGGCCTACCTGTCGCGCTGCACCCACAAGATGATCGGCATCGCGATGGGCGTCCCGTCGCTCATCGACCTGTTCCAGGAAAAGTATTACACCAACCTGGAAGGCGGCATCCTCGAATCGCTGGGGCGTCTGTTCAAAGGCGACCTGAAACTCTACGTTTACCCGGTCAAGGACGAGAAAACGGGCGAGGTGCTGACCGTGCAGACCCTCAAGGTGGCTCCCAACCTGCAAAACCTCTACGACCACCTCGTGGAAAACCATTTCATCGAGCCGTTGGAGGGTTATAAGCCCGAGAACCTGTCGATCTTCTCGCGCGCGGTGTTGAAGCTCATCCAGAGCGGCGATGCCGCGTGGGAAACGATGGTGCCGCCAGCGGTGGCCGAGATGATCAAGAAGGGCCGGCTGTACGGCTACCAGACGCCGTTTGCCGACCGCTGAAGCATTCTACTTTGTGATGTATCGGATCTCCGGGAGCGCCAAAGGCGCGGCATCATCATAGCCTAGGGCAACGCCCTAGGTCCAAATCCAACAATGAGCCAAGCCCTGAAGGGGCGATTCATCCGGGCAGCGAGTTTTGGAGGAGTCGCCCCTTCAGGACTTGGCAAAAGCCCCTCGCCTACCTGGGGCGTTGCCCCAGGCTGGAACTGAAGCCGCGCCGTTGGCGCTCCGGAGGTCATCCGGTCACCGCTCGAAGTAAAACGCCCCAGGTGACGCTCACGCGCATGACAAAACGCAAGCTCAAGGTCGAAGACAAGATCCGGGTCACCGGGTACAGGCCCGGCAAGTATGCTCCGGGCATCACGGACGAAATGGGCACCGAAGAGCTTTTCAAAAGCCTGGTCGGGCGTCGCTACACGATCAGAGGGTTCGATTGCCACGGCCACGTCGAACTTCGACCCAAGCGGCTTGACACGGTATGGATCGAGCCGGATTTGGTGAAGCCGACGAAGAAAAGGCGGCGTCGTCTGACCACGCTTCGACCAAACGCCAGATGAATCATTTCGCTCTGAAACTCTTCGTCGGCGTGCTGGCGGCGGTCGTGCTCGCCGCCTGCGGCAAGCTCACGCACGACAAGGACGTGGCCGCCGACGCGATGGACCAGTTCCACGAGCGCTTCAACGCCGGGGATTTCGACAAGATTTACGACACGGCCGACGCGGAGTTCCAGGGGGCCAACACGCGGGCGGATTTTTTGAAGCTGCTCACGGCGGTCCACCGCAAGCTCGGGGATTACAAAAGCTGCGACAACCACGGCTGGAGCACCAATTCCTTTAACTTCGACACGAGCGTGACGCTGCGTTACGCCACGAAGTTCAGCAAGGGTGCGGGCGACGAGGAGTTCGTCTACCGGGTGTCCGGCACGCGGGCGACGCTGCGCGGCTACCACATCAACTCGGATACGCCCATCACCGAGTGAGCGACCCCGCGCCAACCCCCGGGCCGGACGACCGGACGCGGTTCCAGGTGGACCGGCTGGCGTTTTTCAGCGACGCGGTTTTCGCCATCGCCATCACGCTGCTGGCGCTCAACATCCACATGCCAGCAATCACCGGCGGCCGGCCGGACGAGGGCGCGCTGATCGCCGCGGTGGGCTCGAACTACGCCGTGTCGCGCGTGATCGGTTTCCTGCTCAGTTTCCTGGTGATCGGCAACTACTGGCGCTCGCACCACCGGTTGTTCCGCTGGGTGCGCGACTACGATTCGCGTCTGGTGACGATCAACCTGTGGCTGCTGCTCTTCGTGTCGTTCATCCCTGCCCCGACGACCTTTTACAGCGATTACCCGGACTACCGCACGCCGCTGGTCTACTACGCGGTCAGTCTTTCGGCCGTGGGCGTGATGAACTCCGTCCTGTGGTCGTACCTGCGCCGGCACCCGGAACTGCTGTATCCGGGGGCGCCGCCGTCCGAATTGCGGCTCGGCGCGGGTCGTTCGCTGGTCATCCCGGCCGCCTGCGCGCTGGCCATCGGGCTGTCGTTTGCCAACCTGTGGCTGGCGCGGCTCTCGCTGCTGCTGATCCCGTTGTGGACGCGGGTCTACACGTGGCTGGCCAGCCGCCGCGACCGTCTCCCCCGACCGTCCGCAGGTTGACCGGGACGAGGCACTGTGTCCTTTACGGGTGTGCGAGCAACAGCATGGCTGCCGCCGTGGACAGCAATACAACCGAGATCAACACCGCGGCCCAACGCCAGCGGGCGAGGGTTTCCCTGTTTTTGCGCTCCTGGACGCCGCTGCGGTAGATTTTGTAGATTGGCATTCGTTCCCTATCCTCCCTTGACCAGCGCCCAAGAAATCACAGCGCGGCGGCGTTGGCAATCATTTGCTCTGACCCATCTCGGTCTCTCAGAAACGTGTGGGAAGCCTGCCGCAGGCAGTCGTCCTGTAAGGTAGGGATGGCTCTCCGAGCCAGTCCCTATTTTGGCTTGAATGAACTCTATGCGAGTAACGCGCCTTCCAGAAACAACAGGGACTGGCTCGGAGAGCCATGCCTACCTTACAGGACGACCGGCCGCAACGGCCTGTGCAGAACCTTCTCAAACGCCTGTCACGCGAGCTTCACGTTTTCTCGCGCCAGGGCATTGGCCAGCGCGGCGGACAGGTCGCTGCGGACCTTGATCCAGTCCTCGTAGTGGTCCGTCCACGCGCGCACCACAACGCTCAGCCCGGCGGCGGACAGCGCCGTGATGTACACCGACGGCGCGGGCCGGCCCTCCGCGCCGGGCTGGGCCTTGACGGTGTCCAGCAACAGCTTGAGGACCGGGCCGGGGTCCGTGCCAACGGCGAGGTTGAGGGGGATTTCCACCGCGCGCGCGCGGTCGGCGTAGGTCCAGTTGATGACCTGGTTGGAGATCAGGTTGCCGTTGGGCAGGATCACGTCCGAGCCGTCGCGGGTGCGCACGATGCTCGCGCGGATGCCGATGCGGCGCACCTCGCCGACGGCGTCGCCGATCTGGATCACGTCGCCGACCTTCAC
>CAZZYS010000301.1:0-5671 GCA_964658285.1 uncultured Verrucomicrobiota bacterium
AGCCGTGTTCCGAGAGCACCTGGCAGACCAGTTCGCGCACGATCTCCTCGTCCTCCACGACGAGCACCGTGTCCGTCCGGCGCGGCGGCGGCTGGAGGGGGATCACCGTCTTGGGCCGGATCTCGTCCACCTCGCCCGCCTCCATCGGCAGGTAGATGCGGAACGTCGTCCCCTCGCCCGGCGCACTTTCCACCGTCGTCGTGCCGCCGCTCTGTTTGACGACGCCGTACACCGTGGCCAGACCCAGGCCCGTGCCCTTGCCCGGCCCCTTGGTCGTGTAAAACGGCTCGAAAATGCGCGACTTGACCTCGTCGTCCATGCCGGAACCGTTGTCGGTGACCTCCAGCAGCACGAAGGTGCCGCCCCGCAGGTCGGGCGCGAGCTGCCGGGCCGCCGCGTCGTCGAACCGCACGTTGTCCGTGCGGATGGACAGTTGCCCGCCCCTGGGCATGGCGTCGCGGGCGTTGACACCGAGGTTCAGGATGACCTGCTCGACCTGGTTCGGGTCCGCGCGCACCCGGCCGCACGGCGCGTCGGCCCGGGTCTCCAAGACGATGTGCTCGCCGATGACCCGCCGCAGGATGCGCTCGAAGTCGCAGATGAGAGTGTTGAGATCGATGACCCGGGGCTGAAGCACCTGTTTGCGGCTGAAGGCGAGGAGCTGATGCGTGACGGCCGCCGCCTGCTTGCCCGCTTTTTGGATGCACTCGACGTTGCTACGGCTGGTGTCGTCGAGGTCGCGCCGGCCGAGGACGAGTTCCGCGTAGCCGAGGATGGCGGTCAGGAGGTTGTTGAAATCGTGCGCCACGCCCCCGGCCAGCCGGCCGACGGCCTCCATCTTTTGCGCCTGCCGGAGTTGTTCGCCGCTCTGGCGCAGGGCTTCCTGGGCGTTCTTGCGCTCGAACACTTCCGCGATGAGGCTCTCGCGCTGGCCGAAGAACTCGCGGATCAACTCCGCCAGATGGCCGAACTCGCCGCCGATGTGGCGCAGCTTGTCGATGGGCGCGAGCCGTTCGGTCTTGAGCGTCTGGGAAATGAGCCGCAGCGGCCGGGTGACCCACAGGGTCAGCAGGACCGTCAGCAACAACAACAGCGCCAGCGCGAAGCCGACGAGCAACGCCAGCAGCAGGTGGGTCGAGTGGCTGAGTTCGCCGATGGTCTCCGAGTCGTTGCAGACCAGCAGGCGCGCCACCGGCCGGTCGTCCCAGCCGCCAAACGCGCGGGTGAATGAAATGACGCCCTGGTCGGCGTCGTCCTCGGTCGTCGTCTCGTGGGCGGGCGCGACGGCCGGGAGGAATTTGAGGTGGTTCTCGGTGTCGCCGGCGAGGCGCTTGAGGGTCTCGCCGCTCCACAACCGGCCCGCGAAAAAGAACCCCTGCGGCGGGTCCTTGCGCGCCCCGTCCACGGACTCGTGCACGGTGGCGGCGCGGATCTCCAGGTAGCCCTGGGAGATCGGCAGAAAGAAGTGCATCAGCCGCCGGTGCTCCAGCGCGTCGAAGGCGGCGCGCGGCAGCGGGATGTCGTGCAGTTCGTCGTCCGCGCCGAGCAGGTTTTTGGAGAAAACGAACGTGCGGTCGGGCCGGTAAACCCAGACCGCCTGGGCGTCGGCCCAGCTCCAGGTGCTGTCGTTGTCGATCTTCTGAGCGATCCAGGGCAGGTTATTGTCGGCGATGGCCCGGACCATCGGGCTGGAGTTCGTGGTGTCCTGCACGTAGGTTTCCAAGGTCTCGCCCTGGCGGGCCACGAAAGCGTCGAAGAACCGTGCCCGGTCCTCGGCGCGTTCGAGGGCGATGCGGTGAAATTTCCTCTCCGCCTGCCGGCGCAACAGCCACAGGCCGCCGAAGAAGATCGCCGTCAGCACCACCAGCAGCAGGATGATCTTGGTCTGGACCTTCATGCGAATGCAGAATGCAGAAGGCAGAAGGCAGAAGTCCGGAGGCAGAGAAACGAAGGCGAAAGCCCAGATGGATTGCTTCTGAACTTCTGACTTCTGGCTTCTGCATTCTGCATTCGCTTATTTCTCCCTCACGCGCTGTTCCTTCATGGAGACGATCTTCCAGCCGCCGGGGTCGTGGCTCGAAACGGTCCAGACGTTCTCGGTTTTGCCGCCGACCGCGTAGCGAGCGTTTTTGACGTTGAACCCGTAGCGGAAATTCACCACAAACTTGTCTGGGTCCCCGTCCGGCGAATCGGCCACCGTCACCGGTTCCAGCAGTTCGAACCGGCGTTCGGGCCAGCGGTGGTCGTAACGGGTGACATCCCGGGCGATGTACGCGTGGTCCACGACCCCCTCGTCGTAGTAGGCCACGCGGTCGCCGTAAAATTGCATCTCCCCCTCGGAATCGTTGTTCTGACCGGCCTGGAGATATCGCGTGAGGAAATCCCGCACCTGTCCGACCGAGGGGCGGCGCAACACCCCGGCGGCGGCCGGCGGCGGCGCGGGCGTGGCGGTGGGAGCCGCGAGCGCGGTCTCGGCGCGGGCGGCGGCGGCCTCGGCGTCGCCGGGCGGCGGGGCCGGGCGGGCCGCGTCGCTGCGCAGGACGGTCACGTCCGGCCACGTCGGGCCGCCGTCGCGGGCGTCCAGGGGTGGCGGCGCGACCGGGCTCGGCGCGGCGGTCGCCAATCGCGGCGGCACCTCGGCGGGGCGCGGGATGTTCAGGGAATAAAGCGTGTCGGCATCCGCCTCGCCGGTGGACGAGAAGCCCTTGCGCTCCTGGTAGCGGTGGAGCGCGGCGGCAAGCTGGGAACTGCCACGGCCGTCCACGTCGCCGAAGTACAGGTTGCGCTTGCGGAGTTCTTCCTGGAGACGGCGGGTGACCTCGTCGGCGCGGGCGGGGCAACCAGCCGTCAGGATCAGGGTCATCACTACCCCGAGGAGCAGCCGCCGAGCCACTGGCCGGGAAACCGGGGGAACCATAGGGAAAACAGCGAGTTGCATGGCAGGGAGCGTAGAGTAATTCGGCACCCGGCACGGATTGGACTTGCCCAACCGCCCGCCGACGCCTTGCCGGAGGGTCGGCGAGCGCGTGGAAGGGGCCGGCCAAAGCGATCCGAACCCGCCCTCCTGTCCCGCCAAACCCACCGGCGAACGTAGCGAATAAGACCACGTTCCCGTCGCGGAATTTATAAGGCGTTCACGATGGGCATTACCGCTGTATCCCGCTCATCGCCAACGTGATGAAATTGTCACAAATCTGCACGGATAAACCTTGCAATCTTAAACCGTTTGGGAAAAAAGTCCCCCCACACCCCGCTATGAAGATTCCTTCGACCGCTCTCCGCTTCGTGCTCGTTCCCTGCCTGCTGTTGTCCTGGGCGGCCGTTTTTTGTCCAGCTGCCTCCGCGCAGACGAGCCCGCTCTCGCTGGCGATCACGGCCACCCCGGACCCCGTGCGCCCGGGAGAGACCATCCAGTACACCTTCACGGCGACCAACACGGGCACGACCACGCTCAGCGGCGCGAGCGTGACCTACCGGGTGCCCAACAATACGACCATCGGCTACTACGGGCCGGGCGAGCAGTACAACGCCGGCTTCGGCGACATCCCGCCCGGCCAGAGCCGCACGCAGTCCACTGCCGTCCTGGTGAATGCCGCCAACGCCTCGACCGGGGCTCTCGCCCCGCCGGACGGCACGGTCATCACGCTGACCGCCGTCGCCGCCAACAACAGTTTCAGCACGACGGGCGCGCTGGACGTGAAGGTCGCGGCCAATCCGGCTTTCAACCTGCAGATCGTCGCGGACGAGGATAATTTCGTCACCCCGGGCTCCACGGTGTCGTACCTCCTGCGCTACGGCAACACGGGCCTCGCGAGCAACGGGGCGGTGCTGCGGATGCCGCTCCCGGCCGGCACCACCTTCGTTGCCGCCAGCGATGGCGGGACGCTGGGAGCCGACGGCGTCGTGCAGTGGAACGTCGGCGCGCCCGGCCCCGGCCAGAGCGGCGTCCGCCGGCTGAGCGTGGCCGTCAACGCCTCGCTGCCCGGCGGCACGATCCTGCCCGCGCAGGCGGAAATCCACGAAAGCTCGAACCCCGCCAACAGCGCCCGCGACACCTCGGCCACCGTGGTCCGCACCACCACCCTGCTGGGGCTGACCGTCAAGGCCGCGACCGACGCCATCCGGCCCGGCCAGGTGATCGACTACACCTTCACGGCGACGAACCACAGCTTGACCGCGCTGACCAGCGTCACCGCGTACTACCGCGTGCCCGGCCACACGGCCATCGGTTACTACGGGCCGGGCGAGACCTACAGCGCCAGCTTCGGCAACATCCCGCCCGGCCAGAGCCGCACGGTGGAGACCGCCGTCCTGGTGGATGCCGCCAACGCCTCGACCGGAGCCCTCGCGCCGCCGGACGGCACGATCATCCACATGGACGTGGCCGCAGCGGGCAACCAGAACTTCCACGCGTTCGCCGCGGCGGAAGTGACCGTGAACGCCAACCCGGCCTTCAGCCTGCAGATCGATTCCGACGACTCGACGGCCGCCGCCCCCGGCGCGGCGTTGAACTACACGGTGCGCTACGGCAACACCGGGGCCGCCAGCGGCGGGGCGATCCTGCGCGTGCCGCTGCCCAAGGGCACGACCCTCGCCTCGGCCAGCGACGGCGGGGCGCTGGGGGCCGACGGCGTCGTGCAGTGGAACGTCGGCGCGCTCAGCGCGGGCCAGAGCGGGGTGCGCAAACTCGGCGTCACCGTCAACGCATCGCTGACGGCCGGCACCGTGGTGGCCGCGCAGGCGGAGATGCGGGATGCCGCCAGCGGCGCCAGCCTCGCCCGGGGCACGACTGCGGACACGGTGCGCACGCTGGTGCTGCTCACCACGACCGTGACACCCGCCCCGGACACGACGGTCCTGCCGGGCGGCACCATCAACTACACCTTCACGGCGACGAACCACAACTCCACCGCGCTGACCAACGTCACCGCCTATTACCGCGTGCCGGTGAACACCACGGTCGGCTACTACGGGCCGGGCGAGGATTACTCTGCCGGCTTTGGCAACATCCCGCCCGGCCAGAGCCGCACGGCGACGGCCTCCGTCAAGGTGAACGCCGCCGATGCCTCGACGGGAGCCACCGCCCCGCCCAACGGCACGATCATCCATCTGGAAGTCGAGACGGCGAGCAGCGAGACCTTCGCCGTCACCTCCGCCAGTAACGTGACGGTCAACGCCAACACGCACCCCTCGTACTTCACGGGCGAGTCCGCCCTGAACAACGGGGTGTATTACCTGGCGTTCCCCAACGGCAATTTCTTCGGTTATTACTCGTACCTGACCGATCCGCATTACATCTACCACTTTGACCTCGGCTACGAATACCTGTTCGACGCGGCCGACGGGCACAACGGCGTGTATTTCTACGACTTCAAGAGCCAGGGCTTCTTTTACAGCAGCCCGGTCTTTCCCTTCCCGTACCTGTACGACTTCAGCCTGAACACGGTGTTGTACTATTATCCTGACACAAGCAACCCGGGTCACTACAACACGAACGGCTACCGTTTCTTCTACCGTTTCGACAACGGCCAGATCATCGTCAAATAAATCCGCCTCGCGGGACTTGCGATCCGCCGGCAGGTCGCAAGTTGCGCTCGCCCCGTGCGTGGGCTTGAATAGCGCATGTTGCTCCCCCTCCCCTCGTGCCGCGCCGTCGTCGCCGCCGTCGTCG
>CAZZYS010000302.1:0-5671 GCA_964658285.1 uncultured Verrucomicrobiota bacterium
TCCATCCCGCGGCCGGCGGCAGCGGCCCCGCGCCAGATGTTGCCACCGCCGACGACCACGGCCACCTGCACGCCCAGAGCCTGGATCTGTTTGATGGATTCGGCGACGTTGCGAACGATCTCGGGGGTGATGTTATCGAGGCTATCAGGCTTGCGGAGCGCCTCGCCGCTGATCTTCAGGACGATGCGTTTGTAGCGGACTTGATCCGAAGAATTCATGTAGGGAAAAGCCTGATAATTAGGAAGATATATTTGCCTCGCGCTTCACCGGAGCGCATGAAAATGCCGCGCTTGGGCGGCGCGCACGCAAACAAAGACGGTTGTGCACCCGTTGTCACGCAAAAGTTCCGCGAGGGACGGAGCGAAGCCATCCGGGAGATTTCTAAATTTCCCCTGCTCGAACATTCGCCACCAGCCAGAGTCGTAACGCCTCACGGTTCGCTTCACCCGCGGCGACTGACCGGATCATGGATTCCTGCGCGTCAGTCGATGCTTCGATCTCGTAGCCGTTGCGCAGGAGAAACGCTTCCATCGCCATCTGCCCGATCCGTTTGTTGCCGTCGATAAAACAGTGGTTAGAAATCAACGAGAAAGCCAACGCCGCAGCTTTTTCAATCAGACCAGGGTAGAGGTCACAACCTGCAAAGCTTGCCCGTGGTTGTGCTGCCGCTGACTCCAACCCTCCTGCGTCTCGCAGTCCATGCAATCCGCCGGAGTCGGCGATCAAACGGCGGTGCAACCGTTTGATCTCCGCGACCTCAAGGTAACGGATCACGCCAGCCGACGGTAAAGTTCCCGGTTTTTGTGCAAGAGATAATCTGCAATCCTGTCAAGGTCATCTTGAGGGTCCACTAGCCAGGCTTCGATGTTCGTGCGCAGAAGCTCCTCGGGGGTAGTGCCCTGTGCTTGTGCCCGGTCGCGGATTTGGGACAGATGTTCGTCGCGCAGGGTGACCGTGATCGTACTCATACCGGGTACTTTACGCTTCAGTTGTCTGTTGCTCAAGACGACAGCTCACGCTGGCCTACAATGATTCCCGTTGCCAGCGGATGCCCGCGCAGGAAATCGGCCGCGCGCATCCGGCGCTTTCCCTCCAGTTGCACCTCGGCAAGCACGATCCTCCCCTGCCCCGTCGCCACGACCGGCCCGAAACTCGTCGTCCGCATCACCTCTCCCGGTTTCCCGCCGGTCGGGCGCGAAAAGGCGAACGCCTTGAACACTTTCAACATACGCGGCGGTCCGCCTTCGATACCGGGCAGCCAGGTGAATGCACCCGGCCACGGGTTCATGCCGTAGACCAGCCGCTCGACCGTCCGCGCCGGGACGGTCCAGTCGATGTGCCCGCTCTGGCGTTCCAGCTTCGGCGCGTAGGTGGCGAGCGTGTTGTCCTGCGGCAGACGCGGGGCGTTCCCGGCGGCCAGCAGATCGAGCGCCTCGAACAACGCGTCGGGTGCGAGTTCGGCCAGACGGTCGTGCAGCGAACCCGCCGTCTCGCGCCGATGCAGCCGCACGCGGCGTTCCAGCAACACGTCGCCGGTGTCCAGCCCTTCGGCCATGTACATGACCGCCAGGCCGCTCTCGCGGTCGCCGGCGAGCACGGCGGCATGGATCGGCGCGGCCCCGCGATGTCGCGGCAGCAGTGAGGCGTGGAGGTTCAGGCAAGCCACGCGCGGCAAGGCGAGCACGGCGGGCGACAAAATCTGTCCGTAGGCGAACACCACGAACACGTCCGCCGCCAGCGCGCGCAAGGCCTCCACCGCTTCGGGTCGTCGCAGGCGTTCGGGTTGGAGAACGGGGACGCCAGCCTCTAGCGCCAGCGCCTTGATCGGTCCCGGCTTGACGATGTTCCCGCGCCCCGCCGGCCGGTCCGGCTGGGTGACGACGGCGAGCAGCTCGTGTTTCCCGGCCGCCCGTGCGTCGAGCAAGGCGCGCAACGTCGGCAGACCGATTTCGCCACTGCCGAGATAGACAATTCTCAACGGCTCGAAGAGATGGATTACCTCAGGGCAACAGCAAGGAAGAAGGTGGCGCGGGCCGGCGCGTCGCCGCGGCAGCCGTCATCAATTTATCCGCGCTGGTCACCTCCCGCTGCCCGACCGAACCCGCGCAGCCCGTGCAAAGATAATCGTAAATTTCCTTGTCCGGCAGGACCAGCAGGAGGCGTTCGCGCACCGGCATCGCGTTCTTGCACTTCGGGCAGTACAGACTGGAGGCGCGCAGGCTCTTGAACTGCGATTGGGCGGCGGGCGGGCGGTTGGACATAGAATTCAAATCGCGGTGACGGTCTTCAAAATCTCCAGTAGCACTTTCACCGGCGGCTGCGTGGCGTCAATGGTTTGCACCATCTCCGGACCATAAAATTCCAGCACGGGTTTGCTTTCCTGGTCGTAAATATCGAGCCGCTGATGGATCACGGACTCGTTGGCGTCGTCGAGCCGGTTGTCCTTCAGGGCCCGCTTTTTGAGACGGACCACGAGTTCCTCGCGTTTCGGGCAGGCGAGATGGAACACTTTCTTTACGTCGATGTACGACTTCATCAACTGCGCCTGCTCCACGTTGCGCGGGATGCCGTCGAGCACGAGGTAATCCAGGTCCGGCTTGAAGCGGTGGGCCTCGACGTTGTGCTGGATTTGCACCTTCCAGAGTTCCACGGTGAGTTCCGCCGGGACGAGCGCGCCACGGCTGGAATATTCGAGGAAGGAACGTCCGATCTGGGTGCGCGTGTCCAACGAGCGGAACACGTCGCCGCAAGCACAATGAAAAAATCTCGGCACGGCTCCGAGCGCCTTGCCCTGCGTCCCCTTCCCGCTCCCCGGCGCGCCGAAAAACAGCAGGGCGCGGTATCGTTCTGGCAAAGGCTCGGGGAAGGCGTCTCTGGGAGGAATCGCGGGCATCATGGGGGGAGGGGCAAAGTTCGCCGCACTTTACCGTGTTTCTCAGACCTTGGCCAGCGCGGCTTCGACCGCCGTTTGCACGGTCTCCAGGTCCAGGCTGCCCATGAAACCGTCGGGGGCGCGGACGATCTCCACCGAGGGGTAAGGGGGAGCCCAGATGTCCGGATCGGTCGGTCCGAAAAGCAATACGCAGGGCGTCCCCACCGCCGCCGCCAGATGCGAAATCCCGCTGTCGTGGCCCAGAAACCAACGGCAGCGCGCCAGGATCGCCCCGAGAGCCGGCAGGGGCAGGTTCTCGGCCACCAGAACGTCGTCCGCACCCGCCGCCGCGCCGCGCCAGCCCGCGCTCAGGGTCGCCAACGCCTTCGTGTCCGCCTCGCCTCCGACGATCAGCAGGCGGGGACGCGTTTCCGACGGCTGCGCGAGCAAACGACGGCCCAACTCCTGCCAGCGGTCGGTCGGCCAGTTCTTACGCTCCCCGCCGCTGCCGGGATGGATCGCCACGAGCGGGCGCGCGTCACGGTCCGCTCCGGCGCGGGCGAGGAATGCTTCGGCGAACGCCCTTTCGTTGCCCTCGGGCCGCAGGAGCGGACCACTGGCGGCGTCGAGGTAGAGCGCGAGGGTCTCCAACGGCCGCGCGAGCTGGCGCGAGGCGTGCTCGCCCTCGGGATCGATCTTGGGCGAGGCTTCGATGAGATTTTTGACCCCGCAACGGCGCAGGTTGCCGCTGAAAAATCCGTCCGGGTCGTACAGGTAGCTGACGATTTGCTGGAACCCGCCGAAGTAATCCGCCAGTTCCTGGTCGAGCGTCGCCTTGGGATTGAAGAAGGCGGCCATCGCGGCGTATTCGATGGAACGCACGCCGTCGGCGTAGCCGCCGCTGGACGCCAGACAAACGATGTGATCGTAGCCGAGGATTTCCAGCCGGGCCTGCGGGAACGCCTCCCGCAGGAGGGCGACAGCCGGCAGCGTCAGGAGGAAGTCGCCGATGGCACCGCCGCGAATGACGAGGATTTTCGGTTGCAAGAGCGGAGGAAAGTTGCCACTAAACCGTACTGCAAATCCCGGTGGTTTCATCCGGCGTTTGCGGGGAGTCGATTCTTCACCCGCCGCCCACCGCATGGACCGCCCCTGCCAGCCCACCCTCTCGCAGCCGAGTCCGGGAGGTCGTCGATGACCCTCGCCGCCGGTCCCGTGCGCGCCCCTCTCTGGAAGCACCCCGCTTTTCTCCTGGCGGCCGGGTTGTTCGTGCTGCGGACCTTGTACGCGCCGTGGTGCGAACTTTTCCCCGAGGAAGCGTACTACTGGAACTACGCCCGACACCTCGACATCGGCTACCTCGACCATCCGCCGATGGTGGCGTGGCTGATTTGGCTGGGCACGGCCGCCTTCGGACACGGGGAATGGGGCGTGCGGATCGGGGCGTTGCTGTGCTCGCTGGCCACGTCGTTTTTCACGTATCGGCTGACCGCAACGCTCGCGCGCGACCGTCGTGCCGCGGTGGCGGCGGTCGCGCTCGTGCAATGCCTGCCGTTTTTCTTCCTGACCGGATGGCTGATGACCCCGGACGCGCCGCTGACGGCCTGCTGGGCGGCGGTCCTGTATTTCCTGACGCGGGTGTTCTTCGACGGCGACGGCCGGGCGTGGCTGGGCGTCGGGATTTTTCTCGGGTTGGGGATGCTCTCGAAATACACCGTCGCGTTGCTGGGTCCGGCGACGCTGATATTCATGACGCTCGATCCCGCCGCGCGCGGGTGGTTCCGGCGGGCCGCGCCGTACGCCGGGGTCTTGCTGGCGCTGGCGATCTTCTCTCCGGTGATCGTCTGGAACGCGCGCAACCACTGGGCCTCGTTCGCCTTCCAGAGCGTGGGCCGCATCAAGGTGCCGTCCCATTTTTCGCTGCCCGCGTTGCTCGGCACGGTCGTCGGCGTGCTCACCCCCTTCGGCGTCCTCCTGGCGGGCTGGGTGCTGGTCCGGCGTGCGCCGCTGGACGATGCCCGGCGGCGCGTGCTCTTCGCGCGGGTCTATACACTGGTGCCGCTCGCGGTGTTCGTGGTGTTCAGTCTCACCCACCACGTCAAGCTGAATTGGACCGGCCCGTTGTGGCTGGCGGTCGTGCCGGGGATCGCCACGCTGCTCGCCGACGCGCCCCCGAGTTGGCTGCGCCGGGGTTGGAACGGCGTCGTGGCGACCTTGTGCGCCTGCTACCTCGTCCTGTTGCAGTACCTCGCCTCCGGTCTGCCCGGCGTCCGGTATTTCCCGCCGACGGAACTCCTCCCGGTCGGCTGGAAACCACTGGCCCACGAGGTAGCGGCGCGGCAACAGGAACTCCGGCAGGCCGGTGCCCCCGGACCGGTATTCGTCGTCGGCATGGACCGAGATTTCATCGCCAGCGAGGCGGCGTTTTACAGTCCGGACCCGACCCGCGCGGTGCGCGAAACCACCGGCGCGCATCTCTTCGGCGGCGACAGTCTGATGTACGCGTTCTGGTTCCCGCCGGCGCTCGAAGAGGGCGCGACGATGCTGCTGGTGGCGTTTGAAAAAAAGGACCTGCAAAGCCCGCGCATCGACCGGCACAGCGTCGGGTCAGGACCGGTCGAGGAGCACGAACTCCAGGTGCACGGCAAGCCCGTGCGCCCCTATTACACACGGGTGGTCTTCGACTACCGCAGTGAGGCGTTGTAAGAAGGTTCTGAACAGGCCGTTGCGGCCGGTCGTCCTGTAAGGTAGGGATGGCTCTCCGAGCCAGTCCCTATTTTGGCTTGGATGATCTCCGTG
>CAZZYS010000303.1:0-5645 GCA_964658285.1 uncultured Verrucomicrobiota bacterium
CACCTGCCCGTCGGCCACCGCCCCGTCCACGCTGGCCGCGACCAGCGTGGTCCCAAACGGCACCGGCGCGTCGAGCGAGAGGTTGGGGACGGGGGTGCCGCCGCGACTGGTCGCGGTCACGGTGTAGGTCACGGTCTGACCCGGCGCCGCCGCCCCCGCCGCGTCGTCCGACAGGCTCACGGTGAGCGCGGACGTGCCGCCGACGACCACATCCGCCGCCGCGTCGGCCCCGAAGTGGTTGTCGTCGAGCAGGTACGCGGAAGCCTCCAGGCGCAGGATGCTGCCGTCGGCCGCGGCGGGGTCCACCGCGTAAGACTTATGAAAAACGTAACTCTGACCGGGGGCGAGGTGCAGGTATGCCTGGTAGACGACCGTTCCCGGCGTCGCGCCGGAAACGAAGTTCGGGACGTTCCATTCGACGTTCACCCCGCGACCGGTGAAGACGGCGGACCCGGGATTGGAAACGGTGAAGGTGTAATCCACCACCTCGCCGGGCCGGGCCGGGCTGTGGTCCGGCGTCACCGCGAGGCCGAGGAGGGCGGTCGCGCGCACGATTGTCGTCAACGTGGACGTGGCCTGGTTCGTTCCCACGGGCTCATCGATGGCCGTCGCCCGGGCGAGGATCACCCCCCCGGTGCTCCCCGCCTGCAAGACGAGGCTGCGGACGACCGTCGCGCCGGGTGCGAGCGCGCCGAGCGCCCACTGGACCCCGCCGTTCGCCACCACGCCGCCCGCGTTGGCGGAGACAAACGTGGTCCCCGCCGGGACCGGCACGCTGAGCACGGGACCGGCGACGGCGACGGTGCCGCGGTTGGTCGTCGTCACGGTGTAGGTGATCGACTGGCCGGGCGCGGCGGCACCGGCGGCGTCGTCTTCCACGGCCACGCTCAGGGTCGGCGCGGTGGCGACCGTCGCGCTGGCGGAAGCCGTCGCGCTGGCGGCGGTCGCGTTGTCGAGCAACGCCGACGCGGTGAGGGCCACCGTGCTGCCGTCCACGGCGGAGGCCGGGTCCACGGTGTAGGCCTGGTGAAAGGTGAAACTCTGATGCGCGGCCACCTCAAGGTGTGGCCGCGACACGGTGGCACCGGCCGTCGCGCCGGTCACGTAATTCGGCACGACCCAGTTGACCGTCACGCCGCTGCCGGGCAGGGCAACGTCACTCACGTTGGCAACCGTGAAGGTGAAAACGACGGCCTCGCCGGGCCTGGCCGGGCTGTGGTCGGCCGTCACCGCCAGCGCGACCGGCGAGGTTTGCGCCCGGGCCATTCCCGCGGCGCAAGCCAGCAAGAGGAGGGACGACGAAAGGATGTTTGCGATCTGACGCGAGGACAACACCAGCCGACGAAATGCGGAAGTCATGGAAAAATAAACCGGCGAGAAACTGCGCGACCCTGTCTGACCCGAGGAAGCGGGCACCCTAACGGGACGCCCGCCGAACGAGCAACACAAATCCGTTTGCCCGCCGCGCCGGTCGTTCAAGACGCGGTGCCGGTCCCGTCCGCGCGGTCCGGGCGGGTGTGCCAGTAAGCCCAGGCGATGAACACCGCCTGGAACGGCAGCCGCCCCCACAGCAGCGCGGGCTTGAACTCCGGGAACCGCTCCGGGTGCCATGCCATGTGGAGGTTGGCCGGGAACACCGCCACCAGCAGTGCGATCAACCCCCAGGCCGCCGGACGGCGCAACGGCCGCCACAGCAGCGCCGCCCCGAGGCCGCTCTCGCAAACGCCGCTCAACTCCACCATGAACTGCGGCCACGGGATGCTCGGCGGCATGATCTGCACGTAGAGCGCCTTGTGCAGAAAGTGGTTCGCTCCGGCGGCGATAAACAGACCGCCGAGCACGTAGGTGGAGAGGCGTTTCAGCATGGAAAGCGGCCGGCAAACATTGCGCCGGCCGGTGAAACATGACACATAAGGAGGTCGGCGCACGCCACGCCCGCCCGACCTCCCCGCCATGAAAAAACTGCTGTTGTCCGTCGCCGTCGGCATCGCGTTCGCCACGGGGTCCGCGTCGGCGCAGTCCACCAACAACGGCACCACCAGCCCGGCGAAAGACCGCCCCGTCATCGGGATGACCAAAGCCAGGGCGGAAACCTACTACGGCGTGCCTTTCACGCGAGGAACCATCGAAAACGGCGGTGAGCGGTGGTACTACCGGTTGAAGTTCAACGAGGTGTACGGACGGGCGTTGGTGCCATTTTATTTCGACAGCGCCAACGTGCGCTGGGGTTCCATCGACTTCGGGCCGGACGGCCGCGTCCGGGGATTTGACTGGCGCGCGCCGCAGGCGTTCTAAACAAGGTCCTGATGGCTCTCCGAGCCAGTCCCTATTTTGGCTGGGATGATCTCCGTGCGCACGAAGCGCCCTTCAAAAAATTAGGGACTGGCTCGGAGAGCCATCAGGACCTTGTTTTCGACGCCGCTTGCGCGGCGGGAAGCTTGCGCCCCGATTCCCCGGCATTGACGCGCGCCGTCCGCCCCGGTTACCCTCGGTCCGATCACCGGGTCTATTTGTGTCATCGCCAATGGATAACGCCGTGACGCCCCCCGCCGCCGGGACGCGCCGCCAAAGCCGGACGGAAGTCCTGGTGCTCGCCGTGGCGTTCATCCTCGTCAACCTGGCGACGGCGGCCGTGCAAAAGCCGTTTTACTTTCACGACCGCGAGGGTTGGGAGGGTGCCTCCTACCTCGAAATGGCGCGGCAGGTCGCCGCGGGCCACTTCCCCGTCACGGAAGACGCGCCAGAGGTTTTCCGACTGGGCGGCCCCTTCCTCGCGGGCGTGGTGCAAAGGGTCACCGGCTGGGATTTGCTCGTCTGCTTCCGGCTCGTCAACGGCACGGCCAACGCCTTGATCCTCGCACTGCTGATCGCGTGGCTGCGCCGCTTCCTGGGCGACTGGCGGGTCCGCACGGCGCTGGGTCTCGCGTTCCTGCTGCAGTGGGACGCGCCCGTGCGCTGGATGTATTTCTTCCCGCCGCACACCGACCCGTGGATGTGGGTGTTCGTCCTGGCGGGCCTCCTCGCGGTGGAACGCTACCGGGACGACCCCACCCCCCGCCGGCTCGCCGTGGTGACGGCGCTGACGGTTGTCGGCGTGTGGTTCCGGGAAATCGTACTGATCGTCGGACTCATCCTGCCTTTTACCGTGAACCCCCTCCGCGCCGGTCCACTGCGCGAACGATGGCGGCAGCTTCTCCCCAGGTCGGTGCCGCTGGCGGCCGGACTGGCCGCGATGGCCGCCCTCCGGCTCGTCGCCAGGCGCGAAAACAGCTATTCCTTCGCGTGGACGGCCATGCACTACGTCTACGAGAAACCCTGGCCGGTGTACTTGCTCTGTTGGTTTTCGGCGTTCGGGCCGATCCTGTGGCTGGCGATTTTCCTGGCCCGTCGGGGCGTGGCTTTCCTGGCCGGACGCCAGCATTTCGTCGTGTACCTCGCCGTCTTCGCGGTGCTGGCGGACATGGGCGGCTCGGACACGGAACGCTTCCTCTACTGGACGATGCCGGTGGTCTACGTGCTCATCGGCCGCGCGCTGGAAGACGCGCGGAGCCCGTGGCCCGCGTCCCTGCTGGCGACCGTCGCCGCCGTGCAACTCGTCGCCGACCGGGCGATCTTCTGGCCCGCGATCCCCGATTACCCGAACCGCGTGGCGCACGCGATCCTGATTTTCACGCCGTTCGGGCGCAACGTGCCGTTCGACGACCTGTACACGGAAACCGCGCCGAAGCTGCTGTCCTTCTTTTTGCTGGTGGAACACCTGCTCTTCGGCGCGGCGCTGGGCCTCTGGCTGCTCTGGCGGAAACGCCGCGCTACCCGGCCCGACCCGGCCGCCGCGTAAAGATGCTCGCAATCGCCGGGAACCCGCGTAACCTCCCGCCGTCCGCATCTCGCTCGTCTCCATGGTGATGCTCTCCATCCTCCGGCGGTTCGCGCTCCTCGACGGGCGCGGACGATGCGCGCGGATCATCGATTTCGTCCTGGGTCCGCTCGATGACGACCATCCCACCGTGACGGGCCTGCGCTTCCGGCACCCGGCCGACGACCGCGAATGGGCGCTCGCGTGGGATCGCCTGGAGAGCATCGACTGGCCCGGGCGGCGGTTCCACGTCGGCAGCCTCGACGACGCCGGACCGGTCCCGCCGGAGGCCGACTCCGCGCTGTTCCGGGAAAAGGGCGTCGCCGAGGTGCTCCTGCGCCGGGACATCCTCGACGCGCTCGTCCTCGACCTGCAAAACCGCCGCGCCACCCGCGCCAACGACCTCGAACTCCAGCTCGAAGACAACGGCCGCCGCCTGCGGCTGGTCGGGGTGGACTTCAGCGTGGTCGCCGTGCTCCGCCGCCTGAGCCGCGGCAGGGTCGGACGGCGGCTGATCCGCTCGAAGATTCACGACTGGAAATACATCGAGTTCCTGCGCGGCGACCCGGAGGCGGTGCGCGCGGGCGCGGGCTACCACCGGCGCATCACCCGCCTGCCCGCCGGGGAAATCGCCCGGCTGGTGGACGCCCTGCCCTACCTCCACGCCGCCGAGCTGCTGACGCTCCTGCCGGACCCGCTGGCCGCCGACACCCTCGAATCCATGTCCACGCAACGGCAGTTGCAGGTGTTCGAGGAGCTTTCCCGGGACCAGGGCTGCGCGCTGGTTTCCCTCATGGCTCCCGACCTCGCCGCCGACCTGATCGGCCGCCTGCACACCGAGGAGGCCCGCACGCTGCTCGATTGCCTGGACCCCGGCCACGCCGCCCGGATCGTCGAGTTGCTACGCTACCCGGAGGACACGGTGGGCAGCATCATGACCAACGACATCCTGAGCGTGCCCGCGTCGCTGTCCGTGGGCGAGGCCCGCGTGGCCCTGCGCGACCGGTTGGGAGGCCCGGACTTCATCTCCTTTATCTACGCGGTGGACGACGAGACCCACCGCCGCCTGCGCGGCGTCGTGACGCTGCGCAAGCTGATCACGGCGGACCACTCCGCCCGGATCGAGGACGTGATGAATCCCTACCTCGTGACCATCCACGCCCTCGACGATGCGCGCGCCGCCGCCTACCGCGTGCTCAACAGCCACCTCGTCGCCCTGCCCGTCGTCGGGCGGGAGGGGAAATTGATCGGGGCCGTGACCATCGACGGCGCGGTCTCGATGGTCGCGCCGGCCCGGTGGAACGCGCAGGTGCCGCGCGTGTTTTCCTGATTTCTCAAACGCTCACATGCCGTCGCTTTCGCCAAAAAAATCGTCCTACTCGCCCGGCCCCGAGGGTCTGGAGCCGCTGGAAGCCGTCGAGGCGCTGGCCCTGCCCAGCCATCCCCGGACCGCGACCCGTGCCAGCCTGCGGCTGAACATCAACGGCCGCAGCGTGCGCCTGCGCGGGCTGCGCCGGCCGCCGTCCGGGCTGTGGCGGGCCCTGGCGATCCTGGGGCCGGGCGTGATCGCCGCCGCCGCGGGTAACGACGCGGGCGGCATCGCCACCTACTCCGCCGCCGGGGCGGCATACGGCTACGAGTTGATCTGGGTGATGGTCCTCATCACGATCTCGCTCGCCGTCGTGCAGGAGATGTGCGCCCGGCTGGGCGCGGCGACGGGGCGCGGGCTGCTCGACCTGATCCGCGAACGCTTCGGCATCGGCTGGGCGCTCTTCGCCGTCGGCGTGGT
>CAZZYS010000304.1:0-5643 GCA_964658285.1 uncultured Verrucomicrobiota bacterium
AAAGGCCCGCAAACAATGGCCCTCGTGCACGCCAAGCAAATCGGCATGGCGCTCAAGCTTTTTGCGACCGACAACGACGGTGGCAACTATCCCCGCACCGGCTTGCCGGAAATGATGGGAGCGGAAGTGAAAGATTCCAACGCCGCTTTCGCCGTTCTTTTCCCCCAATACCTGTCGAGCGAAACGATCTTCGGCAACGAACTCTCCGCGTACCAGACCCGTCCGCCGGACAACGAATACGACCATGAATACACGGGCAAACCGGTCAAAACCCTCGAACCGGGCGAAAACGTGTATTCATATGTTGCGGGCCTGACGGACAAGTCGGACCCGATGGCACCTCTCGTCGCCGACGGCACCGACGGCACCGGGCATTACACGACCGACCGGAAAAAGCGCGGCGGCGTGTGGGAGGGCCGGCAAGCCATCGTATTTCGTGTTGATACCAGCGGAGCAATCGAAACGCTCACCGGCCCCGACGACGCCCGTTACATCCCGCGCCATCATGGCGACCCGCAAGACAAGGGCAACCTGCTCGACGTTTCCAGCCTCGGTCCGGACGTGCGGTTGCTCAACCCGGCGGTTGGCCACCGCTGAGCGCGTCGGGGCCTAAAAAGAAATGGTCTACCGACGCGAGTTCTGGCTAAATCCAACCCTCCGATGAACACCGATCCAGCCGCCCCCGCTCCTGACGAAGCGCCGATCCCGCGCGGTCGGCCGCGTGCCTTCCCCGGGTTGGCGCAATGGGTGTGCGGCGGGGTCATCCTGGCGGCTCTCGCGGGGGTGTCGATCCCGGCGTTCAGCGAAACATCGGGAAAACTCTACCGCGCGAAGTCGCTGGCGCAGGCCAAACAAGTCGGCCTGGCGCTGAAGCTTTTCGCGAGTGACAACGATGGCGACTACCCGCGAGATCACGTCCCAAACCTGTTGCGCAAACCGGCCACGTCCAACGCCGCTTTCGCCGTGTTGTTCCCGAGCTACCTGGCATCAGAAAAAATCTTTGGCGACGAGCTTTCCGTCTACCAAACCCACGAGCCGGACAACGTGATCGACCAGACCTATACCGGCAAGCCCGGCCGCACCCTGGAGCCCGGCGAAAACGTCTACGGATACATGATGGGCCTGACGGATTCGTCCGACCCGCGCGCGCCGCTCGTTTTCGACGGCACCGACGGCACCGGGTACTACACGACCGACGAGAAAGCGCGCGGCGGCGTGACCGGCGGCCTGGAAGCCATCGTGATCCGCCTCGACAACAGCGGCATGATCGAGCCGCTGGCCGGTCCGCCCAACCTGCGTTTCGTGCCATTGGGCAAGGGTCTGGCCGAGGAGTTGAAAGCCCAACCCGACGACAATTTGCTCGACGCCAAGCTCTACGGTCCTCACGTGGTCCGGCTCGATCCCGCCATCGACCCGCAGGGCAAACCCTGAAGCGGTCCCCCGCGTCCGGCGCTTGCCTCTTGCCGCGCCCGTCCTAGGCTGGAGAGATGCGCGCCAGCGGTCCCGTCGAGGTCAACCCCCGGCAGCTCCGCGCGCTGGTGCTGCTGCTCGCGCTGCTGCCGGTCATCCCGACGTTGTTCGTCGTCCGGTTCCTGGTCGAAGACATCGCCAACCAGCGCCTGGAAGCACGGGAACGCGCCCGGCCCCTGTACCAGCAAAACCTCGAACGGACGACCACCATCCTCGCGGCCGAGATCGCCCGGCAATTGCAGTCGCCGCCCGCCAGCAATCCCGCCGATCCCGCGTTGGAAAATCCGTGGCGCTTCCTGGACCCCGCGCTGCTGGCCGTCGGCGTCGCGCCCACCGTGGTGATGCCTGCCGATGCCCTGCTGCTCATCGACGCGGCGGGGAACCTCTCGCTGCCGCCCGCGCCCGCCTCTCCGCCGTTGGGTGCCGCCGTGGCATTGTCGGCTTCCGTCCTGGAGAGCGGCGTGCGTTTCGCGGCGCTGCCGCGCTCGGGCCTCCCGCGCTGGCGATATTTTAGCGAGTTGCCCGAGCCGCTTTTCGCGCTGCGTCCCGCCGCCCGGCCCGGGACGCAGGACCGGACCGATCTCCTGCTGTTGTTGACCCGCCAGCATTTGCGCGAGCGCATCGAGAGTTATTACCAGCAGCACGAGTCCAACTCCCAGGTGGCCGTGCGCCTGATCGACGAGAACGGCGAGGGTGTCCTCATCGGTGGGCCACCGGCCCCGGCGTCGGCGGTGGTCCCGGCTTCACTGGGCGAAGCGCTGGCCGAGGTCTCGCTGCCGCCGCCGCTGCCCGCGTGGCGCGTGCAGGTTTTCATCCTCGATCCCGCGCTGGTCGAGGGCATCGCGCGCGAGCAAATCGCCTTTTACTGGTGGACGGTCGGCGGGATGTTCGTCGTGACGGCCGGGATCGCCGCGACGGCCGCCTGGATGCTGTCGCGCCGGATCGCGCTGCACGAGTTGAGCAACGACGCGCTGGCCATCGTTTCCCACGAGATGAAGACCCCGCTGGCCTCCACGCGCCTGTTCATCGAGACCCTCCTCGAACGCCGCTACCGCGATGGCTCCGGGCAGGCCGACGAGTACCTGCGGCTCATCGCCGCCGAAAACAGCCGGCTCGAACGCCTCGTGGAGAGTTTCCAGACGATCTCGCGCCTCGAACACCGCCAGGGCCGCTCGCGTCTGGCGCTGGAACCCGTCCGTGCGGGAGAAATCGCCCGGGCCGCGGTGGAACGGCTGCGCCCGCGCCTGGACGCGCCGGGCTGCGTGTTCGTGCTGGAAGGCGGCGACGAACCGGCCCGCCTGCAAGCGGACCGCGACGGCCTTACGATGGTGTTGGCCAACCTGCTCGACAACGCCTTGAAATACACCGGCGACGACAAACGGATCACGCTGCGCTGCCGCGCGCGGGACGGCGAGGTGTTCTACGAGGTCGCGGACAACGGCCTCGGCATCGAACCCGGCGAGCAGCAGCGGATTTTCGAGCGGTTCTACCAGTCCGACCAGCGGCTGTCGCGCTCGCACGAGGGGTGCGGACTCGGGTTGAGCATCGTGCGTTCGATGGTGCGGGCGCACCGCGGCACGGTGTCGGTCCAGAGCACCCCGGGCGTGGGGAGCGTCTTCACGGTCTGCCTGCCGGCCGCGCTCACAACGAGTTGAGCAGTTTCGTCGTCTCCCAATCCGTCGTCGCCTTGCCGTACTGGAGTTGCTTGATGCGGTTGATGTAAAAATCCAGCGGGCCGTCGGCCCCCCGGGCGGTCGTGCGGGCCTCGGTAAATTTCTCCAGCGCATCGGTCAGCCGCTTCTCGCGGTAGAAGATCACGCCCGTCCAGAACAGGTCGCGGCGAGCAAGGTCTTCGGGGGAAAGCTCGTGCGGCTCACCAAGCAGTTCGTAGACCTCCAGCCAATTCTCGTCGAGGCGGCGGCGCAGGAGCTCGAGCGGACGGGCCTCGATGGTCGCCTCGGCCAACTCGAACGTGCGCGCGCCGATCAGGACGTGCGAGCCGTAGATGAGGTTCGCCGCGCAGAGCCGCCGCGTGAACGCCACCTCCTCGCCCGCCACGCCGAAGCCGCCCAACCGCCGCGCGCCGAAGTGCCCGACGGCCATCTCGCCGCTGTTGACGCCCACGCGCAGGTCGCACGTCAGGCCATCCTTTTCGCGGGCGACTTCCTCGTTGAGAGTTTTGACCTGCCGGGAGACCTCCAGCGCCGCCCGGCACGCCGCGCCGGCGTGGTTGGCCATCGGCAGCGGCGCGCCGAAGAGCACGCGCACGCCCTCGCCATCGCACGCGGACAGGGTGCCGCCTTTCTCGACGAGTGCCTCCGCGGCGGCGTTGAGGAAACGGTTCGTTACGGCGGCGTAGTCGGCCGGTTCGAGCCCTTCCATGAGCGCCTGATGGTTGAAGATTTCGCAGACCACGAGGGTCAATTCCTCCAACTGGCCGTCGTCGCGCAACTCCGAGCGCCCATCGACGAGGGCGCGCATCTGGCGGCGCGACACGCGCGGGCCGAAGGCGGTGTCCACCACGCGCTGGCGCTGGCCGGCCTGGCTGTTGGAATAGATGAACCCGGCCGCGAACGCCATGATCGCCGCCGCCGCCGGCAGGACCGGCGAAAAGTAGAAGCCAAAAAGCGAGGCGAGCGCCGACAGGGTGAACACTTCCGCCAGCGCCAGCGCGGCCACGAGGATTTTGAACGCGGGGCGATTGATATCGACCGTCGTCCAGGCGATGCCCATCGCCAGCGAGACGAAGGTGAAATGCTGGAGCCACGGATGGTCGAGTCCCTGACCGGCAAGACCGAGCGCCCGCGCGATGGACATATCCAGCGGTCGGATCAGGCCCGGCGCGTAGACGAGCGCCAGCACGAGGCTGGTTTGCACGCCGATGAGCAGGGCGAACTTGAGGGCGCGTGACACGCTACCGAATTACAGAGGAAATGTTTAAAACGCAAAGGCCAAAAGCAAAACCCGGCGACGATCCGCCTGAGGCAGAACTCCGCTCAGGCCTTCTCAGACCACCGGCGATTGCTCGAAATTTTGAGGCGGTGCCTTGTAAGAACCGACCACCAGCGCGCTGATAAACGCATCCGGGTCCTCCACCGCCTCCACCGGCAGCGTGAATTTCGCCTGGCCGGTGTTTTTGGAGATGAGTTTCAGGCCGAAGTGGTAGTCCTTGAACAGCCGCTTGCAAAGCTCTTGCACGGACACGCCATCGGCTGCGCTGAGTTCGGCGAGCCGGTGCGCCGCCGCTTCGTCGAAACGCACGGCGAGACCGTGGTTTTTCTGGAAACTCTCGGCGTAACGGTGCGCCGCTTCGGCCCGTTGCGCCTCGCGCCGGTCGTGTCCCGCGTCCAACAGGCGGACGAGCGCCGCAGCCGGGTCCGCGATGAAGGCGTCGTCCACGACGATGCGGTCAACGCCCGCGCCGGGCAATTCGTACTTCGCCTCGCGCAGCAGACGCTCGGTGACGGTCAGCAGGCCACGCGCGCCGGTGCCTTCCTGGGAAGCGCGTTCGGCGAGGGTGCGCAAGGCCGGATCGGTGAACGTCGCCTCGATGTCGTAGGCGCGGAAGGCCCGCTCGTACTGGTGGATCACGCTGCCCTCGCTGCGTTGCAAAATCTGGTAGAGATCGTCGGCCGAAAGCCCCTCGCACACCACGCGCACGGGCAGGCGACCGATAAACTCCGGCTCGAAGCCGTAGTCGATGAAGTCGCGCGTCGTCACCTCGCGCAGGGTCGCCGCGTCGCCGTCCGGCGTGCGCACGGGTTGGGAGAAACCCATGTGGCTCTGACGCAGCCGTTTGTTGACGAGTTCGCCCAGACGCTCGAACGCCCCGCTGACGATGAAGAGGATGTGCCGGGTGTTGATGGTCTCCTTGCGGCCACCTTTGCCGCCGCCGCGCCGCTGGAACTCGAACGCCCCCTGGAGCTGCGACTGAATGTCCATCGGATTGCGGACCGGCACCTCGGTTTCCTCCATCAGCTTGAGCAGGGTCGTCTGCACACCGCGTCCGCTCACGTCGCGTCCGCCGACGGTGTTGGATGCCGCCGCGATCTTGTCGATCTCGTCGATGTAGATGATGCCGTACTGGGCGAGGTTAGCGTCGCCGTCGGCCTTGGCGATGAGGTCGCGCACGAGGTCTTCCACGTCGCCGCCGACGTAGCCGGTCTCGCTGAA
>CAZZYS010000305.1:0-5639 GCA_964658285.1 uncultured Verrucomicrobiota bacterium
AGCGGACACGGCAACGGAGTGCCGTGGCTACAGGCAACTGAAAAACGCTGTAATTTTGGCGAGGGTTAAGTTCCAAAGCTCCACTCCGCGCAATCTTTCTGTCATTCGTCATTCGTCATCCGTCACGCCGCCATGCCCACCATCGCCATCACCGGAGGCATCGGCTCCGGTAAATCCACGTTCACTCGGAGGCTCGCGGAGTGGCTGAACGCGGAAACCTTCGACACGGACGTTTGCGCGCGCCGCCTGCTCGCCGAAGACCCGGTGGTAGCAGCGGAAGTGCGCGCGGCGTTCGGAGCGGAAGTGTTCGACGCGCACGGCCGACCCGAGCGCGGGGCGTTGCGCGAGATCGTTTTCACGGCGGACCCCGCGCCGCGCCGCGCCCTGGAAGCGATTTTGCACCCGCGGGTGCGTTTGGCCTGGCGTGCGTGGTTGGAAGAAGGGTTGCAAAAGACGCCGGACGCGCCATTGTTAGTCGAGATCCCGCTTCTGTATGAAACCGGTGCGGAAGCATTTTTCGACCACGCCATCGTGGTCGGTTGCAGTCTGGCGACGCAAATGTCGCGGCTGACCAACCAACGCCGCCTGCCTGAAACGACCGCGCGCCGCATCATCGCCAGCCAGTGGGAATTGTCCGACAAAATCCGCCGGTGTGACCATCTCGTCTGGAACGATGGTCCCGAAAACTGCCTGTACGCACAGGCCGTGCGGTGTGCCCGCTACTTCCAAGCTTTATCCCAATGACGACCGCCGCCGACACTGAATCGGCGCGGCCCCGCCCATGAGCCTCGACTCACCCGCCCCCGCCGCGCCCAGCGTCGCGGAAGATGCCCCCGCCGCCACTCCGTTGCCCGCGCAGGTGGACCTCAACGAACTCCAGCGCGCTCCGCTGGACGAACTCCACGCGCTGGCCTCGGCGCTGGGCGTGCGCAACCAGCCGCCGCGCCCGCGTCACGCCCTCGTGTGCGAGATCATGCGGGCGAGCCTCGCCCGGGGCATCCCCGCCGTGGCGGAGGGGGTGCTCGAAACGGGCAACGATCCGTTCGGCTTCCTGCGCTGGCCGGCGTGCAACTTCCAGGCATGCCCGGAGGATATCTACGTCCCCGCGCCGCTCATCCGCCAGCACACCCTGGCCGCGGGGCACCGCGTGCGCGGCGTCGTGCGGGCCGGGCGCGACAAGGAAAAATACATGGCGCTTGACCGGGTCACCGCCATCGAGGGCATCCCGGTCGAACGCTGGACCCCGCCGAAGCCCTTCGATGCGCTGACGCCGATGTTCCCGAACGAGCGTATCATCCTGGAAAGCCAGCATTACCACACGCCGACGGTGCGGGCCATCGATCTCGTCGCCACGCTCGGACGCGGCCAGCGCGGGTTGATCCTCGCCCCGCCGCGCGTGGGCAAGACGATCCTGCTCAAGCACATCGCCAAGGCGGTCCGCGCGTCCCACCCGGAGATTCATCTGATTTTGCTGCTCGTGGACGAGCGGCCGGAGGAGGTGACGGACTTTCGGAACGCGGTGGACGCGGAGATTTTCAGTTCGACCTTCGACGAACCCTCCGCGCGGCACGTCGCGGTGGCGGAACTGGTCGCGGAACGCGCCAAGCGGATCGTGGAATTGGGCGGACACGTGGTCATCCTGCTGGATTCCATCACGCGGCTGGCGCGCGGTTATAACAATCTCACCGGCGGCAAGGGCCGGCTCATGAGCGGCGGCCTGGACACCAAGGCTCTGATCAAACCGAAGAAGTTTTTCTCCAGTGCGCGCAACACCGAGGAAGGCGGCAGCCTGACGATCCTCGCCACCGCCCTGGTGGACACCGGCAGCCGGGCGGACGAGGTGATTTTCGAGGAATTCAAGGGCACGGGCAACATGGAGCTCCACCTCGACCGCGAGTTGGTGGAAAAACGCGTCTACCCGGCAATCCACATCCTCAAGAGCGGCACGCGGCGCGAGGAACTACTTTTTCACCCCGACGAGTTGGCGCGGGTGCAGTTGCTGCGCAAGGGTCTCGGCCAGTTGCCGCCGCTCGAAGGCATGGAGGTGCTGTTGCAGAACATCAATGCGACCAAGAGCAACATGGAACTGCTGCTGATGGGGATGCGGACGTGAGGACTCGCGCCGTGTCCGGACGCCCCGAGGCGTGGCGCGGGAAGCTGGCGATCCCGGCCTCCTCTTCCCAAGGCGCGCGGGTAGGGTATATCACACCGCCTCTCAAGTGGGCTGAGGCGTTCAAAGTCGGCGGTGGATGGCGCTCTCCGAGCGGCATTGGTTTTACTCACGCCGCAGGCGCATATCCTTTCAGGCGGCGGTTGCCGCGCACGGGAACCAATGCCGCTCGGAGAGCGCCATCCACCGCTCGCTCCCACCTCACCTATTCTGAGAAGCGGTGTAATTTGCGTGGTGACCGGGTGACCTCCGGGAGCGCCAACGGCGCGGCCTCAGTGCAAGCCTGGGCAACGCCCCAGGAAAAATGCGCGGGAGCCGGTGAGCCCTGAAGGGGCGACTCCTCTCGACACGCCGCCCGGATGGATTGCCCCTTCAGGGCTTGGCACCTGGTCGGCTTCAACCTGGGGCGTTGCCCCAGGCTTGCACTGAGGCCGCGCCGTTGGCGCTCCCGGAAATCCGCTACATCTCAAAGTAAGACGTTCTAAAGCACTACTCGATTGGATAAGCTGTAGCCACGGTTGTGTCCGCCGGAAGCACGGCAACGGAGTGCCGTGGCTACAGCCAGAAACCGCACGGCTTACCCAATCGAGTAATGCTTTAGGCGCGGTGGCCGGGCGTGGGCGGCGGACAGACTTCCATGCTTCGGATCAGGCCGTGTTCCATCATGAAACGATGACCCACATGCTCATCGGCCAGCACGGTTCCACGGAGGTCGCGCACGATCTGATGCACCTCGACCAGGATGTGTCCGTCATCCTCCGGGTGAAAAGCCACTGGCTCCACGTGCGGATCGATCTCGCTCCATTGCTCCGTCCAGTAAGCGCGGATGGCTTGAGGGCCCTGGACAAAACCGCCCTTGAACGCCCTTGGCCAAGCGACATCCGCACTCATGTTAGCCAGGGCGGCGTCGATGTCTCGCGCGTTGAAGGCCGCGTACGTCGCGCGTAGCCGCTCGATTTCCGGTGCAGGTTGATTTGGCATGGGAGGATGGGGCGGCGGAGCTTGACGGCCTCAAGCTCATCGACGGTTCCGAGCGGCGCAAGGAAGAAGGGACGGTGCACCCGGCTCCCTTAATATCAGGGTGTAGGATGGATGCGGAAAAACCGCGCGCCGTGGAACGGAACCTCCGACGCGAACTCGCCGGTCACGGGATCGAGGTCTTTTTTCATCCACAGGTCACGCAAGGTGGCCGGGCTGTTGATGCCGAGGTCGGCGAGCTTGACCGGGACGGGTGTGGTCGCGCCGGGTGGCAACCCTTTGGCGGCGTCGCGGGTGTTGAAAACGGCGAGGTATTTGTCCGCGCTGCCGGGTGCGTCGGCGATCCACGCGATGAGACCGTCGTCGGTACGGAAGAGTTGGCGGTTGTTGGCGCTGCCCTGATCGACGGCGAGGACCTCGTCGTTGGTGAGCAGGGAAAGCGTGAAGTCATCCGTTTTGGTCAGGTCGCCGCCATGCATGAGCGGCGAGCGGGCGATGCTCCAGAGGGTCATCAGCGTGATCTGCTCGTCGGGCGTGAGATGCGTTTTGCGGGTGAACTTCACGATGCCCAGCGGCAGCATGTCGGCGTCGGGCCAGGCGCCGGGGAGGCGGTAAGGCGTCCAGTCGTGCAGCCGCTTGAACTGCGCTTGCAGGTCCTTCCAATTGTCCCAAAAGTCGTCGCTGACGCGCCACAGGTTGGCGTTTTGGCTGACGTTGGGACCGGCGGAGAGCGGCGTCTCGCCCGGCGAGGTGCTGAAGACGATGGGGCGTCCGGTCCTGTCGATGGCCTGGCGGATGGCCTCGACCTCGGCCTGGTGATACGGGGTGCTCAGGTCGTCCACCTTGATGAAGTCCACGCCCCACGCGGCGACCTGTTCCAACAGCGAATCATAGTAGGCTTGCGCGCCGGGTTTGCTCATGTCCACGCCGTACATGTCGGTATTCCACCGGCAGAGGCTCGTGGTGTCGGCGATGTCGGCGGCGTGAACGGTCGAACCTTTGATGGGCGTGTTTTGCCGCACGGCTTGGCGCGGGATGCCGCGCAGCAGGTGGATGCCGAATTTTAGCCCCTGGGAATGTATGTAATCGGCCAGCGGCTTGAACCCACTGCCCCCGGCGGCGGAGGGGAATTTCTCCGGCGCGGGGACGAGACGGCTGAACTCGTCCATCGTCAGCCTGGCATCCTTTTCGTAACCGTGGCCCTTGGCGGTGGGCTGATACCACTGGATGTCCACCACGACGTATTGCCAACCGTGCGCCTTGAGCTTTTTGGCCATGAAGTCGGTTTGCGCCCTGGTCTGCGCCTCGGTGATGGTGGTGCCGAAACAATCCCAACTGTTCCAGCCCATCGGCGGCGTGGGTGCCCAGGCATGATAGTCCGCCACCGGGGCACCGTCAGCTACCAGCGAGGCGAGCAAGAGGAACAGGACGGCAACGTGGACAGGGGAGGTTTTCATCGGGATGGAAATATCTTTACGCATTGAAAGGCGCTTTGAAGATCAGATTCGCGGTGGGCGACGAGACTCTGCGCCTGGCGCTTTCGTTGGCGGAACCATCCGCCCCGCCGCGACCTTTCCCGCCGGGGTTGATTTCCCGTCAAGGTCGTCCACTGTATCCGGCGACGGCCCCTCTCCTAGCTGGCCGTCAGGTTTTCCCTGATTACCAGTGCTTTGATCTCTACGTCCGAACAACTCGCCGCCTTCCTGCCCTATCTCGACGGCACCGACCGCGTCGCCCTCGACACCGAGGCCGACTCCCTCCACGTCTACCGCGAGAAACTCTGTCTCGTGCAGGTCAGTCTGCCCAACGACGAGCACGCCCTCATCGACCCGCTCGCCGACTTTTCGCTGGAGCCGTTTTACACCGCACTCAAAGGCAAAACGATCCTCCTCCACGGCGCGGACTACGACCTGCGCCTGCTGCGCCGCGCGGGCGGGTTCGTGGCGGACTCGATCTTCGACACGATGCTCGCCGCCCGGCTCGTCGGACGGCGGGAGTTTTCCTACGCCGCGCTGGTGAAGGCGGAGTTCGCCCTGGAACTCACCAAAGGTTCGCAAAAAGCCAACTGGGCCCGCCGCCCCCTGACGCCCGCGATGGCTTCCTACGCGCAGAACGACACCCGCTACCTGCTCGAAATCGCGGACCGGCTCGGTGCCCGCCTGCGCGAACTCGGCCGCTGGGCGTGGTTCGAGCAATCCTGCGCCCGTGCGCTCGCCCAGGCCGCCGTCGAACGCGAACGCGACGTGGAAGACGCCTGGCGCATCAACGGCAGCGGCGTCCTGCGCGGACGGGCCGCCGCGACCCTGCGCGAACTCTGGCTCTGGCGCGAGGGCGAGGCCCGCGTCGTGGACCGGCCGACCTTCCACATCTTGCGCAACGAGGACCTCCTCAACGCCGCCCGCGCCTTTGCCGCCGGGGAGCGGCCCGGCTTCGAGCACCTGCGCGGCAGCCGCCGGACGCGTTTCTACGAGGCCGCCGACCGCGCCGCCGC
>CAZZYS010000306.1:0-5639 GCA_964658285.1 uncultured Verrucomicrobiota bacterium
GGAGCTGCTCGCGCAACGAACCCTCCAATTGGCGGCGCAAACGGCGTTGCTCGGCCATGACGGCGGCCTCGCGGTTCGTCGCACCCGTCGCGGGCGCGGGCGCGGCCCCTCCGGCCGGCAGCGGGATGTCCGGCGGCGGCCCCGGCGGCTCGGGCGGACGGCTGAACGGCACCGTCGAAGACACGCGCACGGTTTCGCGCCCGTTGGACCGTCCGCCGATGGCGGAGGTGCTCACGGTGATGCGGCGCGTCTGCGGGGCCGGGGCGGTGTCTTGCATGGAGGCGGAACGCGTCGAAAAAAGCGTAAGTAGCAAAAACCGGGCTAGCCCTTGACCAGGAAATAACCCCGGTCGCGCTCCGTGATCTCGTGGCCGAGGCGTTCCTTCACCAGCAGGAGGTCTTCCCAGACCTTTCGCTTCTCGCCGGGAGCCTGGTTGCGCAGCAGGTAGGACGGGTGGTAGGTGGCCATGACGGGGATGCCCTTGTAATCGTGGAAGCGACCGCGTAGTTGACCCATCGGCTCGGCGTTGTCGAGCAATCCTTTCATGGCCGTCGCGCCGAGCGCGACGATCACCTTCGGGCCCACGATGTCGATCTGCTCGAACAGGCACGGCCGGCAACTGTGCATCTCGACGACCGTCGGCGGCCGGTTGCCGTACGATTGGCCGGGCGTGTCGGGGCGGCACTTGAGCACGTTGGCGATGTAAACGTCCTCGCGTTGGAAGCCCATCGTGTTGATGATTTTTGTCAAAAGCTGCCCGGCCCGGCCGACGAACGGCTCGCCCTCGCGGTCCTCGTCCGCCCCGGGAGCCTCGCCGATGAACATCACCTCGGCGTTCACGCTGCCCACGCCGAACACGATGTGGTTGTGCGGTCCCTGGCCGTACGGGCACTTGCCGCAGGGCAGACGTTCCGGGCAACCGCGCAGGTCCTGGAGCCGTTCGGCCTTCGGTTTCGACGGGTCGGTCACCGGTGCGTACACGCCGGGGGCGTCGGCCGGGGGGGACTTGGCGGTTTTCGTGTTGGCGACGGGCGGCAGGTCTTGCTCACCGAACAGCGGCACATCGTCCGATTCGTGATGCTTGGGCATGGGAGACGCGGGGAGCGGTGTTTCAAGGACGGGATCGTCCGCGGGGAGCGGACTGATTGCCGGGGTGTTTATGAGAGAGGTGATCGCCGGGCCGCGCGGACGCGCCGCTTGCAGGCGGGCCACCGCTTCGGCGGACGCTCGCCAATCATCGTAGCCGGACTCGCGGCGGCGGTCCAGTTCGCGCGCGACAAAATCGAGGGCCTGGTCGAATCGGCTCATGGGGCGTCGGGAGCGAAGCCGAAAGCGAGGAAATCCTCCGGCGGCGGCGCGCAGAACTCGCATTCCAGCCCGGTGCGCGGATGCACGAAGGCCAGCTTCCAGGCATGGAGCATCGGGCGCTCGGGCGGACGCGGGCCGCCGTAGAGCACGTCGCCGAGGATCGGGTGGCCGAGGTGTTTGAGGTGGACGCGGATCTGGTGGGTGCGCCCGGTGTGGAGATTGCACTCCACGAGCGACACGGGGCCGGAGTCGAGCCGCCGCGTTTGCCGCACGCGGTAGTCCGTGCGCGCCGAACGTCCGCGCGGCATGGCGATGGCGGCCATCTTCTTGCGGTGGACCGGGTGGCGGCCGATGGGTGCTTCAATCGTCCCGGAAAGGTGCGCCGGGACGCCACGCACGAGGGCGAGGTAGGTTTTGCGGGTCGTGCGCGCGGCGAATTGCGCGGCGAGCGCACGGTGCGCGAGGTCGTTCTTGGCGACGACGAGGCAGCCGGTGGTGTCCTTGTCGAGCCGGTGGACGATGCCCGGCCGCCGTTCGCCGCCGATGCCCGAGAGCGTCGGGCAATGGGCCAGGAGGGCGTTGACCAGCGTGCCCGCCTCGTTGCCGGGCGCGGGGTGCGTCACCAGTCCGGCGGGTTTGTTGACGACGAGCAGATCGTCGTCCTCGTGGAGAATGGGCAGGTCAATCGCCTCGGGGACGAGCCCGGTCTCGACCGGCGACGGTTCTTCCCAGGAAACCACGTCGGCGGAACGGACCGACTCGCTCGGCTTGGCCGGGCGGCGGTTCAGCCGGACGTGGCCCTCGCGGATGAGCGCTTGCACGCGGGAACGCGAAAGGTGCGCCAGCGCCCCGGCGAGGAACCGGTCGAGCCGGTCGCCCGCCGCGGTGGGCGGCACGGTGAGTTCCAACATGGTGGCAGAGGCGAAAACGATGGTCAGCACCCGTCCGCACGGGCGCAGCGGGGAGTGGGCTCCGAGAATAATCCCAGGAGCCGCCGCCGCCAAGGCCGAATCTGGCCGGAACCTCGCTTCTCGCCGCATTTGCCCAACCTAGGGTAGCAAATGCCGCGCCTCGCGCCCCGGGGAATTAACCGCCTCCGTCACTCCCGTCTGAAACAATACACGATGACCCGGTGCCCATCCGGGTCGTGCCCTTCGATGACCTCTCCCCAGCCCATGCTCTGTGGGTGAAAGCCTGTGACGCCCTGCTCCGCGAAGCGCGCCTGGAGGGCCGCCAGGTCGTCCACCTCGAAGCCCAATTCCATCGTGCGGGAAGGTTCCGCCGCCGCGGCCTCCTGCGGCGTGGCGAGGGAGAGGTCCCCGCCGTCTGATTCGAGGTACACGAAGCCGGGCGCGTGCGAGCGCCGCAGGTTTTCGGTCATGCCCAGCGCGCCGACGTAAAAACGTTTCGACGCCTGCGGATCGGAGACTTCCAAGTTGATGGTGGCGAGTTTGATTTTCATGTGCCCGCAACCTGGCCACGTCCCCCGTCAGCCGTCTTGAACGAACGCGACATCCTGCGCCTGTACGAAGGCTTTTAGTCGCACGCAGTCGCGGACGAACTCGCCCGGGGAGCGCGACGCGTATCGCCGGAATTGACGCGTCATGTGCGCCTGATCGGCGTACCCGGCCTCGAAGGCCAGCGCGGCCAGTTCCGTGCCGGGGCGTGCCCAGAGGGTGTCCCGCACGAACTGGAAGCGGGCCAGGGAGGAAAGTTGTTTGGGCGAGTGCCGCGTCAGGTTGCGCACCTGCCGCTCGATCTGCCGCCGGGAACGTCCCTGCCGCGCCGCGACTTCCCCCGTCGTCAGTGCCGCCGCCTCGTCAGGCAAAGCCGCGAACGTCCGTGCCGCCGCCAGGGCCGGTGCGACCGGGGGCCGTCCCGCCAGCATCCCCGGCAAAGCCTTGTCCAGGATCGCGGCGACCCCCTGCCAGTCGCCGCGGCGCAGGGCCGCACACACCACAGGGGCAAACGCCGCGCAACTTCCCGGCGAGTCGTGAACGTTCCGGGACGAGGTGTTCGCGGGCGGGAGGAGCAAATCCCCGGCCCACGCGTGCCAGCGCACGGCTGCGCATCGCACCACGCCTTTAGTCAGAAGTCGCAGCGGCCGGGCGAGCAGCGGGATCAGCGTGCAGGCCGGCAACTGCCACGGCCCGCCGGCATCCTCGGCCCACGGTGGGTCGATGAAAAAGATCAACTCCAGATAACGGTCCGGCGTGACCGTGAAACCCCCGACCGATGACAAGTCGCGCACGAGGCCCCAGTAGGAATGCACGTAGGGGCGCAGGCAAGGATCGGGTGCCGCCTGGAAACGACTCATGGACCCACGAGCGATAGGGCACGCGGAGGCCGAAGTAAAGAATTGCCCGCGTCCGAAGAGGGTTTGCTCGCCGTCCGTTTGGTGGTAGCATCTCCCGCCACGCGTTCCTATGTCCTCCCAGCCGACCGGTGATCCCTGCGTCCAGGTCTGTCCCAACTGCGCCGCCCTCGTCGATGTCACCGACCAGGAACCGCTCGCCAAGTTCCACTGTCCGACTTGCGGCACGGCCATGCGCGCCAGCCGGCAGTACAACCATTTTTCCATCGTCGAAACCCTCGGCCAGGGCGGCATGGGCACGGTCTACAAGGCGCTCGACCGCAACCTCAACCGCATGGTGGCCCTCAAGCTCCTGCGGCGGGAACTCTCGGCCGACGAGGACTACATCGCCAAGCTGGAGGACGAGGCGCGCATCACCGCGTCCATCAACCATCCCTACGTGGTCAAGGTGTTCTCCTACGGCAGCGACCACGGCCAGTATTACATCGCGATGGAACTCGTCGATAAGGGCAGCCTCGACGACCTCATGCAGCTCCAGGGCCGTGTCAGCGAATTGCAGGTCCTCAACGTCGGCTTCCAGATCGCCAGCGGCCTCCAGGCAGCGCACAACGCCGGCCTGATCCACCGCGACGTGAAGCCGGGCAACATCCTGTTTGCCGACGCGCACACCGCCAAGATCACCGACTTCGGCCTCGCGCTGCTGGCCGAGCAGGAGGCCGAGTCCCGCGGCGAAATCTGGGGCACGCCGTACTACATCGCCCCGGAAAAGCTCAACAACCAGCCCGAGGACTTCCGCTCGGACATTTACAGCCTCGGCGGCACGCTTTTCCACGCCGTTGCGGGCCGGCCGCCCTTCGAGGCGGAGAGCGCGTCGCTCGTCGCCCTCAAGCACCTCAAGAGCAAGGCGGTCAGCCTCCAGGCGTTCGCGCCGGACGTGTCGGGCGAGACGGCCTACGTCATCAACCGGATGCTCCACAAGGACCCGGGCCAGCGGTACGCGTCGTACGGCGAATTGCTCGACCATTTCAAGTACGCCATCGACACCCTCACCGCCAACGCCGCCAAGCCGCGCGCCGCCAAGCAACGCGTCGTCGTGGAGAGCGAAAGCCAGAGCAGCGTCGCCGGGGTCCTGACGCTGGTTTTGCTCGTGCTGTTGATCGCCGGCGGGATCACCGCCTACTATTTCCGCGACCGTTTCGGCAGCGGTCCGGCCAGCGGCAGCCCGGTAGCCGTCAACCCCAAGGCGGTGACCGGCGGGGACAAGGCCGACGCCGAGGCCGCCTACGAGGATGCGCGTCACGACCTCGTCGCCGGACGCTACGGCGACGCGAAGGAGAGTTTCGCGGTCCTGCTCCAACGCACCGACCTCGTGCAACCGACACTCAACTGGGCCCGGCTGCACAACGGCCTGACCGCGTTGCTCAACAACGAACTGACGGAGTCCCGCGCGATTTTCAGCGAGTTGCAAAACAGCGGTCTTTACACCAAGGACAGCAGCCAGTTGAAGCTGGCCAATTTTTTCGTGGAAACCGGCCGCCTCCTCGCGGACCCGAAACCGATCCCGGCCAGTGCCCTCAAGAACTGGGACAAAGACACCGTCGAAAACGCGGCCTTGTTGCTCTTCGGCTTGAAAGACTGGTCGATGGGAAACTTCGAGGACGCCAACGCGATTTTCGAGGCTTACCTGGCCGGCAAGCCGCCCGCGCCCTACGTCTGGATCGGTGACTACGAGCCGATTGCCCGCCGGTGCGTGCACGACTACGCGCTTTACGCGCCTTTGACGGACAAGCGCAAGGACCCCAACGCAGACGCGAAGGAACTGCGGGCCGAGTTCACCAAAGCGCGCGGTCAGCTCCAGACTTCCGGAAAAATGGTCGAGGCCTTCTTCGCCGCCGAGTCGGAACTCGACAGGGATGACGCTCCCGGCAAGTTGACCGTGCCGGACGCTACTCCGGTCGAGGGGAAAACCGTCACCTCCGCCACCCCCGTGCCGAGCCCGCCGGGTGCCGACGCCACG
>CAZZYS010000307.1:0-5634 GCA_964658285.1 uncultured Verrucomicrobiota bacterium
CCTTGGCGATGTTGTTGATCAACTCCATGATGACGACCGTCTTGCCGACGCCCGCGCCGCCGAACGCGCCGACCTTGCCGCCCTTCGTGAACGGGCAGATCAGGTCGATGACCTTGATGCCCGTTTCGAGCACGGTCGATTTCGTGTCCTGATCGATCAGCGACGGGGCCTTGCGATGGATTGCGTAACGCTTGGTCGCATCGACCGGACCGCGCCCGTCCACGGGGTCGCCCGTCACGTTGAACACCCGCCCGAGCACGCCCTTGCCCACCGGCACGCTGATGGGCGCGCCGGTGTTGGTAACCTGCATCCCACGCTTGAGCCCTTCGGTCGAACTCATGGCGATGGCGCGCACGAGCCCTTCGCCGAGGTGCTGCTGGACTTCAAAAGTCAGCTTCGTGGCCACGCCGATGACATCGTATTCAATCTCCAGCGCGTCGTAGATTTTCGGCAGGTGGCCCGAAGCGGAGAAGTCCACGTCAACGACGGGGCCAATGACCTGAACGATGCCGCCGGTGAGCGGTGCAGTTGCGGTATCCATAAAAGGGATTTTTGGGGGACTTGAGGAAACGAAAAAAAAGAAGGTGGGCAGTTATCCGAGCGCCATCTGGGCACTGGTGATTTCCAGCAACTCGGTGGTGATGGCGGCCTGGCGGACCTTGTTGTATTCCAGCGTCAGGTCCTTGATGATCTGCTTGGCGTTGTCGGTCGCGTTTTTCATGGCGACCATGCGCGCGCTGTGCTCACTGGCGCGGGCGTTGAGGATCATCTGGAAAACCTGGAAATGCACGTACTCCGGCAAAACCGTGTCGAGCAATTCGGCCTCGCTCGGCGCGAAGATGTAGCCGAAACCATTTTTCGGATCGGCGGATGCCTCGACCGGTTTACCCGCGCGGTCGTCAGGCTTGCCGCTGCCGGGGAGATCGGACGGGCTGATGGGCAACAGGGTCACCAGCGTCGGCGTCTGGGTCAACGTGTTGACGAAACGCGTGTAGACGACGTTCACCTTGTCCACCTCGCCCGAAAGGAAACGATCCAGCGCGAATTGCGAAATCTGCCGCGTTTCGGCCAGCGTCACGTTCTCTTTAACGACGAAATCCGCGATCAGATGCCGCTTGGTGCGCGCGAGGTACTGAACCGCCTTGCGCCCGTTGGCGACGAAATCCGTCGTTTCCCGGTTCAATAGACTCGCCTCGCGGAAGAGGTTCGTGTTCAGCGCGCCGCAGAGACCCTTGTCGGTGCTGATGAGGATGGTCAGTTCCTTCTTGACCGGCCGCGCGGCGAGCAGCGGGTGGCTGTCTTGCGCGACCCTTTCACGCAGGGAAACGAGCACGCGGTTGAGCAACGCGGAATATTCACGACCGCGCGACGCCGCCAACTGCGCGCGGCTCATCTTCGACGCCGAAACGGTCTGCAACGCACGCGTGATCTGCTGCGTGTTTTTGACCGACTTGATACGCCGGCGGATGTCGCGGGTATTTGCCACAAGAGGAAGGGGAGACGGACGCTGGGACTACGATTTACCGGAAGGTCTGCTTGAACTCGTCGAGCGCACTCTTGAGCATCGGCTCGACTTCCTTGTCGATGGCTTTTTTGTCGCGCAGAGCCTGGAGCACATCCGTTTTGCGGGTGCTCAGGTATTCGCGCATCTTGTTCTGGAACTCCTTCACCTTTTCGACCGGCACGTCGTCCAGATAGCCTTTTTGCATCGCGTAGAGCGTGGCCACCTGTTCCTCGACCGGGATCGGGCTGTACTGGCCCTGCTTGAAGAGTTCCACGACACGCGCGCCACGGTCGAGCTTGGCTTTCGTGCCCGCGTCGAGGTCGCTGCCGAACTGCGCGAACGCCGCCAGTTCACGGAACTGGGCGAGGTCGAGCTTGATCGTGCCCGCGACCTGCTTGATGGCCTTGATCTGCGCCGCCGAACCCACGCGGCTGACCGACAGACCCACCGAGATGGCCGGACGCACGCCCTGGTAGAACAAATCCGTTTCCAGATAGATCTGGCCGTCGGTGATGGAAATCACGTTCGTCGGGATGTACGCCGACACGTCGCCCGCCTGCGTCTCGACGATGGGCAAGGCCGTCACCGAGCCGCCGCCGAACTCTTTTTCCACCCGCGCCGAACGCTCCAGCAACCGCGAGTGCAAATAGAACACGTCGCCTGGGTACGCCTCGCGGCCCGACGGACGCTTGAGCACCAGCGACACTTGCCGATAGGCCACGGCGTGCTTGCTGAGATCGTCATAGACGATGAGCGCGTCCATGTCGTTTTTCATGTACCACTCGCTCATCGCCGCCCCCGCGAACGGGGCGAGGTACTGGTTGGCCGCCGTCTCGGACGCCGGGGCGCTCACGACGGTCGTGTACTGCAACGCACCGGCCTGTTCGAGGATCGCCACCGCGCGGGCGACGTTCGAGTTCTTCTGGCCGATGGCGACGTAGATGGAATAGATCGGACGGAAATCGGTCACGCCCGCCTTCTCGGCGGCCATGTTGATCTTGGCCTGGCTGAGGATGGCGTCGAGCGCAACGGCCGTCTTGCCCGTGGCGCGGTCGCCGATGATGAGTTCGCGCTGGCCGCGGCCGATGGGGATCATCGCGTCCACGGCCATGATGCCCGTCTGCACCGGCTGGCTGACGCTTTTGCGTTTGATGACGCCCGGGGCGATGTTTTCGACCGGATAAGTTTCCTCGCTTTTGATCGGCCCCTTGCCGTCGATGGGTTGGCCCAGCGCGTTGACCACGCGGCCAAGGAGCCCCTTGCCGACCGGCACGGAAAGCAGGCGGCCGGTCGTACGGACCTCCGAACCCTCGACGATGCCCTCGTAATCGCCGAGCAGGATCGCGCCGACTTCGGTTTCTTCGAGGTTGAGGGCGATGCCGGACACCCCGTTGGGGAACTCGATCTCCTCGTTGAGCATCACGTCGCTCAACCCTTCGATGCGGGCCACGCCGTCGCCGACCTCGCGCACGATGCCGACGTTGCTCTTGGTCGTCGTCGTTTTCAGGCTGGCAATCTGCGTTTCGATGTCTTGGAGAATCGTGCTCATGGGCGATGGAAGGGGTCTTCTAGAAAACGGGAAAAATTATAGCTGATTTTGCAGGTGGGCGAGGCGCTGGCGCACGCTGCCGTCCCACACGTCGCTGCCGATCTTGATCCGCATCCCGCCGATCAGTTCGGGGTTCACGGAAAACTCGGTGGTCAGGTCCTCGCCGTACTTTTGCTTGAGGCTGCTGACAATCGCGCTGGCCGTGCCGTCGTTCAGGGGCGCGGCGCTCTCGATCAGCGCGTGGCGCTTTTCCATCTCCAACCGCAGGAGCCGCTGGTAAGCCTCCAACGCCCCCTGGAAATGACGCGGCTTCTCGGTCAGGACCGATTGCACCAGCGAACTGACCTTCGCCCGGTCGATCCGGTCGTCGGTCAAGCTCAGGCGAAAGAGCTGGCGGGAGAGGTTGCGGGCTTCCTTGGTGATTTTCATGGCGGTGGGTGGTTTTTACGGATGGGGTACGGCGGCGGCGGGAACTGGAAAAAGCGAACGGTCCCCGCGGCGGGCGAGGGCCGGTCTTATCGTTTAGAAACGGGCATTGGGCAATGGAGAATGTCGGGACAGACGATGGGCGGGCGATTTAACCAAGCTGGCGGACGGTCTCGTCGCCGAGACGCTGCTGGTCCTCGGGCGTGAGCACCTTGCCGGTGACCTTGGCGGTGGTCTCGATGACGAGGCGGCCGAGTTCGCGTTTGACCTCGCTGAGCACGCGGTCGTGTTCGAGCATGGTCTGCTCGCGGGCGCGGGCGGCCACCCGCTCGGCTTCGACGGTCGCTTCCTGCACGGCGCGCTGCTTGACGGCCTCGCCGCTCTGGCGCGCTTCGTCGATGAGCTTCTGGCTCTGCGCGTTTGCCTTGTCGAGCAGTTCGCGGTAACGAACCTCGGATTCGGCGAGTTGCTGCTTGATCTTTTCCGCGTTCGCCTGCCCGTCGGCGATGCGGCGGCGGCGTTCCTCCAGCACGTTGATGATCGGCCCGAAGGCGTAGGTCTTCAGAACAAAAAGCACGATACTGAACGACAGCACCTGCGCGATGAAGGCGGGCCAGTTCAGGCCGAAAATCTGCGGGATGGTTTCGCCGTCGGCGAGCAAGGAAAAGGGCATAGCGGGGTTGGAGGATTTCCGGTCCTGTAAGAAAATGAACAGTCTGCGCCAAGCGCCGTCTCCAGCCGCCGGAAAAGTGTACCGGCCGGAGACGAACGCACGCGGGGACGCGTCTTACTTGTAGAGGAAGAACGCGATCAGCGCGTAAATGGCGATGGCCTCCGCGAGCGCCATCCCGATGATGCTGATGGTCAGGATGTTGCCGAACGCACCGGGATTGCGGCCGACCGCTTCCGCGGCTTTCGCGCCGACCATGCCGACGCCGATGGCACTGCCGAGACCGGCGACACCGAGGGCGAAGGTCGGGCCAACGAATTTCTCCACGACGGGCGCGGCGGTGGTCACGGTGGGGGTGGCCTGCGCGAGCAGGTTGAGCATGTCGATCATCATGGCGTTATTTTATTTCTGACTGGTTGTGGTGTGGTCCTGCCGTCCACTCACTTCGGATGGTCCCGGCGGGAAAAGTGAAGTCGAAAACGGGATCAGTGTTTCGGTGAGGCGTGGTCATCGTCGTGCGCTGCACCGTGGGCATCATCGTGAGAGGTGGTCAACTTGATGTAGACCGCGCAAAGCAGCGTGAAAACGAGCGCTTGGACGACGCCCACGAGCAGTTCCAGGAAATAGAACGGGATCGGCACGATGATCTTCATCAAGAACGACAGCGCGGCGGGAAAACCCATCGTTTCACCGAGGTCCGACATGGTGTGCATGAGATTTTCGCCGGCATAGATGTTGCCGAACAGCCGCAACGACAGAGACACCGGCCGGAAAACGATGGAAATGATCTCGATCACGCCGACGAACCCGAAAATGACGACAAGCGGATATTTCATCCAGCCTTGCACGTCCCCCTTCGGCCCGAACGTGTGGTGCAGAAACCCACCGACACCCAGTTCCTGATAACTCCAGAGCGCCCAGAAGACCATGAACACGAGCGCCATCCCGAGCGTCAGGTTAAGGTCGGCATTGGCCGGACGCAGCAACGGGGCTTCCAACTCCGACAACGAAAGCAGCGGACCGCGTCCGGCGCCGAACCCGACCGTCCCAACGCCGGGCAGCAAACCGAACCAGTTGGAAGCCAGGATGAAGAGAAACAGCGTCGCCAGCAGCGGGAATGCCCTCGACACCATGTGGGACCCGACGATGCCTTCGAGCATGTCGTAAAGCGCCTCGATGATGGCTTCAAAAATGTTCTGACTGCCGCGCACGGGCACCAGTTCCATTTTCGCCGTCGCCCGCCGGGCGAACACGAGAACCAAGACCGCCACGATGGCCGCGACAATCAGCGAATTTGTGAAAACGTGGCCGTACCAAGTCGTCGATTCCGGCGCGGACAGGCGCTCGGCATTCAGCGGGATTTGGGCCAGAAGATGAAACATGACGACGAAAGCTCGGGGCGGTCGGACGGTGGCGACGGGGGTCCTAAGACAACAACATGACCGGCGGCCGGGGGTCCTGATTCCTAACGGCGCGCAGGGGGAG
>CAZZYS010000308.1:0-5608 GCA_964658285.1 uncultured Verrucomicrobiota bacterium
GCGTGATGGGATCGGCGACACCGTGCGTGTTTCGTTGACCGAGGACAGCGTGCATGAGATTCCCGTGGCGCGGGCGCTCGTCGAGAGGTGGGCCGCGCCGGTCGATGGACCGGAAGGCGAACCCGCGCCGCTGGCATTCGACCCGTTTTCGTACAAGCGGCGGGCTTCGGCGCGGATGATGGCCGGCGACGTGGCCGTCGGGCTGGGCGAGGTGCCGCGCGTGGTGGTGCGGCAAGCGACCCTCGACAAGATCGCGCATCGTCTCGCTGGGATGGGAGATTTTCAACCCGAGATCGTTTACGAACAGGCCGGCGTGCGCGAGATCGATCCCCGCGACGAAGAAGCGGTGCGTGCGCTCAACGCCGAGGCTGGCAATCACGTCGTCATGGTGCGCGACGGGATCGACCTGCCGGTCGTCGCGGCTTACCGGCTGCTCGCCGCGCGGGTGGACGAACGCCATCCGGTGTTACTCAAAGACACGTTGATGCCTTCGACCGACCCGCAGAGAGATTTCCTGAATACCCTGCTCGTCGCGGCCGTGAACATCGGCGCGCTGCTCTGCGACGGCATCGGCGACGCCGTGCTCATCCAGGGCGAGGAAGCGCCCGGTCAAAGTCTGCGGCTGGCGTACAACATTCTCCAGGCAGCGGGTTCGCGGCAGTTCAAGACGGATTACGTCGCGTGCCCGTCCTGTGGGCGGACCCTCTTTAATCTCCAGGACACCACGGCGAAAATCCGTGCGTCCACCGGGCATTTGAAGGGCGTCAAAATCGCCATCATGGGCTGCATCGTCAACGGCCCCGGCGAGATGGCGGACGCCGACTTCGGCTACGTCGGCGGCGCGCCGGGCAAGGTGAATCTCTACGTCGGCAAGCAAGCCGTGAAGTTCAACATCCCCGAGGGGGAAGCGGTCGCACGGTTGACGGACCTGATCCGCGAGCACGGTCGGTGGGTGGAAGCGCCAACACCGGTGGGCGTCGCGTCGGATGCTGGGCAGGTCGCGTGAGCGACCGGTCGCCGCTACCTCGGCGACGCCACCGCTAACGCAGTCGGCGTCGTCGGCGTGGGCGGTGCGGGCACGGACGTGCCCGGCGCGAGCAGCGGACCCGCCGCGACCGTCAGCGGACGATCCTCGATGAAAACGTGCGCGCCTTTGCCGACCGTGTCGTAAAGCGCGATCACATCACGCGAACGCATTCGCACGCAACCGAAACTGGCCGGCGTACCGATGTGGCGTTCCTCCGGCGTGCCGTGGATGTAGATGTATCGGTCGTAGGCCGACGAGTTGCGCGCTTCCAGGCCGCGCAGCCAGAGGATGCGCGTCACGACCGGATCGCGGCCGGGAGCGTCAACGGGGATCACTTCGCCGGTGGGTCGGCGGTTCTTTAAAACAGCCCCTGCCGGCAGACCGTCGCCGATTTTCTCGGCGATTTCGAGTTCGCCGGTCGGCGTGCCGCAGGTGCCGGGCCGGTCGCTCAGGCAAAAGCGGGACGTGGAAACAGGATAAATGGCCTGCGGTGTGCCGTGATATAGGACGACCATCCGCTGTTCGGGCACGCTGATGACCACCTGATGATCGTGGTCCGCCGCGCAACCGGCGAGAAACAACACCGGCGCGATCCCGCCAAGGAATCGCAGGCAGCGGCGGGCAAAGAGGCGAGTCATCCCGCCATCTTACGCGCCATGCAGCGACGAAGAAAGCTCTTGCACGAAATCTTCCGGCCGGTCAGGCGACAGCACGACGGTCCGAGAAGAGAAACGCAGGACCGCCGTGCGTTTGAAGTCGGTGACGAAGCACCGGTAAGAGCCGAGCACGCGGCTGTAATAACGCCCGGCGAACGAGAAAAATCCGCCGTTGCCAAACGTGCGGATACTCCCTTGCATGGCACCGGGCCGGAACTCCGCCGACCGGAGATCGTTCAACGGCAGCCGCGTGGACCAGAGCAGCCGATGCACGATCAAGGTGTCCGGAGCAAGCGAGTAACCGCGGATCGCGAACAGCACGGCACCGATGAGCAAGACAAGCGGGCTCACACCCAACCAGAAAGACCACTGACCCAGGTGGGCCTGAACGATGAAGCGCCAGCGGAACGCCGTCACGCCGACACACACGGCGGTCCCGAGAGCTGACATGACGATAAGTGAGGAGCCCCACGGGGCGCGGTAGTGTTTCATGGTCGTGGCGATTCGAGAGATTCGCGGTGGGGGTTTCTAGCTGCCCAGGCGGCGTTCCCAATCGTATTGCCGGTCGGTCACGATGGTTTCCATGCGCTGGATGCGGCGGTTGAGACCGTCGAGTTGACGGTCGATCTGCGCGAAATCCGGCCGCATCCCGCCGGCCGGTGCGGGACCGGGATAGGGGACCGCGCCGCTGCGGAATCCACCGCCGCCCGATCCGGGCACCGGCGGCGGCTCCGGCGGGGTCGTCATCCCGTTGGCCGTCGTGCGCGGAGACCGCATGAGCAGCGCCAGCAACAGGTAAAAGAACCCGCACACGAGCACAGTGGCCTTCAGACCGTGGGTATCCGCCACGCCGACAGTGAGGAAGACCAGGGTCGCAATGCCGATCCAGCGCACCTTGCAAACGCTGTAGCCGAGGCTCTCGCCGAGGCCGCTGAAGACCCCGAGCACCTTGCCGTTGGAAGACCGGTAGAGCCGCTGACGGAAGGCGTTGAGGCCGCGGCTGCCGGGAACGTTGTTAAAACGTTGGCGAAGACGGTCAAAGTTTGGATCCATATTTTTTCTCGGTGCGGGCTTGTTCGATCAGGATGGTTTCAAGGGACTCGACGCGGCTTTCCATCTGCGAGAGCGTGCGTTGGAGTTTTTGCAGGACGGCGACCTCTTCCTGGGTCAGCCCGCCGCCGCCCTGGGGCATCGCGCGAGCGTACTTGGCGCGTTGGGTGAAGGGAGCCATGATCGCCTTGATGATGAGATAGATGAAGGTGAAGACGATGGCGCAGATCGGGACTGTCTCGAAGCCGCCGCTGCTGTCCGACGAATCCTTAGTTATGTGCAGGGTGGTGCCGTCTTTGGAGACACCTTGATTGACGGCCTTACTGGCATTGGGCCATTCAAAGCTCACATCGTAGACACGGACACTGTCGAGGAATTGCGACATAGAGGCGTAGGAATAGTTCTAACCATCGGTCGGGGCAAACTCACGTCAATTCGGCGCGAGTCCACTTCGGAGGTGCGGACTGGAACCGCTCCTCTCCACTTCAAGCAGGCTGGCCGGGCTGTTGCTGCCCCTTGCCGGCGTTCTTGAGGGCTTCGAGTTCCTTCTCAATTTCCTCGTCGCGTTCGAGCTGCGCGAACTGCTCTTCCAGTGAGGGCTTGCGGCCGTAGTTAATGAGACTGGCCTCGGCTTCCATGCGCTCGATGCGGGATTCAAATTGCTCGTAACGCAAGAGCGCATCCGTGGCGTCGGCGCGGCGAATCTGGTTTTGCGCGGTGATTTTGTGCTGGACCTGGATGTGGCGCTGCACGAGCACGCGCTGCTTTTCGCGGGCGCTGGTGAGTTTTTCCTCCAGTTGGGAGATATCCGTCTGGTAGTTGCGGATAACCTCATCAAGTCCGGCAACTTCCTTTTCCAGGGAGGCGATGCCTTCGCTGGCGCGGCGTTTTTCCATCAGAGCCTCGCGGGCCAGTTCCTCGCGGCCCTTTTCGATGGCCAGCTTGGCTTTGGCTTCCCAGTTGGCGGCGCGACCGGTCAACTCGTCGAAGGAGCGGCCGACCTTTTTGCGGGCGGCGATGGCCCCGGCGCAGGACGCCTTGAGGTCGATGGCGGTGTCCTCCATTTCCTGAATCATCAGGCGGACCAATTTTTCGGGGTCCTCGGCCTGGTCGAGCATGGAGTTGATGTTGGAATTTACGATGTCGCGGAAGCGGCTGAAGATGCTCATAGGTTTGGTGGTCGGTTGGGTGGTGGCGTGAAAGGTTCGGAAAATGCGGACTAGCGGATCAAGCGATGGCGAGTTGCCAGAAGCAGGTCACCACGCTCGAAAACAGGCTCAGCGCGAGGATCGCTCCGCAGACGACTTCCTGTTTGCGGGCGAGTTCGTCGCTGGTCTCGATGAGGGTAGGACGCTCGACGCAGGTGGTGATTTGCCGACGGACTGGGCGGCGGACGCTGCTCGTGCCGGCATAGACGAAATAAGGACTCGGGAAGGTAGAGGTGACTTTCATGGTTGGTCGGATGCTTGAGGTGATTGCTCTTCGTTGATTTAGGACGAGAACCTCTTTAGCAACGGGTATGCCAACCTGTTTTTGTCGTAACATAAATCATTGCCATGCAACGAATTATAAATGTTTGAAACTCGCGCGTTCCCATCTTGCATCTTCCGGGCGTGGCGTGTAAAACCAGAGCTTGGTGAAAATTGCCACCCCTGCTGTCCACCCTGCGGGTTCGGACCATCCAAACAGTCGCCAACGCACGGAAGGATTGGGGAAATCGGACCTCTTCCTCGATTTCCAACAGCAACTCGCCCGCGTCGCCAAGGTCCAGCGGCCGGTTTTGCTCATCGGCGAACGCGGCACCGGCAAGGAACTCGCCGCCGAGCGCGTCCATTTCCTGTCCCCGCGATGGGGCGGGCCATTCGTGAAACTCAACTGCGCGGCGCTCTCGCCGTCCGTGTTGGAGAGCGAGCTGTTCGGCCACGAGGCCGGGGCATTCACGGGGGCGGCCCGGCGGCGGGCGGGGCGTTTCGAGGCGGCCCACGGCGGGACGTTGTTTCTCGACGAAATCGGCCAGATGCCAATGGCCGTGCAGGAGAAAATCCTACGCGTGGTCGAGTACGGCAGCTTCGAGCGGGTGGGGGCGAGTGAAACGGTCGCCGTGGACGTGCGCCTCGTGGCCGCGACCAACGCCGACCTGCGCGCGATGGTTGAAGCGGGGCAGTTCAAGCCCGACCTGCTCGACCGGCTGAGTTTCGAGGTGCTTTTCGTGCCGTCCCTGCGCGAACGCGGCGTGGAAGACATCGCGCTGCTGGCCCGTCACTACGCCGCGCGCATGGCGGCAGAACTCGGGCTGGACGCGACGCCGGAGTTCAGCGACGCGGCCGAACGGTCGTTGCGCGGCTACCCGTGGCCCGGCAACGTGCGGCAGTTGAAAAACGTCGTCGAACGCGCCGTCTGCCGGGCGGAATCCGGCACCGTGACGGAGGTGGTGTTCGATCCGTTCTGCGCGCGGGCAAATCACACCGCCGCGCCGACCGCCGATTCGCTGAAGACCGCCGGCGACGCGGTGAAGGACGGCGCGGACGGCGCGCTGCCCGTCAAGCTGCCCGAACTCGTCGCCGCCCTGGAACAGCGTTTCCTCAAGCGTGCGCTGGCGCAATCGCGCTTCCGCCAGCGGGAAGCGGCGGCGCTGCTGGGGTTGAGCTACGACCAATTCCGCGGACTCTACCGCAAATATCAGAGCACGCTCGAACCCGCTCCGGACGACGCGGAGGGTGCGCGCGAAGAAAAAGGTTAATCGCCGTTTCCAGCCGGGACTTGCCCTGCTATAAAGTTTTCCATTATGGCGAAAAATGTCCTCGGCCGGGGTTTGGGCGCGTTGATCCAGGCCCGACCAGCGGGTGCGGGGACGGGTGGCAAAGGGGGCGGCATC
>CAZZYS010000309.1:0-5582 GCA_964658285.1 uncultured Verrucomicrobiota bacterium
TTGGAAAGATTGCCGACGAGCTTGCGCTGCACGTCGTTGAGGTCGGTCATCTCCTTGACCTCGCCCACGCGGGTACGGAGTTTCTTGCCGCTGAGACCCTTCAGGGCAGCGCGGTGTTCGAGGTACTCGTTGACGCGCATGTCGGTGTACAGGGGCACGTTCTCGGGCAGGTATCCGAGACGTTCGCGCACCTGGAGCGACTGGCTGAACACATCGAAACCCGCCACGGTCGCCCGGCCGCTGGTGGCCGGCTGGAAGCAGGAAAGAATGCGCATCGTGGTGCTCTTGCCCGCGCCGTTGGGCCCGAGGAAACCGACGATTTCGCCGCGTTCGACCTCGAAGGAGAGGTCTTTGATCGCCGTGTAGTTGGCGTAGCGTTTGGTGAGGTTTTCGACCTTGATCATCGTCATGCGGGGGATACTTCTGACAGCGGGAGGGGGCGGGACGTTGAAACAGTTTTTCGCGTTTTTCAAGACGGAACAACGACCGGCACCGTCGTGAAATGTCGTGGGTTGCGTTTGGGCGTGTCCTTGGCCTGCCGGGTAAATGCTTCGACTCCCCCCTCTGATTGTGCAAAGCTTCTTTCCGTGAAAACCGCTGATCTGGTGACGATTGACTCGGACATCCTCGGTGGCACGCCCGTGTTCAAGGGCACGCGCGTGCCGGTGGAGGCGCTGTTCGACTACCTCGAAGATAATTATTCGCTCGAGGAGTTCCTGGAATGCTTCCCGTCCGTCTCGCGTGAGGCTGCCGGCGCGATGCTGACACGCTCGCGGGAGACTCTGCTGGCGACTGCGTGAATATCCTTTTGGATGAATGCGTCCCTTGGCCGGTCCATCGGTTGTTGGCTGGTCACCGCTGCACCACGCCGCAGAGACGGGGATGGGGCGGGATCAAAAATGGAGAGTTGATCCGTCTGGCCGAAAGCGAGTTCGATCTTTTCATCACTTCTGACCGGAATCTCCGCTACCAGCAAAACCTGACCGGAAGGCAAATTGCCATCCTTGAGTTATCCACGAACAAGTGGCGGCGGATCGAAAAGGCAGCAGTCATTTTATCGAGCGAGGTCAACACGGTGGCCAAGAACGAGTTCCGGTCTCTATCCATCCCGTGAATGAACCGGTGCCGTTGACGGCTGGGTCGATTTACTCCCGCGCCACGAGCGTCACGGTGCCGATCTGCTGGCGGCCCTTGCTGTTCCGTTGGGCGTAGCTGCCCGCGCCGATGGTGAAATCCACCGCCGTGCCGCCTGCCACGTCGCGCAGGAGCGCCTCGATCTTCGCCGGGCTGTCGATGTCGAAGGTGCCGACCTTGTAGATCACCATGCCCTGGCGGATGCCGGCCTCCTGGGCGGGGCTGCCGCGCTCCACGTCGGCCACGAGCACGCCCGTGGTGCCGCGCACCCCGAAGGCGTCGGCGAGTTCCTGGGTCAAGGTCTGGAGCTGGAGTCCGAAAAGCCGCCGCGCACTGGGCGAACCCACCGTGCCCGCCGGCGTCGGGCCGCGTTTGGCGGTCTGCGCGCCGTTATCGACGGGCAGCGCCTTGAACTCCGCCACCTTCGCCGCGACCGCGTTCGCCGGGATGGCGAAACCGAGGCCCTGCGTGGGCGTGCCCTGCGAGGTGAACGACAGCTTCACCGAGGCGATGCCCACGATCTTGCCGCCGAGATCGACGAGCGGGCCGCCGCTGTTGCCCGGGTTGATGGCGGCGTCGGTCTGGATGAGGTGCCGGTAGGTGTTGCCCTCGACGGTGACCTCGCGTTCGTTGGCGCTGAGGATGCCTCGGCTGACGCTGGAATTATACCCGAGCGGATTGCCCAGGACCAGCACCGTCTCGCCGAGCAGGCTGGGGGAGACCTTGCCCAGGTTGATAAAAGGGAACGGCTTGCCGCCGTGGTCCTTGCGCTCGACCCGGATGAGGGCGAGGTCCGCCTTCGCGTCACCGGCGACGTAACGGGCCGGAGCGACGGTGCCGTCGGAGAAAATGACCTTGATCTTCAGGTCGGCGGCGCGTTCGACGACGTGTTCGTTGGTGACGATGCTGCCGTCCTCGTCGATGAGAAAGCCCGAGCCGAGGCTGGTGACCTTTTGCTGCAACGGCTCGTGCGGACGGCGGTTGCTGGTCATGTCGTCGAAGAACTGGTTGAAGAACTGCTCGAACGGGTCCTGCTCCGTGCGGCGGAAAACGCGCTCGGTGGCGATGTTGACGACTGCCGGCATGACCTTGGCCACCGTGGTGACGGTCGGCTCCGTCGCGGGGTTGAAGTCCGGCGGCGGCTCCGGCGCGTGGATTTCCTGCGCGCGGAGACCGGCGGGGTGGATGCCGAACGCTAGAAGGGCGGCGAGGATCGTGAGTCGGGAGGGCAAGGAGGGCATAATCGGCAGCAATTTATCCTACCGACGAGGTTCGCCGCAAGGCCGGCGCGTGCCGTGCGCCGGGGCAAGCTCAATGCAAGTAAAACCCGCCCGCTTTTCCGTCCTTGATGCTCAGGGTGGCGAGAAAGTCGTCACCCCCGTCCTTGCAGCGCACTCTCCACAGATGCACCGCGAATCCGCGCTGCCTCAATTCCCCCAGGTACTCGGCGTCGTAACCTCGTTTGAGGCGGGGCGCGAGCTGCTTGCTGACTTCCTCCAGCTTTGCTTCGGTCAGCGCGGCTTTCATCGTGGCGTCGCACTCCGCGGTGAAACCGTCGTAATCGGCTGAGACCGTGGCCGTCATCAACCGGTTGAAAATAGCTTCCGCCGCCGGGTCGGGGGCGGCGCTTGCCGCCACGGTCAGGACGGACTGGAGGAGGAACGCGACGAGGAGAGACGGGAAGAGTTTATGCATAAAATTCCGAGGGAATTTATGCAGCATCAACGGTTGGCTGCGCGGAGTCGAGACCGGATTGGTCGCGGGCTAGAGGCCGTCGCGGCGAAGTCGCGTGAGTCGGTCACGTAGATCGTCACTGGCTTCGCGCGTTAGTGACAAAGGCTGTCAGAATTCTTTACACATGGCGGGAAGCTTGCTCGCAATGGCAATTCCCCTCGGCAATCTGTGAATTTCTCGCGGGCTAGCAAGCTTGCAGACACCAGGTTCCTATTTTTTCGTCGGAATATTTTACATTTTGACGGCCGGTTCCACGGGCGCAAGTCGGAGGTACGAAAACGACGCAATAAATTTAAATGCTTATCTCTGATGGCAAAGCGGGGCGTGACGGTCTGATCGAGTATGGTTTTACCCGGGAGCGGCATCTTTATTGCTGCGATGGCCGCAGACACAAAAAGGCGATGCGCCACGCCGCTCGTTTCCGAAACCTTCTTTCCAGTATGAAAACAAAGAGAACTATTTTCGCCTCCGTACTCACCGGGATTGCGCTTGCGACTCTCGGCGCCTGCCCTGCCCAGGCCGATACCGTGATGGACCAGATCGGCACTTCCGGCGCTTATTTCTCGAACCAGATCTCCTTCGTCTCGACGAGGTTTGACTCCCCGTTTTCGACGTTTTCCAGCGCGGTCGTGGACGATTTTAGCATCAAAAGCCCCTTCACCCTGACGAACGTCACCGCCGCGACGCTCGGTTTCGCGGGTTTCACGTCCTACAGCAACATCACCGGGTACGAAGTCAACATTTACAGTTCGCTGGCCGCCTCGAACCAGAACATCAACGGCGACGTTTACCATCTGGCCCTCAGCCCGGCGCAGGTGACCCTGTCGGCATTTGCCGGGGACACGAACGCCCTTAGCGCGCTCCTCTCGATCCCCGTCAATGCCACCCTGCAATCCGGCACCTACTATGTCTCCGTGCTCGCGGATTTGAATTATTCCAACGGTGAGTTCGGCATCTACAGCACCAATGGGGTGGTGGGCTCCTACCCGAGCGGCCAGAACGCCTTCATCGAAAACCCCAGCGGCGGTTTCCAGAACGCTGGCAACCAGTACCCGCTGAATTCGGACGCCGCCTACAAGCTCAGCGGCACCGCGAAGGTGCCCGACACCGGCACGACGGTCGCACTTTTGGGGATGGCGGTCGCCGCCCTGGCCCTCCTCCGGCGCAAGTTGCTCGCCTGAGGCGTCCAGCGAGGACACGCCTGCCCGGCGGACGGGGAGAGAACCGCTGCCGCCTCACCGTTCCATCCGAGAAGGGACGCGACCGTCAAAAGTGACGGCGCGTCCCTGCTTGTTTTTCTGGCGCGATTCAGTAGGGTTGTTCTCCCTTTGTATCGTTCCCATCCACTTTCACGCCCCGTGATTGTCGAATCGCAGGTGGCCGCGCCGCCTTTCCGACCATGAGACTTTCTTCCGCTAATCCCTCGAATGCTGCCCTGATCGAGGAGTATCACGCTCGCTGGCAAAAAGACCCGGCCTCGGTGGACGAGAAGTGGGCGGCCTTCTTCGAGGGATTCGCCCTCGGCTGCGCCACGCCGCCGCGTCCGGGAGCCAACGGTGCCGCCCCCGCTTCCTCCGGTGACGGCAAGGCCGGTGCCGCCGACCTCGACCGGCAGACGCGCGTGGACGAACTCGTCCAGTCGTACCGTTCGCTCGGCCACACCCTCGCCAGGCTCGACCCGCTCGAAAATCACAACGCCGACCAGCCGCTCCTGGCGCTGGAGGCGTTCAACTTCGGGGAAGGCGATCTCGACCAGGTCGTTTCCTCGCGCTACTTCATGGGCGGCAAGAGCATGAGGCTGCGCGAGATGATCGCCATTCTCCAGCGGGTCTACACGGGCAAGATCGGCGTGGAGTTCATGCACATCGCCTCGACGAAGGTCCGCCACTGGGTGCGCGACCGCATGGAAGCTTGGCCCGAAGCCCCCGCGCCGGAGCCCCCCGTCCAGCGCACGATCCTCGGCCACCTGTTCGCGGCGGAGGCGTTCGAGCGGTTCCTGCACACGCGCTACGTCGGCCAGAAGCGGTTTTCCCTCGAAGGCGGCGAAACCCTGCTGCCGCTGCTGGAGACGATCCTCCGGCGCTCCGTCAGCCTCGGCGTGCGCGAACTCGTCATGGGCATGGCCCACCGCGGCCGGCTCAACGTCCTCGCCAATTTCTTGAAGAAATCGCTCGGGATGATCTTCACCGAGTTCTCCGAGAACTACACGCCCGAACTGGCCAACGGCGACGGCGACGTGAAATATCACCTCGGCTACGAGTCCACCCGCCAGCTCGACGACGGGCGCGCCATCGACATCCGTCTGGCGTCGAACCCGAGCCACCTGGAGTTCGTGGACCCCGTGGTGGAAGGCAAGGCGCGCGCGCGCCAGCGCATCCTGGAAGACACCGCGGAAAGGAAACTCGTCCTGCCGCTGCTCATCCACGGCGACGCGGCTTTTGCCGGACAGGGGATCGTGGCCGAAACGCTCAACATGAGCCAGCTCCCCGGCTACAGCACGGGCGGCACGGTGCACATCATCATCAATAATCAGATCGGCTTCACCACCCTGCCCGCCGATGCGCGTTCGTCGCTGTACTGCACGGACGTGGCGAAAATGGTGGACGCGCCGGTTTTTCACGTCAACGGCGACGACCCGGAAGCGGTGTGTTTCGTCGGCGCGCTGGCGGCGGAGTTCCGGCAGGAGTTCAAGCGCGATGTCATCATCGACATGT
>CAZZYS010000310.1:0-5578 GCA_964658285.1 uncultured Verrucomicrobiota bacterium
CCTCCGTGGAACTCTTCGACGTGTTCACCGACGACCGGGGCGAAAAGATCGCCGCCGACAAAAAGTCGCTGGCTTATTCGTTGACATTCCGGGCCGAAGATCGGACACTCCGGGCAGAGGAGGTCAACGCCGCGCACGCGCGGTTGAAGGGCGCACTTCAAGCCGGTTTCGGCGGTCTCCAGTTTCGGGAATGAAGGCGTTTCGGATGCCTGCCCGGAGGTTCTTTAACAGTCACCGATTTTCCGCCGCGCCGATGTTTTTGGAAACGGCGCGGCAAACAGCCTTTACCCTGCGGTGTTCGAGATTACAGCGTATCGTCCCGGACCGATAATTAGCAAATAAGGGGACTTGTTCGCGCGGAGTTGATGACAGGCCTTGATTGGAAGTCAGAGATTCCGCCGTTGGTTACCCGCCGTTTCCTGAAGGGAACGGGCATGGCGCTCAACGGCACAGGTGGGGTAAAACTTTTTTTCAGCGTATGAAAGCGATGTTGGTTCTTGAAGACGGGCGTGCCTTTGCGGGAGAGTCCTTCGGGGCCGTCGGAACGCGGGTGGGGGAGGTTTGTTTCAATACCTCCATGACCGGTTATCAGGAGGTGCTGACTGACCCATCGTATTACGGGCAGATCGTGGCGATGACCTATCCGCTCATCGGCAACTACGGCGTCAACGATCAGGACAGCGAGAGCGCCCGCGCGCAGGTCACCGGATTCGTCATCGAGGAGTTGAGCGAACTGCCGAGCAGTTGGCGTTCGCAGGCTTCCCTGCCCGACTACCTGGCGCACAACAAGATCATCGGTCTCCAGGGCATCGACACCCGCGCCTTGACCCGCCACCTCCGCGAACGCGGCGCGATGAAGGCGTGCCTGACGACGGAAGGCCTTTCGGTCGACGAGGCCCGCCGCCGCGCCAATGAGGGCGAGGGCGTCATCGGCATGGATTTCGTCAGGGCCGTGACCGCCGAGGCTTCCTACGAGTGGGACCCGGACGACCGGGACAGCCGCCGCTGGGCGGTGGCGCGTTCCGCCGACGCGGCGGACGATGAGGCGGTCGTGTTGCCCGAGGTCAAATACCACATCGTCGCCTACGATTACGGTTTGAAGCGCAACATCCTGCGCCGGTTGCGGCAGCACGGCTTCAAGGTGCGCGTGGTGCCCGCGTCCACGTCCGCCGAGGAGACGCTCGCTTTCGATCCGGATGGCATTTTCCTGTCGCCGGGGCCGGGTGATCCCGCCGCGCTGGATTACATCCACCGCAACGTGCGGGCGCTGGTCGGCAAGAAGCCGATCTTCGGTATCTGCCTCGGCCACCAGATGCTCGCCCACGCCTTCGGCGGACGCACGGTGAAGCTCAAGTTCGGCCACCACGGCGGCAACCAGCCCGTGCAGGACGTGAAGACCGGCCGGGTGGACATCACCGCGCAAAACCACGGCTTCGCGGTGGACGCCGATTCGCTGCCGGCCGAACTCGAAGTCACCCACGTCAACCTCAACGACGGCACGGTCGAGGGACTGCGGCACCGTTCACTGCCGGTGTTCAGCGTGCAATACCACCCCGAGGCCGCCCCCGGACCACATGACGCGCTGCATTTCTTCCGGCAGTTCGCCGAACTGATCGACGGCTCCCGCTAGAGCTTTGGCGCGGGGCCCGTTTTTGTGGTTTACTTCTCTCAGCGGCTTTCTTAGTTCTACCTTTCCGCGCCGCCCCCCCGCCTTATGCCGAAGTTGAAAATCATGATGCCCGAGTCGGGCGAGGTCTCCCACGAGTTGATAGAGGAAGTCATCACGTTGGGCCGTGTTTCCGACAACATGATCCAGGTCGAGGACGGCAGCGTGAGCAGCCGCCACGCGCAGCTCCGCCTCGGCGGCGGTGGCAACTACCAGCTTCAGGACCTCGGCTCCACGAACGGCACGCGCGTCAACGGCGCGCCCGCCACCGACGTGATGCTCAAGCACGGGGACCGGGTGCGTTTCGGCCAGATCGAGGCCGCCTATTACTCGGACGGCGTGCCCGCGGTGGCCGAGCCGCTACCCGCCGCCACCGAACCCGTCGCGGAACCAGCCGCTGCGACCGTGCGGCCGTCCAATTTCACCAACGCCTCGCCGTTCCAGAAGAAAAGCCGTCAGAAAGACCCGATTGGCACCTATATCATGTTGTTCGCGGCCGTGGCGGCCCTGGCGTTCATCGTGGCGCTCGTGCTGATCTTTACCCTCCAGCCGCCGTCGCTGCCGGCACCGTGAGTCTGGCGGTCCCGCCATTCCTCACGTGCCGCCGCGGTGCGCCGGGGCCGGTCGAGGCGAACCTCGAACATCCGGCCTGGCGGGAAGTCGAGCCGGTCCGGTTGCTCGAAAATCTCGGGGGCGGTCCGGCCGCGCAGGCCACGCGCGTGCGCACCTGTTGGGATGATGGCGTCTGGCGCGTGCTGTTTGAAGCGGACGCCCACACGCCTTGGGCAACACTGACGCAACGCGACGCCGCCCTGTGGACGGAAGAGGTCGTCGAAGTGTTCTTCGATCCGGTGGGCGACGGGTGGAGCTATTTCGAGGTCGAGATCAACCCGCTCGGCACGGTGACCGACCTCGTCTTGCGTCGGACAGCCAGCGGTTGGCGGAAGGATTTCGCGTGGAACGTGGACGGCCTCGTCAGTCATGTCAGGCGCACCGCCGGAGGCTGGGCGGCGGAATTGGCGATCCCGTTCGACGCGCTCGGGTCGGCGTCGGTCCCGATATCCGGCACGCGCTGGCGGGTGAATTTTTTGCGGATCGACCGTCTGGACGGCCCGGGCAGCGAGAAGCGCGAACTCAGCGCTTGGTCCCCGACGGGAATGGCAAATTTCCACCGCTACGAGCGTTTCGGGACGGTCGAATTCCGATAGGCCAGCTAACGCGCGAGCAGACTTTCCGCCGGCTCGCCGTCCCATCGGTCGAAATGGATCGCGCCGTTCTCGAAACGCACCACCGCGTCCAGAGCGCGGGTCTCCGCCGCCTTTTCACCGATGCCGGGCAATCCCGCCAACGCCGGCGCGTAAAGGGTCATGTCCCGGATTTCCGCCCGGACCTCGCCGCGCCGGTCCGTCCGGTCGCCGCAAAGCCCGACGACGCCGTGCGCGGTGAAATAGTCCGCGTCATGCGTCGCCTGCACATCCGCGACTTCCATCGCGCCGTCGCGGAAAAGCAGCGTCGAACGCAAAAAATCCAACGGCGCGCCACGGATCGTCAGGCGGGTGCCTTCGACGTTTAGATAACCCTCGACCTCGGCACTTCCGGGCGTGGCGCTCAATTTTCCGTTGACCGACATCCGTCCGGCGAGTTCCGGCGCGTCGGGCCCGATCAACTCCGTCAGCGCGTGCAAATCTTCCAGGCGCGCATCGACGTTGCAGGAAAACCCGGCGGCCCGCCACCAACTCGTGTCGCCGGTCCAGACGAGGCCCGCCACGTCGTCCGGCGGCAGCGGGTATTCGCCCGAAAGCGACAAACGGTTGCCATCCTGCCGCAGGTCGAAGCGGTGCAACTGCACGCGCCGATTTACGACGACGGCCTGCGTATCGAGGCTCTGCCAACGGCGGTCGCCCCAACAAAAATCGGTGGCGCGCACCGACAGGGACATCTGGGCGGACGACAGGTTTTCCGGGTCGCCGCGAAAGGTGCAACTCGCTTGCTCGACCCGTCCGTCCACGGTGCCGCGCACGCCGACCATCCGCGCGAGCGGGGCCAGGGCGGTGCCGCGCAGCGTCGCGGCGACTTCCACCGCGAGGCGCGGCCGGGAGAAATCGATGGCACCCTGGCCGCGTGCCTCGCCGCCGAGAGCGTGCAAACTGCAATCCCAGTCCAGCCGCCGGCGTCCGATCTGCGAGGCATCGAGCATAGCGCTGGCCAACGTGATCCCGTTGCCGAGGTCTAGTCCGATGAGGGTTAGTCGATGGTCTTTCCAAAATGTCTGACCACGCCAACCGGCGAAAACGCTCGTAAAACCCGGCCCCTCGGCACGGACTTCACGGGTCAAGATCTCGCCCGCGCCGTCGCCTTTACCCGAGAGCACGAGCCCCGAGGCACGCAGGCTGTAGGGGCCGTGCCGTAACCTGAAGTCGTCCGCTTGCACGGCGAAGTTTTCGGGCAGCCACCGCTCCGTGGCATCGTTTGGATGATGTTGCGAACCCCCCCCCGACCGCAAACCGCCGGCAAGATCGAGGGTGCCGCGAACCCCTTCCAGGGTGATTCCCTTCATCCAAGGCGCGGAACGGCGCAGCCAGGGCAACCGCCAGGCGAGAGCGAACCGCGCACGCGCCACCGCGAGATCCGTGCCGCCGCCGGACGTGCCGCCGCGCACGCGCAGGTGGTCGAGACTAGTCTCCGAGAACGGCCCGCCGCTGACCCGTCCGACCGTCAGTTCGTAGCCGCACCGATCTGCCTGCCAGGTGATGAACGCGCGCAGAACGCCGTGCCAGACCGGCGGCAGGGCGAGCAACCCCGGGCTAAGCACGACCGCAACAAACAACGCGCCGAGCCATTTCCGCCGCTGCCCACGACGCGCGGAGACGGGGCGCGCGACCCCGGCGACCCCGGCGACTTCCGGGACAACGATGGTTTGCGGGACGGTGGCGAGACTGGACATCGGGAATCGCGCGGCCGGCGAAGCGGCCAACGTTCCCTACTGACGCGCAAAGCCCCGACGGCATTCACGCCATTTGCGGCCCGCTCCCATTATTTTGCCACGGTCGGCCGGGACCGCGGGGTCGGCGTGGCGATCTCGATCCGGTGGCCGGGGCCGAGTTTTTCCTGAAGCTGCTCGATGAACAGGCGTTGCGCCTCGGCCGGCGTGCCGTTCTGCTGCGCTTTCAAATGCGCTTCGAGCCCGAGCAGATTGATCTCGGAATCCAGTTCCTCTTTACTGAGATGATTCCAGAGGCCGTTGTCCATCGTCAGGATATCGAGGTGTTTGAGTTCGACGGTCAACACCCGGGGCGACGACATTTGCAGGTGGACGACTTCCGCGTTGTTGCCGAGGACGTTGACCACAAAATTTCTGGTCAGATCGTACCCGGCCTTGACATGGTAGAGGCCGCGGATGCGCAGCCGGGTGGTGCTGCCCATCCACTGGGTCTCGGTTTCGCGTTCCACGACCGTGTCGCGTTCGAGGACGGCGAGTTCGAGCACGGGCCGGGCCTGTTCGAAGACCACCTGTTCGTTGACGGTCACGCGCGGCTGCATCCCCGTGACGGCGACGATGGCATCGCGCACCCGGCCGCCCCAATTGACGAAGCCCGCCGCGCCGTTTTCGGCCATGCGCTCCATCCGGTAAAAGACGAAGCCCGCCAAACCGGCCAGGATCAGGAAAACGAGCAGAAAGGTCGTCGCACACCCGAACCTTCCACGCTCCGGACGCGGTGGGGTCGGCGCGGTGGCAAGCGATGAATCCGTTTCTCCGGATTCGGGGACCGGGACGGAGGATTCCGACGAAGGCACGGGCAGAAGGGTAAACCACGAACTCCGCGTGGGCAACGACCCCAAAAAAGTAGCGCCCCCCGCATCCGATGGATACGAGGGGCGCCTGTTCCCCCCAGAACAATCTTCTAAAATCTG
>CAZZYS010000311.1:0-5578 GCA_964658285.1 uncultured Verrucomicrobiota bacterium
CAGGTAGCTGGCGCGGGCGAAAAAGTTGCTCGTGGTGCCGGGGAAATTCGCGAGGCCGAGCCATTCCGCCAGATCGAGCGCGCTCTGGTCGTCGCGGGCGGCGCGAAAACTCCACGCCGCAGAAAACCACTTCGCGCGCGGGGAATCCGCCGGGAGTACCCCGCCCTCCTCGTCGATGAGGCGCAAGCGGGTGCAAACCAGGTCGAGGTGCGGATGTGCCTGGAGATAATCGAGACAGCGTTCGATCCGCCGGGGATGGAAGCAGTCGTCCGCCTGGAGGATCGCCACGCAGTCGCAATCGTCGGCGAGCGAGACCGCCCGGTTGACGGTGGCCTGCAGGCCCGCGTGCGCCTGGACGAGAACCTCGGTGCGGGTTTCGATCCCCGACGCCGGTCCGGCGAGGTCCGCGAGCTTGGCGGGAGTGGATTCGGAATAAGCGATGACCGCGTTGAGGCTGCCGTCGGTCGAGCCGTCGTCGATGATGATGACCCGGTCCGGGCGGCGGGATTGCACCCGCAGAGACTCCAGCGCGGCACCGATGAACCGGGCGTGATTGTAGAGAGGAATGACGACGGCGACCTTCAAAACGCGGGGATGACGCCGTCAGGATGGAGGATCGACGGCGGGGCGAAAAGCCGGAAAAGGAGAGATGGCAGGAAATCTTTTCCGAACCGCGGCCGGTCGTTCCGGCAACAGAGATAAGGATGCGTCTCGGACGGATTGCCACCCGTCGTTTCGCCGTGGTTGGCGCGGCGGGAGAAACTACTTTTTGATGGCGAGCAGCTCCACGTCAAAAATCAGCAGCGAGCCCGGCCCGATGTCCGCGCCGACCGCCTGGTCGCCGTACGCCAGCGACGACGGGATGTAGAGCTGCCATTTCGAGCCGACGCGCATCATTTTGAGAGCGTCGGTCCAGCCGGCGATCACGCCGCCGGTCACCGCGACGGTCAGCGTGCCGTCGCCGTGCTTGTCGCTGTTGTCGAACTCCGTGCCATTCATCAGGGTTCCCTTGTACTTGACGGTCACGGTGTCACTGGCCTTGGGCACCGGGCCGGTGCCGTCACGCAGCACCTTGTACTGCAAACCGCTCGCCATCGTCTGCACCCCCGCCTTGCTGCGGTTCGCGGCCAGAAACGCCTCACCCTCCCGTTTGTTCTTGTCCGCCACCGTCGTGTCGGCCGCCGGCGGCTTGGCCGAGGCCGCCCCCCCTTTGTTGAGACTTATGAGCATATCCTGGATCTGACTGACGGTCATCTGCTTGCGGTTGCCGGCCATCGCGTCACGCACGCCGGCGTTGAACGCCGCCAGATCGAAATCGACCCCCTGCTGCTTGAACGCGTCGCCGATCTCCGCCCCGAGTGAGTAGCCGAGTCTCTCGCGCTGCGTTTTCGGGGTCTGGGCACGGGCAAAACCGGCGAAAGTGACGGCGAAAAGACAGGCGGTCAGGGACAGGCGAAATTTCATGGCGGCGCGCGACGATGTTCGAGGGAAAGCAGAGGCTTTCCTGTCCAATGGAGCCACGACACCCGGTTTGTCAAAGACGCGATTACACTGGAACGCGCGCCAAAAGGTCGTCTTTTTTCCGGGTTGTCGCCGCCCGGGACATGAGATAGAACGGGAACTGCTAGCGATTCTCAGTCGGACAACGATTCCTTAAATTTGCTCATGGACCTTTCAATTATCGGCAGCGGCTACGTGGGGTTGGTCAGCGGGGCGTGTTTCGCCGATGTCGGCCATCACGTCGTCTGCGTGGACAACAACAAGCAGAAGATCGAATCCCTCCGGGCCGGCCACATCCCCATCTACGAGCCGGGCCTGGAGGAAGTGATCCAGCGCAACGTCGCCGCCGGCCGGCTGCGTTTCACCGACAACACCGAGGACGGCGTGGACTCCTCCGAGGTCGTCTTCATCGCCGTGCCGACGCCGCCGCAGGCCGACGGCAGCGTGGACCTGAGCTACATCGAACGCGTCGCCCGCGACATCGCCGCCGTGCTCAAGCCCGGCCAGTACCGCGTCGTCGTGGACAAGAGCACGGTGCCCGTGAAAACCGGAGACAAGGTGGCCGAGACCATCAAGCGCTACGGCCAGAAAGGCGCGGAGTTCGACGTGGTGAGCAACCCGGAGTTTTTGCGCGAGGGCTGCGCGGTCAGCGACCTGATGCACCCGGACCGCATCGTCGTCGGCTCCAAGAGCGACCGGGCGCTGGCGGTCATGCAAAAGCTTTACCAGCCCTTCATGGCGCCGATCCTCGTGACCGACATCAACTCGGCTGAACTCATCAAGCACGCCGCCAACAGTTTCCTGGCCCTGAAGATTTCCTACATCAACGCCGTCAGTGCCATCTGCGAGGCCAGCGGCGCGGACGTGGAAAAGGTCGCCGACGGCATCGGCATGGACAAGCGCATCGGACGCAATTTCCTCAACGCCGGCCTGGGCTACGGCGGCTCGTGTTTCCCGAAGGACATCGCGGCGTTCATCGCCATCAGCGAGCAGCTCGGCGTGCCCTTCACACTGCTCAAGGAGGTGCAGCGCATCAACCAGAGCCAGCGGGAACGCTTCCTCAAATCCATGCGGGAGACCCTCTGGATCCTGCGCGACAAGAAGATCGCCGTCTGGGGTCTGACGTTCAAGGGCGACACGGACGACATCCGTTCCTCGGTGTCCATCGACCTGATCGCCGACCTCCTCAAGGAAGGAGCCCACGTCACCGCCTACGATCCCAAGGGCATGGAAAACGTGCGCAACTTCAAGTTGATCCCCGAGGCGAAACTGGTCGATTCCGCGCTGGAGGCGGCGCAGGGGGCGGAAGCACTCATCATCGCCACGGAATGGCACGAGTTCGCCCAGGTGGACCTCGCCCAGCTCAAGGAAGCGATGGCCTCGCCGATGGTGTTCGACGGGCGCAATCTGCTCGATCCCGGGACGATGGAGCATCTGGGATTCCATTATCGCAGCATCGGGCGGCCCGGCGCGGTGAAAAGCTGAAATTTCCCGGGCGGGGATAAGGCCGGGACTTCCGGTGGCGACGATAGCTTTTTTAAACACCGGCTGGCGTTTGACGTAGTGAACAGCCAGGACGGACACACCGAGAAAAAGCTACATACATCCACATCCCATGAAGAAAATCATCGCCTTCTCCTTCGTCATCGCCGTTGCCGGTCTCCTCAACGTCGGCTGCACCGCCAGCGCGGGCGTTCACACGACGGACGCCACCAAGGTCAGCTCGACTCAGCAGGTCGCTTACGTGACCAGCCCGGCGAAATAACGGTGCGATTTTTTGCCATGAAGAAAATCATCGCCTTTTCTTTCGCCGTTGCCGTTGCCGGTCTTCTAAATGTCGGCTGCACTGCCCACGCCAGCGTGCATGGGACAAATGCCACCAAGGTGGACTCGACCCGGCAGGTTGCCTACGTGACCGCTCCGTCGAAGTAAGGACCCGGGTACAGATTCTCCTTTATCGGCGCGTCGGCGGACCGCTGAATTGCTCCCCGCTTCCTGGCGAAAGGTCGCGGCTCAATTCCCGGTCCGCAGATGCGCCGTTTTCTTTTTATGACGACAGACGCACGGGTTTATCGGCCCAACGTTGCCGCGATCCTCGTGGACCCGGGCGGCTGTGTCCTCGTCGGCGAACGGGTCAACCCGCCGGGATCGTGGCAATTCCCGCAAGGTGGACTCGACCCGCACGAAAGTCCGGAGGAGGGACTGCCGCGCGAACTCCACGAGGAACTTGGCCTCGAGTTGGCCGATTACGCGGTGGAAGACAAGCGCGGGCCGTACCGTTATCTGTTTCCGCCAGGCCGGACGAAACAGGGTTATCGCGGCCAGGAGCAACATTATTTCCGGCTGCGTTTGCTGGCACCGGCGTCGAAGGTCAACGTGCACACTAAGCAGCCAGAGTTTCGTGCGGTGCGGTGGATCGAGCCGGTGAAATTCCGGCTCGCGTGGTTGCCAGAAATGAAACACGGGGTCTATCGGCAAGTGTTCCGCGATTTCTTCGGGTTGGAAATTTCTTGAACACCAGTGCACCCGAGCGAGTAATCTCGCAGTTGCTCTCATTCCCCTATGCTCTCATCCGAGGAACTCGATTGGTTGAAAGTCGCCTTGCAGGAAACCAACGATCTGCTGCGCGGGATGGCTGATTTCCGCGAGTATCCCGACCTGCTCAACCGCAACGACGCGCGGCTCGAAGCGTTGTTGGAACACATCGTCAGCAGCGTCAGCGAGGCGCGGCTGTTGACCTCCAAGGCGCTCGCCCGCATCGAGGACGCCCGCAGCGACGCGGCCGAACAGGCCCGCGAGGCCGTCGAAGCCGAGGCGCAAAAAACCCGTGAACCCGAGCCCCTGCCCGTCCCGCAGATCGTCGAGCCGCCGACCAACCAGCAGCAGATTTACATGGCCAATCCCACCGGGATGAGGGAGGTTGTGCTCGTCGCCGACCACAACCGGGCGGCCCTGGCGGAGATCGAGCGGATCCTCACGGAGGAAGATTACCGGGTCCTGACCGTGCACGATGCTTTCGAGGCGATCTCCATCTACGCGCGGCTGTGGGCGGCCATCGATCTAGTCGTGCTGGATTTCAGTATGCCGGGGATGAACGGCGACCTGATTTTCGACGAATTGCAGGCGATCAACCCGAAGGTGGCGGCGGTGGTCACCGGTGGGTTCACGGACCCGATCAAGCTCAACCAGATGCTCGGGCAAGGCTTGAAGGGCTACCTGCCGAAGCCGTCCGAGCGGGAGAAATTTTTGCGGCAGATCCAGCAGGTGCTCGCCCACCGTCCGCACTCGGGTAGTGGGTCGAAGGCCTGATTTTCGCAAGGGAGTCCGATCATTATCTACTGATGCTAGATAGACTGATGATGGTGGTGGGATGGACGGATGTTTTCTTTCTTGTTCTTGCATTGATCGTCTGGCCCGTAGTCTTCATCGCGCTTTGTCACCGGTTGGGAGCTGACCGTCATCGCCCGCAGACCGAGTACCTTGCTTATATCATCCTTTTTGGTGTGGTCGGTAGCTGGTTACTGAGTTCCGGTTTGCTTTTTATGCCGATGCTCGCGTCCCTTTGTTTTGTGTTCTCCGTGGTGTTCACTCTGCTTGGACTGGTGTTGGCGGCTATTCTGTTGTCGGTCAGTTCCAGACCCACACGCGAGAGCTCGCAAATCGTCCGGAGCACTCGCTCGGACGTTGATCCGTACTGACACCACCGGCCGACCGGAAGAAGAGTTCGGTGGCAGACAGCGCGTGGCACCAATCCAGCTAACTCTAGCGGTTAGCCATGGCCAGGATCGACGCCTTCTTCAAACTCATGTCCGAGCAGAAAGCCTCGGACCTCCACCTGTCCACGAGCAACCCGCCGATGCTGCGCATCAACGGCGACCTCATCCGCGTGGACTACCCGCCGCTGACCAACGACGAACTCCAGTCGATGGTCTACGAGATCGCCCCGGAAATGAAGATCAAGGTCTTCGAGGAAACCGGCGACGTGGACTTCGGCTACGAGATCCCCGGCGTCGCGCGCTACCGCGCCAACTTTCTCAACCAGAAATACGGCATCGCCGCCGTGTTCCGGCTCATCCCG
>CAZZYS010000312.1:0-5549 GCA_964658285.1 uncultured Verrucomicrobiota bacterium
AATTAGGGACTGGCTCGGAGAGCCATCCCTACCTTGTTGACGACGCCTGCGGCGGGATGACCCTGCACGCAAACAAGTTTGCCGCCCGGCATCGGCCCTGCTTTGCTCGGGAGTCGCATGGAGTTGATCCACGAAGACCAGGCCCCGGCCATCGCGCAACTCGAAACGCGCCTCGTCGAGTTTTATAACACCTTCACCGGCTACGACGCCTTCAACGACCCGCCCGAATACCCCGTGCTCTGGGGCGAGGTCCTGCGGCTGGCGCAGGCGGGAACGGCGCGTCCCTGCCGCGTGCTGGAGATCGGCGCGGGCCGTTCCGGGTTCGGCAAATACCTGCTGGCACAGGGGGCGCGCGGGGAGGTCCACCTCACCTCGCAGGACATCACGACGGCCAACGTGACCCACCTGCGCGAGAGTTCCGACGAGGTCATCACCGGCAATATCGACCGGCTGGAAGGCTCCTGGGACCTCATTTTCCATTCCTACGTCTACGAACACCTCTGTCGGCCGCGCGAGTTCAACGAACGGCTCTGGAGCCTGCTCTCATCGGGCGGGCATCTGGTCATCCAGTGTCCGCGTTACGATTTCCCGCTGTATTTCCCTCCGGCCTGGGACCACCTGCCGCTGCCCGCCAAACTCTGGCAAACGTTGCGGCTGGCGGGGAACGATCTGGCGGCAGCGTGCGGTCGGGCGGGGTCGCGTTTCACGGTCTTCGCGGACCCGGCGGTGTTTCACCTGCCGTTCGTGCGCGACCGGGACGCCGTGCACCGGGTCCGCAAGTCCGACCTGCGCTGGCTCTTCGGCGGGCGGGCCAACCTGCGCGAGTTCAGCCTGGTGCCCGGCGACCTCAAGGACCGGATCGTGAAGGAACTCCTGACCCTGCGAATGGTCCTGGAAAAGAGGTCGTAACACTCCGCGTGGTCGGACCGGACAGCGGAAAATCCGCCTACTCCGGCAGACCCTTGAACAGCGCGCGGAACTCGTCGTCGAACGTCCGCAACTCGCTGACCATCTGCGGACTTTTGGAAAGCACCGTCTTGGTCAGCTTCTCCATGTAGGTCGGATTGCGCTCGGCCATCTCGGAGAGCGCCATGATGACCGCCAGGGCGTTGCAGGCGCTGTGCTTGACCGCGCGGAACTTGTTGTGCAACTCCAGAAGCTCCGCCCGGGTGACGGTCGTGTCGTCGCCTGCGGACGGCAGCGGGGAGCCGGCCGGAGCCGTGGGAGCCTCAGGCGTGGAGGACGAATTCATTGGCTTTGGCGGTCGCTGTATGCTTTGCTGGACATCCCGGATACTCAGCAATTCCGGTGCCTCCCGGCAAAATTCGATGACCCAGCAGACTATCAGAATCGGCGGGGCGCGCCAGCACAATCTGCAAAATCTCAGTCTGACGCTCCCCCGTGGCCAGCTCGTCGTCATCACTGGGCCGAGCGGTTCGGGCAAGAGTTCGCTGGCCTTCGACACCCTCTACGCGGAGGGCCGCCGGCGGTACGTGGAAAGCCTGTCGGCCTACGCCCGGCAGTTCCTCGACCAGCTCGAAAAACCCGACGTGGATTTCATCGAGGGCCTGTCGCCCGCCATCGCGCTCGAACAACGCGCCGGGGCCGGCAACCCGCGCTCGACCATCGCCACGACGACCGAGATTTACGATTACCTGCGGCTCCTCTACGCGTCGGTCGGCCAGCCCCACGACCCCACCACCGGCCGCCCGCTGCGCCGCCAGACCCCCCAAGCAATTGTGGACCAGATTCTCGCCCTGGAGCCCGGCTCGCGGCTGATCCTGCTCGCCCCGCTGGTCCGGGGGCAGGTCGGGGAGTTCCGCGACGTGCTGGAAAAAGCCCGGCGCGAGGGCTTCGTGCGCGTGCGGCTGGACGGCAAGATCGTCGAACTCGACGGCCCCGAACCCGTCCGGCTCGCCAAGACGAAGGAACACTCCATCGACGCCGTCGTGGACCGGCTCGTGTTGCGCGAGGGCATCCGCGCGCGGCTGGCGGATTCGGTGGAAACGGCCCTGCGCTGGGGCAAGAGCCAGCTCGTCGTCCTCCACGCGCCCGGCGGCGGCGAGGACTACGCGGAAACGGCGTATTCCACCGATTACCGGGACCCGGAGACGGGTTTCACGCTGCCGGCGCTCACGGCCAAGCATTTTTCCTTCAACAGCCATCTCGGCGCGTGCCCGGTCTGCCACGGGTTGGGCGTGCTCCAGGTGCTCGACCCGGAGTTGATGGTGCCCGACCCACAAAAGACCCTGGCGGAAGGAGCCGTCTCGCCGTGGCATCGCGGCGTGGGCAAGCGGATGCGCGTGTATTACCAGACCGTGCTGCGCGCGCTGGCCGCGCACTACGGCGCGCCGGTGGACAAGCCCTTCGCCGACCTGCCGGCCCGCTTCCGCCGCGCACTCTTCGAGGGCACGGGCGACGAGACCGTCGAACTGCGCCCCGCCAAGGATCAGGAAAAAACCAAGGTCAAGCGCAAGGAAAAAGCCGAGGCCGAAACGGTGGCCGCGGGAGGTAAGCCCTTCGAGGGATTGGTCCACCAGCTCCAGCACCTGCTCGACACGACGCAGAGCGAGTTGACCAAGCACCGGCTCAAGGCGTTCATGAGTCCGCATCCCTGCCCGGCCTGCCACGGCGCACGGCTGCGGCCGGAAATCCTGGCGGTGACGCTCGGCGTCTCGGACGGCGACGCGACCCGGCAGTTCAACATCCGCGAGTTCTGCCGCCTGACCATCGGCGAGGCGCACCAGACCATCACCCGGCTGGAACTCACCGCGACCCAGCGCCAGATCGCCGCCGAGATCGTGCGCGAGGTCTCCGCGCGGCTGGGGTTCCTCGTGGAAGTGGGCCTGGACTACCTCAACCTCGACCGCGAGAGCGGCACGCTCTCCGGCGGCGAAAGCCAGCGCATCCGCCTCGCCGCGCAGATCGGCTCGGGTCTCGCGGGCGTGCTCTACGTGCTCGACGAACCCAGCATCGGGTTGCACCAGCGCGACAACGACCGGCTCATCGCCACCCTGCGCCGCCTGCGCGACCTGGGCAACAGCGTGATCGTCGTCGAGCACGACGAGGACACCATCCGCGCCGCCGACCACATCATCGACATCGGCCCCGGCGCGGGTCCGCGCGGCGGGCGGCTGGTCGCGCAGGGCACTCTGGAGGAAATCATGCGCGTGGAGGGTTCGCCCACCGCGCAATACCTCACCGGCCGGTTGACGATCCCCGTGCCGCGTCGCCGTCACCAGCCGCTCTTTCCGCCGCCGAAACGCTCGCGGACGGCGGTGCCGCACGGCATCCCGGCGCGGGCGGCGGAGGGCGACGAGGCGTTCGATGGTTCGGGCTGGATCGAGATTCTCGGGGCGACGGAAAATAACCTGCAAAACGTCAACGCGGCGTTTCCGCTGGGCTGCCTGACGTGTGTGACCGGCGTGAGCGGTTCGGGCAAAAGCACGCTGGTGGACGACATCCTGCGCCGTGCGCTGGCCCGGCAGCTCTACCGCGCCAAGGATGCACCCGGCAAACACGAGCGCATCGAGGGCACCGAGCAGATCGACCACGCCATCACCATCGACCAATCGCCGATTGGCCGCAGCCCGCGATCCAATCCGGCGACGTACACGGGGGCGTTCGGCCCGATCCGGGAGATTTTCTCCCAGCTTCCCGCCGCGCGCATCCGGGGCTACGACGCGGGCCGGTTTTCCTTCAACGTGAAGGGCGGCCGGTGCGAACATTGCGAGGGGGACGGCGTGATGAAGATCGAGATGCAATTCCTGCCCGACGTGAGCGTGACGTGCGAGGTCTGCGAGGGCAAACGCTACAACCGCGAGACCTTGGAGGTTACCTTCAAGGGCAAGAACATCGCCGACGTGCTGGCGATGACCATCGAGGAGGCGAGCCGGTTCTTCCGCGCCGTGCCCGCCGTGTCCGACCGTCTCGTGGCGATGGAGGACGTGGGGCTGGGTTACCTGCGGTTGGGTCAGGGCGCGGACACGCTCTCGGGCGGCGAGGCGCAGCGCGTCAAGCTGGCGACGGAGCTGGCGAAAAAATCCACCGGCTGCACGGTCTATCTTTTCGACGAACCCACCACCGGGTTGCACTTCGCCGACATCGCCAAGCTGTTGGAGGTGCTCTTCAAGCTGCGCGACGCGGGCAACACGCTGGTCGTCATCGAGCACAATCTGGAAGTCATCAAGTGCGCGGACTGGATCGTCGATCTCGGCCCCGAAGGCGGCGCGGGTGGCGGGCGGATTCTGGGGGCGGGCACGCCCGAGCAGATCGCCCGGCTGGCGGGCAGCTTCACGGGGCATTTTCTCGCGGGGAAACTATGAACCAGCGCAACAGACGGAGGATCAGCCACAAAAAGGCACAAAAAGCACAAAAATGGGTTAAAAATTCTCCTCTCCCTCCCCTTTTTTGTGTTCTTTGTGCCTTTTTGTGGCTAAAATTTCCGGTCGTTTTCCAGGCGCAGGGGGAGTCTATTTCCCTCCCCGATCAGGCCCTCCGCGCCCTCGGCGAGGGTCTCCCGCGCGTGGCGGTCTACAAACTGAAGACCTTCCTGCAAAACGACCCCGCGCCCGATGCCCGGAAGAACGCCGCGCTCACCCTCGCCCGCGCGTTGCTCGCCGTGCCGGACGCGCCCGCCGCCCTCGCCCTGCTCGCACGCGAGTTCCCCACCCCGGACGCCGCCGCGATGTTCTGGCGCGGCCAGGCACAGGCGGCGCTCGGCCACTGGTCCGACGCCCTGGAAAGCTACACCGCCGCCGGGCCGCAGCCCCCCGCGCGCTTTGGCCGGGCGGAAGCTCTCCTCGCCCTCAATCGCGCCAACGAGGCCGCCGCGATCTTCCGCGACCTGCGCGATGACCCGCAGCTCGGCGAATCCGCCCGCCTGCGCTTCGCGGAAATCGCCCTGGACACCGGCCACCCGAAGGCAGCCGAGGCCGTGCTGACCGACACCGCTCCCGGCCCGGCCGGCGAGGGCGGCGCGGGACGCCGGCTCGCGCTCGGCAAACAACGCGCTTGTCTGCTCGGCCGCCTGCGGTTGGCGCAAGGCCAGCCCGCCCAGGCCGCGCAGGCGTTCACTGGCGCGCTGGCCGGACCCGAGGGCCTAAGTGAACGCCTCCTCGTCGATTGCTACTGGGGCTGGACGCAGGCGTGCCTCGACCAGCACAACCTCGACGACGCCCAGGACGTGCTCGAAAACCTGCTCGACCGTTACCCCGGCAACCCGTTCCTCGCGCAGAGTTTCGCCTGGCTGGAAGCGCTCTACACGCAGGACCGCGCGCCGGACCTGTCGGTGCCGCGTCGCTGGTCGGCCGACGGGACCGAACCCGGCCGTCAGGCGATGGCCCGGCTGACCGTGGCCCGGCTGGAGGAACGGGCCGGGCACCACGAGATCGCGGAGAAAATCTTCGCCGATTTCGGCGGGGATTTTCCCGGGAGTTCCCTGCGGGTCCGCGCGCTGCTCGACCTGGCGGCCCTGCGTCTGCGGCAGCGCCGCCCGAACGCCGCACGCCTCGCGCTGGACGTGGCCCGGCCCCTCGTGACGGCCCTGC
>CAZZYS010000313.1:0-5548 GCA_964658285.1 uncultured Verrucomicrobiota bacterium
TGGCGTGGTGGCACGATGATCTCGCGCTGCACCAGGATGCGGCGGCGCCGGAAGATAACGCAACGGATCACCGCAGCCTGGCCGAGACCGCGCTAACCAAGGCGGAACAGGCGCGGCCTGACGCGGGGGAATTGCATCTGGCCAAAGCCATCCATGCGTTGAAAATAAATCACGACGCCGATCAGGCGGAGCGCGAACTCCAGTTGGCCCGCCCTGATTTGCCCAATAGTGGGCAACTGGAAGCCGTGGCGAGCCGGATCGCTCGCCGTCAGGATCACTGGGATGTGGCGCTGCGATGTCTGGAGCGGGCCGTGGCGCTGGAACCGCGCGACCTGGAGTTGCTCGATCTTCTCTCGCAAACGTACCGCTTCCTGCGGCGCTACGATGACTTCGACCGGAGCATGGCGGGCGCGATCGCCCTGACTCCGGCGGACCAGAGGTATGCTTCACAGATCACGCGCGTGGACGGCCTGCTGGACCGCACGGGCGATTTACAATTCTACCACGCTTTTGTGATCGGACAGGTGGACGCTCATCTCATCGACGATGAAACCGCCACCGAGGACGAGCTGCTTTACGATCTCTGGAACCGCGACACTGCCGCGGTTTCTCGTGTCGTGACCCGTGCACCGGAGACCGCGTTCAGATTTGGCGGGGTCCATTATCCGACCGCGTGGTACAGGGCGCTGGGATTCAGGATGCTCGGGGATTTGCCAGCGGCGGCGGCGGCATTCCAAGAGGCACGGGTCGAACTGGAAAAACAGACGCTTTCCAGACCGGGGGACGGAAATCTGTTGAGTGTGCTCGCCATCGCCGACGCCGGAATCGGACACAAGGAACAAGCGGTGCGAGAAGCGCAACGGGCGTGTGAGTTGACCACGTTCACTTCTAACAATCTCATTGCACCCACCGTGCGCTGCAACCTGGCGGCGGTGTATGCCTGGACGGGACAAAACGACCTCGCTTTTGCCGAATTGAATAAATTGGTGGACCGGCCTGCAGGAGCAAACGTCCTCTATCAGCCTACGTACGGCGATTTCCGGCTCAATCCGCTTTGGGACCCGTTACGCGACGATCCGCGCTTCGCGGAACTTGTCCGTCGCTTCGCTCCTGAACAACGCCTCAAGTAAACGGTTGCAGGCAGGTAGCAAAGTCCGGCTTGGCTAGCCTGATCTTGCTTGCGTCACGCTGGCGTATGGATTGCCGACCTTGTGGGTGGCGATGTCATTATCTCCGGCGAACACAGTTGGATGAGCAGCTTTCTGCACGCAGGACAAATGTCCTTTCGAGCGATTTTTCGATCTTTTGAGACGGGCAACAACCACTCCTTCATAAACAGACAAGCCAATCGATGAACTAGCCGTACCAGGCACCTCACGACGCAATTTGCCCTTCGTCGGCCAGCGTGACCCATTTATGAAACATCCACCAATTCTCTCTCCGTCGCATGCCTCAAATGTTCTGCGTTCCCTCGGGAGCCTGGAACAGGTCTTGTGGCTTGGCTCTCAACATCATCCGAAGCATTTCGCGCTGGCCGCCGAGGTCCATGGCAAAACGACCATTGAAGATTGGCGGAGCGCCCTCGACGCGGTCCAGCGACGTCATCCTTTGCTCTCGGTCTGCATCGAGAAAAGTGAAGGACACGCACCCCGGTTCCTTCAAGTTCCTGGGGCTTCAATCCCGTTGCGGATCGTGCAAGGCGAGGACGCGCTTTCACAATGGGAATCGGAGATGGAACGGGAAATGTCGCAGCCCGTCGAGCCACAGGAAGCGCCGCTGATTCGGGCCACGCTGCTTCATGGTAGCGATCGAGCGGTGTGCATCCTGGTCGCTCACCACGCTATCGCCGATGGAATCTCGGTGACTTATCTCATCCGAGACCTGCTGCAAGCCCTTTCCGGGCAGGCGCTCGAACCTTTGCCCGTGCCACCGACCCACGAGGAATTCCTTGGCATCACTGCGAGCGAGGCGAGTCCGGTGATTTCGGGTGGAGATGGCGCTATGCCATCGGTGCCGCCTGAAACATACCGGATGTGGGATGGTTCGCCTCCTCTCATCAAGAAATTGCGTTTGACCACTGCGCTGACCGCCACGCTGCGGGACCGCGCGCGACAGGAGGAAACCACGGTCCACGGCGCGCTCTCGGTAGCATTGGCTTTTGCGGCCAGCGAGATCTCCGGCGGTGCGGCCCAAGGTGCCGTCCGGATTTGCTCGCCCATCGACACCCGGGATTTGCTTGGTCTCGGCGGCGAGTGTGTTCCGGTCACGGGAATGGCCGTTATCCCCATCGAGAAACACCGGGGTGACGCATTCTGGAGTCTTGCCCGTCGCGCAAAAGGTGATCTAGCCCCGGCGCGAAGCCGCGAGGGCCTGGTGGCCGCTCAGAGCGGCATGCACCAGGCCGTCATCAACGGCATTGATGTCCAGGGCGTTGCCGGGTTTCTCGCCGCCGTCTTCGCCCACGACATCATGCTGTCGAACCTCGGGCAAATCCGCTTCGAAACCCAGATCGGCGCGTTGCGTCTGGAGGCCGTCTGGGGCCCAGCGATTTTGATGGGTTTCGCCGGGGCACAAACGGTCGGCGTGACCACGGTCAACGGAGCGATCGGCTTACTGCACACCAGCTTCGAGCCGATGGATTCGTTGCTTGAAACGACGGAGAAAACCCTCAGCGCGGCCTGCACAGCTGTACCGAGCGCCGTACCGAGTAACTTCGTTGGTTCGCTCTGACCGCAGATTGAGCGTTGCACATCGCCGACGAAAGCTAAAGGGAAACTGACTGCGCCAAGCAACGCCTCCTGACGTTCGGGAATTTCGGCGGGATCGGCAAAATCCTGCGACGCTCCGAAGCAGGATGAAAGTTTGGTTTTTTTGAGACGGTGTGTCGCGGGCACTTAAAAAGTTAGATGAGCCGTGCTGCTTTGCCCCCGTTAAGTGCGGCAGGCGCAGGCGAAACCAATCAGTTCACATCCATCCCGATCACCTATGAAAAGAACTCTCCTCCTCGCGATCGCCACCGGTGCGTTGCTTAATCTCGCGTCCACGGCCCATGCCTCCCCAAAGAACATGGAACGGCGGCGCGTCCAAATCGTCACGATGTGTCAGGACAAACCGACGCGCACCATGATGATCCGCGAGCTGATGCGAACCACAGACGGCAAGATGGAAATGGCCCGGATGCTCAAAGAGGACACTGAGTTCCGCTCGCTCTACGAGACCATGGCGGTCAACCCCGGCTAATCTGTCTCCCGGCGGCGCTCTGAAGCGAGCATCGGAGCGCTACGTCCCTAAATGGAACCGCCACTCAGAGTGTGCGCCAATTGTCGCGCAGTGCTCACCGGCGTGTATTGCGCAGACTGTGGTCAGCACGTCGCTGACTCGCATCGCTCGATCTGGCGGTTTGTGGCTGACTTCTTCGACAACACGTTCTGTTGGGATAATAAATTACTGCGCACTCTCAAACCTCTTTTCGTGCAGCCGGGGCACTTGACGCACGAGTTCATGGCAGGACGACGCGTGCGCTACGTCCATCCGTTGCGACTCTTCCTATTCACGAGCGCCGTGTGCCTGACACTCCTGCAATTCAGCCACGATCATCTGGTCAAAGAAGGTACGCTCCGCGTGGTCCTCGGTGGTAATGGCCACGACTTCCAGTGGGTCGCTTCCGATCAACTCAAAGCTGCGGATACGCCGTCAACGGTTGCCAACGCTCCAGTTTCCATGGCGTCGAAACACAGCAACGGGGCAAAAGGAGGGGATGGCCCGCTCCTTCCTGGCCGTACTACTGACAACCCGCAGCCAAATGGCTTGGAAGCTCGGTTCGAGCGGGCGTTGGAAGCCCGGGTCGTCCGAAACGGTGGTGAACCCATGTTAAACAAAGCCATCTCGGACGGTGTCCAGCGTCGACTCTCCTGGATCGCATTGGCGTTGTTGCCGGTGTTCGCGCTGGCGCTGCGTGCCTTGTATTGGCGCAAGGACGCCTTCTACTTCGCGCACCTGGTGTTCTCCCTGCACTACCACACCTTTCTGCTGATATTTTGGACGGTCTATGTAGGGATGGGAATCGTTGCGCTTCGCGTTCCCTTCGTTTGGCTGGCCGGGTTCGCGCTGAAGTCGAGCCTTTTGCTACCACCACTTTACCTGTTCCTGGCTTTGCGACAAATGTACGGCGAGAGCCGCAGCCGTACGCTCGCCAAGATACTGATGCTGGTTTCCATGCACCTGCTAGCCAGTTTGATCTCCTTGGCCGCCGTCGGCGGAACAATTTACCTACTTCTGTGAATTCGGACGGCATTGGCGGGATAAGCAACGTGCTGCCAATCGTGCGAGCAAAATGAAATTTCAGTTTTCCTGAGACGCCTTGCGGTGGGCGCTTAAGAAATAGACAAGCCGCCTTTGTCCCGTCGGCAAAAGGCAAGCACCGAACTCTAAACCGGCCGGATCTCATTCAATGACAAACGACATTCTTCGCAAACAACAGGTCGCCCCCTTGGACCATCAGAACGCTTTCGGCCCAAAGATCAGGCATTTCTTCGATTTCGCCTTCACTCTCGCCTCAAGCTTAGACCGCCTCGGCATCGCCCTTCTCCGCTTGGCTCTGGTCGTCGTGTTGGTCTGGATTGGCGGCCTCAAGTTCGCCAGCTACGAAGCGGAGAGCATCGTGCCCCTCGTCGCCAACAGTCCCTTCATGAACTTCTTCTATCATTGCGATGCTCCGGCCTACCATGCGCACGTGGCCAAGGAAGGCGAAGCGAACGCTGCGAATCGCCAATGGCACGAGGAAAACCATACATACTCGTTCTCTAACGGTCTTGGCACCGTGATCATCTTGATCGGGTTGGCCATCGCTCTTCATCCCTTGCTGCCGAAAGTCGCGGCAGGCGGCAGCTTGGTTTTGATCCTGATGTCGTTCACGACGCTATCCTTTCTCGTGACGACGCCCGAGGCATGGGTACCCGCGCTCGGCGGCACCGCGCACGGGTTTCCTTATTTGTCCGGTGTCGGCCGGCTTGTCGTCAAAGATGTCATTATGATGGGCGCAGCCGTTGTCACGTTGGCTGATTCAGCCAAAGCCGCACTCGCCCGCAGCTGCCATCCTTTGTGAGACACATCCCAGATGGGAAACGATGACACGCCAGCACCAGAGAATATCATGCAAAGCTCGCGGCAAGGGATGACGACGATTGGGAGCCAATTTGGCCCCAGGGAAACGATGGATCGCCTGGAAACTGAAGTCCGCAAAAGCGGGATGCACGTATTCATTCGAATCGACCATGCGGCGGGCGCGGCGGAAGCCGGTTTGAAATTGCGACCGACGGAACTCATCATCTTTGGAAGTGCGTTGGCTGGCACGCCGCTGATGCAGGCGAATCAAATGGTCGGCCTCGACCTGCCGTTAAAGGCACTCGTCTGGCAAGATTCATCGGACAAGACGTGGATCACCTACGCTGAGCCGGCGGCGGTAGTGGTCGCACGGCATGAGCCTGGCAGCGAGATAAACGGAATTACGAGCCGCATGGCCGCTTCGTTGGAAGCCGTCGTCTCTGCG
>CAZZYS010000314.1:0-5435 GCA_964658285.1 uncultured Verrucomicrobiota bacterium
GGTGCCGAGATCGTCGCGCCGGTCGATGCCGGTCGGGAACACGACGTTGGCGATGGTGCCGCGGAGTTCGTCCGGTGACTCCGGCGTCAGAATCGGTTGCGGCGAACGGTAGAGGATTTTACGCGGGTCTTTTTCCGAGAGCACCATCAGGCCGGCCGAGTAACACAATCCGCGCCCGGCCTCATCGGGCGCTAAAGATTTGCTCACGCCGTGGTAAAGGATCAGCCAGCCGTGACGGGTCAGCACTGGTGGGGTGCCGCACCCGATTTTGAGCATCTCCCAGGGTGCCACCGGACACGCCAGTCGATGGTGCGAATTGATCAGGCCGGGACGGTGCGGAACGAGACCTTTCGGTGGCATCGGGTAATACGAAAGCCAGATACTTTCACGGTCCAGGTCCATCAGCCGGTGCGGGGCACGGCGCACGGTTTCCTCGGGCCGGGTCCCCGGGAAAAGCGGACGGTGGAGCAGGCCCAACTGCATTTTCCCGCAGTGGTTGGGAATGGCGACCGGGAAGACGCTGGCATCCTTGTTGTCAACGTTGACAAAATCGATGCCTTTGTAAGGTGCAAAGGCCGCGAGTCCAACCCGCTTCCAGTGGAATAAATCCTCCGATATCGCCAGCGCGATCCGAGGGCCGAGCGGCGAGTACGCCGTGTAGGTCATCACGTAATGCCCGAGCGGTTTGACGAACGTGACGCGCGGGTCCTCGCGGCCTCCCCCACCGCCAGGGCGAAGTTCGTAATCGGCTTCCGGTTCGAGCGCGAGCCCGAGCCGCTCGACATTGCAGGGGTCGCCCGCCGCATCGAACTTCACCCGCGCGATTCCGATGCGCGAATAGTTCCCCTTCGCCACGAGGCGCGGGAACAGGTAGAGCTGGCCGTCCGGGCCGCGCGTGGCTGCCGGGTTGAGCGTGCCCTCGACTTCGTGCGGGTTCCCCGGTTCCGGCTCCATGATGAGCCCCATGCGTTCTAAATGTAGGCCGGTCATAAACAAGCGATGATGGCTTCGATGACGTGCTTGGACTCCTCGGGGTCGCGCACCCGGATCGAATACGCTCCCGCCTTTTCGGCCGGGTAGTCGTTGCCGCCGGGAAAAAGTGCATCGCCGATGAAGATCATCTCTTCGATGGGCACCTCGAGCGTGTCGCGTAGTTTTCTGATGCCGTAGGCCTTGTCGATGCCCGGCTTGGTCACGTCGATGGAAGTTGTGCCGCCGAGGCGAACGGAGAACTCCGGAATCAATTGATCGAGCTGCACCTTCATTGCCTTGCGCTTGGCGAAGTCGGGGTCCCATTTCTTCTTCTCCTCGATGGGCGCGTGCTGCCCCAGGGCAGAATAGGTGATCTGACTGTCACGATCTTCGATGGTGTCGCCCCACACTTTTTCTGCCGCGAAGCCGGATGCCGCGACTACCTGTTGGAGCGCGCCAATGATCTTCTCCTTTTCGTTAGCCGTAAAATCTTCCGAGTAGAGCTTTTTCCAATCGCCGTCGAACCGGTAAAACTGGGTGCCGCAGGTTGGCAGCAGGGAAAGATTTGCCAGGTGGTCGCCGGACGGAAGGTTGGCGAGGACCTGTGTCTGGAATTGCGCCCAGCCGCCGCCCGAGATGATCGCCACCTTCACGATGGCGAGCAGCGAGCCGAGCAGCGCCGCCATTTCGTCGTCGAGGGGCGATTTGCTCTCGGCAAGCGTGCCGTCGAGATCGAATACAATCAGCTTTTTCATCAGATCAAGGTGCCCTCCGGCAAGGCGATTTCCAAGACGGTGACCGCGCCATCCGGTCGGCACAGACACGCTCCGACGACTGCCGGCAGCAGCAGCGTGTCGCCTTTACGAAAGGCGAAATCCGCGCCGCCGCTCTCCAGCTTGCCGTGGCCGCTGACGCAGACCAGAACGCGCGGCATGTCGTCCACGCCCACGGCGAAAGGCGACTCTCCGCTCATTCGCCAAAGCACGAACTGCGGGCAGCTAAACACCCGCTCGCGCCGCACGGGCTTTTCTTCTACCAGCACGGGAGCCGTCGCGGTGACGGCCCCCTGTTTCCAGTCAATGCACGCCATCGCCTGCTCGACTTGCAGCGGGCGGCCTTGATGCGTTTGCGGGTCGACGTGATCCCAGTCGTACAGGCGGAAGGTCACGTCGCTGTTTTCCTGCACCTCGAACACGACGAGGCCGCCCAGCGAATGCACGGTCCCCGCCGGCAAGAGGACGCCGTCGCCGACCTTCGGCTCAAAGCTGGCCAAGCAATCCGGCGCGGACCCGTCTGCGAGCGCGGCGCGCAGACTTTCCGCCGTGACTCCCGGCTTCAACCCCGCGTAGATGCGAGCATCGGGCGCTCTTTCAAGCACTACCCACGCTTCGGTTTTGCCAGACTCGCCCGCGGGAATAAAGTCGGTCTGCTCATCCGAGGGATGTACCTGCACGGAGAGCGTGACTCGGGTATCCAGGAATTTCAGCAACAGTGGGAAGCGCGTGAACCGCCCGGTGAGTTTTCCTAATATCCGCTCAGGATACTGCGCCATCAATTGCTTGATCGTCTGCCCCTTGAGCGGGCCATCGGCAACGCGGCTCGGATGGTCGTCGCGGTCGCTTAAGAGCCACGCTTCACCGATGGGTCCATCGCCTGGCAGCGGCTCTGAAAGTAGCCCAGCCAGACGCCGTCCACCCCAAATCCTGTACTGGTAGATCGGCTCGAACCGAATCGGATATAGCAGGCTTTGGTTCATATCACACCCATTCCGTCGCAGCGATCAGGCGTCTGCCCGTTGAATCGCATTGGGTAGCTGGGAATCCAATGTTGGCTGCGGGTGTCCCCACAAGTCGGCACGAATCTTCTGCACGGCCGGGTTCTTGCCACTCTTGTTTTCCGAGCGTTGAGTCGCCGATTGTTTCGCCGGCGTCGTGTCGGCGGCGGGTGGGTGGAGGTGTGAATCGACGGGGTGATGCGCGGCGGAATTCCACAACGCGATGGCGGGCGCGGCGGTGCGATCGTGGTCGTAACACAGCACGCTCACAGACGCGGTATCGAGCAGGAGATGTTGCGCCTCCCCGACGGTAAGTCCGATCCACCGGGCGGCGAGCGCCCGGCCGAAGTGGCTGTGTGAGAAGAGGGCAATGTTTCCCGTCATCGTCCTGAGCCTGGCAAGCAAACGGTCGGCGCGCTCGCCAATCTGTCCGGGCGTCTCACCGTTCGGAGCGCCATCCTCAAAGAGATTCCAACCCGGTTGGGCTTTGAGCACATCAGCGGGGAAGCGACCCTCGTCGTCGCCATGGTTCCATTCGGTCAGGTCCGGCTCGATTTCGGACGGTGTAGCGAGACGCGCCAGCTCACAGGTCTGTCGAGCCCGCTGCAACGGACTCGTCAGCACGCGGGCAAACGGAATATCGCGAATGCGCGCACCGAGTTCTCTCGCGGAGTCCTCGCCGATTGGCGTCAGGGAAATGTCCGTGCGTCCGGTGTACTGACCAGAAAGGGACCAGGCCGTTTCGCCGTGGCGAACTAGATACAGGCACAGCGGCGCGGTCAGGCTTGCCTCGTTTCGCAGGGCTTCTTTAGAAAGTGAGGAGTTTGTCGTCATGTTGATTTTTTTCACTTTGTGGCTCGCAGGTCCCCGCCTGGACGATCGCGAGGAACTGACTGGCATCCAGGCTGGCGCCACCAATTAGCGCGCCATCGACGCCGGGTTGCGCAAGCATTGCGGCAGCGTTATCGGGCTTGACGCTGCCGCCGTACTGGATGACGAGCCTCTGAGCTGACTCCTCGCCGAACAGGTGGGCGAACCGCTGCCGAATGACGGCGTGCGCCTCTCCGGCCTGCTGGGGGGTAGCGTGGTGTCCTGTGTTCCCAATGGCCCAGACCGGTTCATACGCGATACTTAAGCGGGTGATCGCATCCGCCGGTAAAAGAGCCAATCCCTCAATGAGTTGCCGGTCGAGCACTCTGGCGGTCTGGTTGGCTTCGCGCTGCTCCAGCGTTTCGCCGACGCACAAGATCACGTCGAGGCCAGCGGCCAAAGCGAAGCCCACCTTCTGGTTGATGAACACATCGGACTCACCCAGTTTGTGCCGGCGTTCGCTGTGGCCCAGGATGACGTACTTGCACCCCAGGTCGAGGAGCATCGTCGGGCTGACCTCGCCGGTAAACGCCCCTTCCGTGGCGGGAAAGAGGTTTTGCGCGCCGAGAGCCACACGGCTGCCTTTGAGCATTTCTCCAACGAGCGCCAGATACGGAAAAGGTGGGCAGACGGCGACCGATACGCGCGCCTCCCTGCCCACGCCGTTCGCAATCGCTTTCGCGAGGCGCGCGGCGTCGGCACCGGTGGTGTGCATCTTCCAGTTCCCAGCGATGAATTTTTCGCGCATGTGGAGATGCTCAGAGCTTGGCCGGTTCCATCGCCGCCGAGTATTCACCGCGCCGCGCCGCGCGATTGCACCTGGCGCGATGCCGCAGCGCGTCTTGCGCGGCGGCGACGTTCGCTTGCTCGCCGGACCAGATCTCCATCGCCGGCTGCTGGATCGCGCGGGCAAACGAAAACGCCACCGCCCAGGGCAACCGCGCGCGAAATCTGACGTGCATGGCGTTCAACCGGGCCGAGGCCAATTCGCCCGACTGACCACCGGACAGGAATGCAATGCCCGGCACGGCAGCGGGGACCGTTCGCAGGAGACAATTCACGGTGGCATCTGCCACCTCGTCCACCGACGCTTGCGTGGAGCAGGTCAACCCCGGCAGAACCATGTTTGGTTTCAGAAGCATGCCTTCCAGCATCACGCCCTGGGTGTAAAGCTGGTCGAAAACCCTGTTCAAAGTTTCCTCCGTGATCTCGCGGCAGCGATCCAGGGGGTGTTCGCCGTCCATGAGCACCTCCGGCTCGACGACGGGGACGATCCCCGCCTCCTGGCACATGGAAGCGTAGCGGGCGAGCGCATGCGCATTGGCGTCCATGCAGCCCCAGCTGGGAATGTCCTCGCCCACAGTGATGACCGCGCGCCACTTAGCAAACCGCGCGCCCATATCAGCGTATTCGGCCAAGCGGTCACGTAGCCCGTCGAGACCGTCGGTGATCTTCTCGCCGGGGTGGCCTGCCATCGCCTTGGCACCCGCATCGACTTTGATGCCGGGAATAATCCCTGCCTCCGTGAGAGCTTTGACAAACGGGATGCCGGCCCGCGTTTGCTGGCGGATCGTCTCATCGAAAAGGATGGCACCGCTGATGGACTCGCCCAAGTCGGGCGTCGTCACGATCATCTCCCGGTAGGCACGCCGCGCCTCCACGGTCTGCGGGATGCCGAGTTTGGCGAACCGCTTGTCGCAGGTTGGCGTGCTTTCATCCATCGCCAGCAGACCCTTGTCGTCGGCGACCAGCGTCTTCGCGGTTTCTATGAGCTTTTGCGTGTCCATCGGTGATGTTTGTTTATTTGCCGGTGGTGACC
>CAZZYS010000315.1:0-5428 GCA_964658285.1 uncultured Verrucomicrobiota bacterium
CCCTTTGAGGGGCTCCCACCCACAAGGCCCCCGGCTCTGCCGGGGGATTGTTACCCTTACAGGACGACCGGCCGCGACGGCCTGTTCAGAACCTTCTCACCCGCTTTCCAAGAGCCGGCATGTCCTTGAGGCGGTCGGACACGAGCCAGAGATGGAGAAAACGTTTTACAATTCTCCCCGGTTTCTGCGTTCATCAGGCATTCCTCTGTCCATGAAACATTTGCGCTTGCTCCTCTGCTGCCTGCTGGTCCCCGCGCTGCCGTCCGCCCGCGCTGCGGCGGGTGACGACGCCCGGGTCACCCAGCAGGCCCACAATTTTTTCCAGTGGTACTGCCACCTCCTCGAATACGGGAAGGACACCAACATTGCGAAGCAGCACCGCAAGGAAATGAGCCGCTACGTCACCGCTGGCCTCCTGGCGAAGCTGGTCCGCAAGCCGGCGGACAGCCAGGAAGGGGATTACTTCGTGGGCGGGCTCGATTCGGACCCGGGGTGGGAGAAAAACATCGCCGTCAGCAACGTCAAAGCAGGCAGAAAGAACGGCTTCACCGCCGAGGTGATGCTCACGGGCAAGGAAGCCGGCAACGTCCACGCCCGGCTGACCCTCTTCCTCGAAGGCGGCACGTACAAGATCGACTCGGTGGAGAACATCCCCGATCTCGTCGCGATGGAGTCCGCGCAACTCAAGATGTTCTACGAACAGCACGTCCGCGACCTCATCCACGCGATCCCCGGGGCGACACCGGCACCGGTTCCATTCGCCGAGGAACTGACCACGGCGGATTGCCGCAAGAAAGCGGCCACGGCGAACGGCGACCCAAAGTTCGACTATTTCGCGCAATCCGAGGTCTCCGACCCGGCCTGGGAACAACACGTCGAAATCAAAAACGCCACCGTCACCCCCGATGGCCTCCGGGGCACCGCCGAGGTCCTGCTGACCGGCGGCACGGTGCCCGACGCCCACGTGAAGGTGTCGCTCAAGCACGAGGGGGACACGTTCAAGGTCGATGGGGTCGAGAAGGTCAAAGATTAGACCTCTCCGCGCCAACCGCCGTGCGTTCGTGACGTTCAGACCGTGAACCCGCCGTCCACGTCGAGCGTCGTGCCGGTGATGAACGACGCTTCCGGGCTCGCCAGGAACGCCACCGCCGCCGCGACTTCTTCCGGCCTGCCGTAGCGCCCGAGGCAGACTTTCTTTTGCACGAACTCGACGGTTTCAGGTGCGGGCTCCTTGTCCATGTCGGTCTGGATCGGCCCCGGCTGGACGGTGTTGACGGTGATGTGCTTCGCTCCGAGGTCGCGCGCCCAGCCCCGCGTGTACGCGGCGACGGCGGCTTTCGTGGCGCTGTAGTCGGCCAGGCCGGGCATCGGGGATTGTTTGCCGATGATCGAGCCGATGGTGATGATCCGTCCGCCCGACGGCAGGAAGGGCACCGCCGCGCGCACCGCCGCGACAACCCCACCGATGTTGACCGCTTGCTGGCGGGTCAGCTCGGCGAGGTCGCAGTCCGGGTCGTCGATGGCTCCAGTGATGAAGACACCCGCGTTGTTGACCAAGATGTCGAGCTTGCCGAATTGCTCGGCGGTCTTTTTGACGAGTTCAGTCACCTGCGCCGCGTCGGCCTGGTCCGCTTGGAAAGCCGTGACCCGCACGCCGTGGGCGTCGGCGAGTTCGCGGGCCAGCGCCTCGGCCTTGTCGGCGGACGCCACGTAGCTCATCGCCACGTCCGCGCCTTCGGCGGCGAGTTTGCGGGCGATGGCCGCACCAATGCCGCGCGACGCGCCGGTGACGAGGGCGGTTTTACCGGCAAGATTCCTGGAAGAAGTGTTCATATTTATGTATCGTTTGGTACATATATAAATGCTGGCCAAGCGGCGTCAAGAGGATTATTGTACCGAGAGGTATGAAAGTCGAAAAAAGTATTTGTTCGCTTGGTCGGCCCCGGGCCTTCGACGCCGATGCGGCGCTCGACCACGCCCTGCAGGTGTTCTGGCGCAACGGTTACGAAGGCACGTCGCTGTCCGACCTGACGGCGGCGATGGGGATCAATCGACCGAGTCTCTACGCGGCCTACGGCAACAAGGAATCGCTCTTTCGCAAGGCGCTCGACCGCTATGCGGAAATGGCTGGCAACGCTATCCGGGATGCGCTGGACGAGCCGACCGCACGGGGGGCGGTCGAGCGCCTCCTGCGCGGCTCCGCCGCCGGATCGGCCTGTTCGCAAGACCCGCGGGGTTGCCTGATGGTGAGCGCGGCGCTCGCCTGCGGTGAAGGGGCCGAGGTCATCCGTCAGGAACTCGCCGCGCGCCGGGCCGGCACCGAAACGCTCGTGCGCCGCCGCCTGGAACGTGCCCGCGACGAGGGCGATCTGCCCGCCGGCGCGGACCCGGCTGACCTCGCGCGCTTCGTGGCGACGGTGCTGCACGGCATGTCCGTGCAGGCCGCGGGCGGGGCGACGCGCGAAGAGTTGCAACGGGTCGTTGAAACCGCCTTGCGGGTCTGGCCGGCCTGATTCCCAGCTTCCTTTTCGATGGACCCTTCCACGCCGATCCAGCCGACCCTCCTGCGCTCGAAGTTCGAGAGCGAGATGCAGGTGCGGCCCGACGACATCGACATGAACCGGCACGTCCACAACAGCCGGTACTTCGACTACGTGCTGGCGGCGCGCTACGACCAGATGGCGCGTTGCTACGGGATGCCGATGGAGGAGTTCATCCGGCACGGTTTCGGGTGGGTCGTGAAGGAGACGCTCATCCGGTTCAAGCGTCCGCTCGGGCTGGGCGACTGGATGGTCGTGCGGACGTGGATCGACGAGATCGTGCGCGACGGGGTGAAGGTGCAGTTCCAAATCCTGCGCAAGACCACCGGCAAGCTGTGCGCGGACGGTTATTGCGACTACACGATGGTCGGTCTGGAAACGGGTCGCGGCGAGACGATCCCGGAATGGATCTGGACGAAGTACGCGATCTGAATGTTTTCCGAAACCACGTGAAACCGTCCGTAATCGTGCGACGTTTCCGGGTCGATGACTCCAACGTTGCTCGAACTGGTCGTCACTGGATTCGTACTGTGGATCGCCTGGCGGATCGGAGCGTGGGTCGCTCCCCGCGTCATCGCTTCCTTCGTGTCTTTCTGGCGCGGTCCCCGTCCATCCGAGCGGGGACCTGTGTCGCCGGACGTTCTCCCAAATTCCTCTCATGGCCGTCTCCTTCCCCCAAAATAACTCCTCCCGTTCCGCCGTGCGTCTCGGCACGATCCTCGTGGCCGTCGTCGTGGCGTTTGTCCTCCTGCGCTTCACCTTTTCGGCCTGGCGCAACATCAACCCGGGATTCGTCGGCATCGTCTTCGACAAGGCCCATCACGACGTGACGACCGGTGCCCTCGATCCGGGCTGGGCGTTCATCAATCCGTTCACCCAAGCGATCCAGGAATACCCGATCACGATCCAGACCTACCAGATGGTGCAGAGCGCGGAGGAAGGCGCTCCCCGCGACGATTCGATCAAGGTCCAGAGCAGCGAGGGCCAGCAGATCAACCTGGACGTGGTCATCCAGTACCAGGTGGAGAAGTCGAAGGCGTCGCAACTCTACGTCGATTGGGGTGGCGCGCCCATCTCCGTGGTCGAGCTGGGGGTGGTGCGGCAATACACCCGTTCCCAGGTCCCCGTGGTCGCGTCCAAGTACACCTGGGAAGAAATCACCGCGACCAAGCGCGCGGAGATGATCAAGGACATGGCAACGATCCTGGGCGTCGAGTTCGAGCGCCGACACCTGACGATGGTTTCGTTCGGGGTGCGCGAGGTCCATTTGCCGCCGTCCCTGCAACACGCCCTGGACGCGAAAATCCAAGCCCAGCAGGCGGCCGAACAGCAAAAATACCAGCTCCAGCAAGCCGTCGTGAAGGCCGATCAGGACGTGGCGCAGGCTACTGGCCTGGCCAACGCCATGAAGCAGCAGGCCCTCGGCGAAGCACAGGCGACGCTGACGAAGGCCAAGGCGCAGGCGGAAGCGAACGATCTGCTTTCCAAAAGTCTCACGCCCGCCTTGATCCAATACGAGCAACTGCAGCGCTGGGACGGGCGGCTGCCGCTGATGCTGGGCGGGAACGCCACCCCGTTCGTCGATGTGGACTCGCTCCTCAAGCAAGCGGACACGCGCCCGCCGGCATCGACGCCGACGCCAGCGCCGGCACGCTAACAGGTCAAAACGCGCCCGCCTACGGGGGAGGCAGCGCGTCCACCGCGTCCGCGCAACGGTCGCACAGGTCCGGGTGCGCCGCGACCTGGCCCACGGTCGGCCGATGCCGCCAGCAACGTCCGCAGCGCGCGAACTTCGTCGGGCGCAACACCACGCGCGACCCGCCGTCGGGTTCCGCCCCCTCCAGCTTCAGGTCGCTCAGGATGAAGAACTCGTCCAGCTCGCCGTCCAACGCCGCCAGCGCCGCCCGCTGCGCATCGTCGGCGATGTGGAGCGTCACCTCGGCTTCCAGCGCGTTGGCGATGGTTTTTTGCTGCCGCGCCTGCTCGACCGCCTGCGAGATCGCCGCCCGGAAGCCCAGCAGTTCGTCCACGCACTCGGGGATGGCCGGATGAACCGCCTTTTCGTCGCGTTCGGGGAACCGTTGCAAATGGACGCTCCCGAGTTTGCCGGCAAAATTCCACGCCTCCTCCGCCGTGAACGGACACAGCGGCGCGAGCAACCGGCACAACGCGTCGAACACCCCGTGCATGACCGTCTGCGTCGCGCGCCGACGCGGGCTGTCGGGCCGGTCGCAGTACATCCGGTCCTTGGTGATGTCCACGTACAGGCTGCTCAGGTCCACCGCGCAGAACTGGTTGAGCGTGTGGTAGACCTTGTGGAACTCGTAGGCCGCGTACGCCTCCTTGCAAGTGGCGATGACCTCCTGCAAACGGTGGCCGATCCAGCGGTCCACGAACGTGAACTTGTCCGGCGCGACGGCGTCCTGCGACGGGTCGAAGTCCGCGAGGTTGCCCAGCAGGATGCGCAGGGTGTTGCGCAGCCGCCGGTAGGTCTCCGACAGGCGGTTGAACATCTCCTCGCCGAAGGGCACCTCGTCGGTGAAGTTCACGCTGCTGACCCACAGGCGAACGATGTCCGCGCCGTGCTTGTTGACGAAGTGCTCGGCCACGGTCGGCTTGCTGTACTGGCTCGGCGCGGCACCCTGGTCCGACTTGGAAATCTTCTTGCGCGTGTCCACGTCCACGACGAACCCGTGCGTGAGGCATTCCTTGTACGGGGCGCGGCCGTTCATCGCCACGGACATGAGCAGCGACGATTGGAACCAGCCGCGGTGCTGGTCGGTGGCCTCCAGGTACAGGTCGGCCGGGCCGTCCACGCCGAGCATCTTGTTGACGACCGCTTGGAAGCTCACCCCGGAGTCGATCCACACGTCGAGCGTGTCGTTGCG
>CAZZYS010000316.1:0-1855 GCA_964658285.1 uncultured Verrucomicrobiota bacterium
AAGTTGGTTGAGAGGTTGGAGGCTGTCCTAGCGGTCTGATCCGTCCTATGAGCCCACAGGACGGATCAGACCGCTAGGACCAATAGGACCGGGCACCGCCGCCAGCAAAGCTCCTCAACCAACCTGCAAAGCGGGGTAGGCTTCTATAGAACCGCGCCTTTGGCGCTCTGGAGTCGCAACCCGCAACCCGCAACCCAGGACACCACCGACCGCTCGTAGACTTGTTTTTCCACCGCAGGCCGGTTTATCGTTGGAAGCCAGCTCTTTCCTACCCGCCGATGGCCCACGAAATTTTCATTTCTCATTCGTCGGAGGACAAGGCGACGGCCGACATCGTGTGCACCGCGCTGGAGGACGCCGGGATGTCCTGCTGGATCGCCCCGCGCGACGTGCGGCCGGGCCAGTTTTTCCCCGGCGAGATCAAGCGCGCCATCGAGCGCTGCCGTGTGATGGTGCTCGTTTTTTCGGCGCATTCCAACAGCTCTGTCCACGTGCTGCGCGAGATCGATTTCGCCACCCGCGCGCACGCGCACATCGTCAACTTCCGCATCGAGAAAGTCGCCGTCAGCGACGACCTGGATTACTTCCTGGCCCTGCCGCATTGGCTCGACGCGCTGACCCCGCCGACGAAGGAGTGCCTCGCCCAGTTGATCGATTCCGTGCGCGGGCTGATGGACCTCCCGCCAAAGGGACCGGTGCTGCCGGCCAATCCGAATGACTCCACCGCGCCGCGACCGGCCGCCAAGCCAGCCGTCCCGGCCGTTTTCGTCGCCCCGGAGCCGCCCACGGCCTCCGCCGCAGCCGCACGCGCCGCCCTCCGCCAGCAGCGCCGGGCGCTGGCGCGTTCGTTCACGGACGCGGCCTTGCGCGAGGTGGAAGGCATCGGCTTCCGTGCGGTGGACGATTTTCAACTGCTCGAACCGCTCATCCGCGTGCTGGCGCGCGCCGGGGACGGACCGGGGGCGTTGCGCGCCGCCACGGAGACCGGCGGCGGGTTCAAGGATTTTGCGTTGGGCATCATCGCGGAGACGCAGGTGCGCGACGGCGACGTGGCGGGAGCCCGCCGCACGGTGGCGTCCTGCCAGGAAAAGGGCGACGCGGTCTGCCGGATGGCCCGGGCGATGTCGGAAACCGGCGACGTGACCGGTGCCTTGCGCCTGGTTGCGGAAGTCCAGTCAACGGGGTTCCAGGCGTTCGATCCGAGGGCCGGCGCGTGGTCCGAGATCGCCGAGGCGCAGGCAAAGGCCGGCGACGTGGCCGGCGCGTTGCACACGGTCGCGTCCATCGACGTGAATTCCCCGAACCGGATGCAGCAAAAGGAGGCGCGGCGATACCGGGAATCCGCCCTGTCGCATATCGCCGAAGCGCAGGCGCAAGCGGGTGATGTAGCCGGGGCAACGCGCACGCTGGCGGCCATCGAGGACGCCAAGATCCGCCTGCGGGCACAGAACAAGATGCACGTCGCCCGTGCCCGTGGCGGTGATCCGGCGGGCGCGCTGCTGGCCGCGAGCGAAGGCCAGTACGACAAAAAAGGCTGGGTGCTCGGTTGCATCGCCGAGGTGCAGGCGCAGACCGGCGACCCGGACGGCGCGGCGCGCACGGTGACCGCCATCGAGGAGGATTACCGCCGGGACCAGGCGATGGCCGCTCTCGCCCTGGCGCGGGCGCGGGCGGGGGATTTCCCGGCGGCTTTCGGCACGGCCAAGGAGATTCCGAACACTTACGTCAGGAAAAAAACGCACGCCCGACTGGCTCTCGCCCAGGCCGAAGCCGGCGACCCGCTACCGGCCGCCAATTTCGTGAAAACCCTGCCGACGCCGCGGGATCGGATCAGGATGCTCGTGGCCTTCGCCAG
>CAZZYS010000316.1:1955-5415 GCA_964658285.1 uncultured Verrucomicrobiota bacterium
CACGACCACGAACATTCCCACGGCGGTCCGGGACACAGCCACGCCCCCGCCAGTTTCGGACGGGCCTTTGCCATCGGCACCGCGCTCAACCTCGGCTTCGTGGTCGTGCAGGTGGTCTTCGGGTTCTTCGCCCATTCCCTGGCCTTGCTGGCTGACGCGGGGCACAACCTGAGCGATGTGTTCGGCCTGTTGCTGGCGTGGTGGGCCAGCCATCTGGTGAAAACCCTGCCGACGGCACGGCGCACCTACGGCCTGGGGCGTTCCTCGATCCTCGCCGCGCTGGCCAATGCCATCTTCCTGCTGATGGCTTGCGGGGGGATCACCTGGGAAGCGATTCGCCGTTTCCACGATCCCGCGCCGGTAGCGGGCGGCACCGTCATCTGGGTGGCCGCCCTGGGCATCGCCATCAATACCGCCACCGCCCTGCTGTTCATGAGCGGACGCAAGGGCGACCTCAACGTCAAGGGAGCCTTCCTGCACATGGCGGCCGACGCGGCGGTGAGCGCGGGTGTCGTCATCGCGGGCTTCGCCATCCTCTACACCGGCTGGCAATGGCTGGACCCGGTCACGAGTCTGCTCATCAATGCCGTCATCGTGTGGGGCACCTGGGGACTGCTGCGGGACTCGACCAACCTGGCCCTGGATGCCGTGCCCGCCGGCATCGATCCGGCGGAAGTGCGCGCGTATCTGGAAGGGCTGCCCACCGTGACCGCCGTTCACGATCTGCACATCTGGGCCCTGAGCACCACGCAGACCGCCCTGACCGTCCATCTGGTCAAACCCGACGCGGCGGTCGACGACGCCCTGCTGGCGCGGGCCTGCGAGGGGCTGCGCGAGAGATTCGGCATCTCGCACGCCACGATCCAACTGGAAAGCGGCGACGAGGCTCACCCCTGCCTGCTCGCCCCGGCGCACATCGTGTAGATGATCGGCCGGGGGACGTAGTGAACGCCGCCTGCCACGTTTTTCGTTTGTGTGGAAGGTTCGCTCCAGCCCCGGCAGGGGCGTCAGAAGATAGCCCACGGTGTGAGCCGTGGGGACAGAATTCGCACGGGCCAGCCCCGGCAGGGGCGTAAGAAAACCTGCGCGGTGGTCCTCTCGCCAAGGCCGGCGTCTTTTCTTGCGCCCCTGTCGGGGCTTTGACGCATTTGCTGGCCTTTCCCACGGCTCACGCCGTGGGCTAAAATCTTATGCCCCTGCCGGGGCTCAGAAACCGTACAGGCAACTGAAGAACGCTTTAGCCCTTGGCCTTGGCGTAGTTCTCGTTCACGGCCGCCCAGTTGAGCGTGTTCCACCAGGCCTTCAAGTAATCGGGACGCTTGTTCTGGTACTTGAGGTAGTAGGCGTGCTCCCAGACGTCCACGCCGAGCACCGGCTGGAGGCCTTCCATCAGCGGGCTATCCTGGTTGGGGGTGGACATCACCTCCAGCTTGCCGCCTTTGACGACCAGCCACGACCAGCCGCTGCCGAAACGCGCGGCCCCGGCGGCGTTGATTTTTTCCTTGAGTGCGTCGAAACCGCCGAACGCCTCCGTGATCGCCTCGGCGATTGCGCCCGTCGGCTCGCCGCCGCCGTCTGCCGTCATCAGCTTCCAGAAAAACGAATGGTTGGCGTGGCCGCCGCCGTTGTTGCGCACCGCCGCGCGGGCCGCCTCGGGCACGGCATTGAGGTCGGCGATGAGTTCTTCCACCGGCTTGGACGACAACTCGGGGCTGTTCTCCAGCGCCTTGTTGAGATTGGTCACGTACGTCGCGTGATGTTTGTCGTGATGGATCTCCATCGTCTGCGCGTCGATGTGGGGTTCGAGCGCGTCTTTAGGGTAAGGGAGAGGAGGCAGTTCGTAAGGCATATCAGAGAGTAACCTAGGAGGTTTTGCCTGCGCCGCAACTTCCTGAGCGATGCCCCCGCGTGATCCTTGCCCGTGACGGTGGGGAAATGCATACTGCTGCGGATGCCAAAATCCTCCTTCTACTTTCCCCTCATCGCCGCGACGTTTTTGCCCCTCTCCGGGTGCGTCACCGGCACCGCCGTTCAGACTGGCGATCACACCTACCCGGCCATTGCCGATTGGCACAGCATCAAAATCCTCTTTGAGAAACCTACCCGACCCTACGAGGTCATCGGCCCGGTTTCGGCCTTGGGTGCTCCCGCCGCCGAGGAGCGGGCGGTGTACGACATGCTCAAACAGCAAGGAGCCAAACTCGGCGCGGATGCTGTTCTGGTCGGTAATCCAGGGTCCAACGCGTACGTGGATGGTTTCCGCAACGGCAAGAAAAATTCTGGACTGGCCATCAAGTACACCGGGCCAGCCGCGCGCTGAAACCTGCCGGTAGCCTCAAGACGCCCGCGTGCTGGCGGTACTGAACACCTCATTGAACACCTCACGCAACTGCGGGGCGAGACTCATCAGCCGGGGGTAAACGCCGAGCCTCGAATCCGCTTTCAGGTCCGCGTGCTGCGTCGGCCGGAAAATCCCGCCGCGCAGGTTCGCGTACGTCGCCAACGCGAGCAGCGGGAAGTTGTTGCGGTACATGTCGTACTTCAGATAGAAAACCTTCGGGAACCCCGTCCCCGTGATCTCGTCCTCGGTCCACGAACCATCGGCGTTCTGGGAGTCCACGAGATACCTCAGTCCACGCTGCACGCAGACCGAATCCAGGTCGCCGCACGCGCAGAGTCCCATCAGCGCCCACGAGGTCTGGCTGGCCGTGCTCGGGCCGCGACCCTTGAGCGTCGGGTCGTCGTAAGTGTTGCAGTTCTCGCCCCAGCCGCCGTCCTCGTTTTGACACGAGGCGAGCCAGTCGTGGCCGCGCCGCACCCAACTCTCGGTCATGTCGTAGTCGATGGCCTTCAGGCCGCGCAAGACCTGCCAAGTGCCGTAGATGTAATTGACGCCCCAGCGCCCGTACCACGAACCATCGTCGCACTGGGTCTTGCGCAGGTGGTTGAGGGCCCTGACGACACGGCGGTCGCGTTTGTCCCAGCCAAGATAGCCGAGCAATTCGAGCGTGCGGCCGGTCAGGTCCGAACACGAAGGGTCGAGGATCGCGTTGTGGTCGGCGAAAGGCACGTCCTCCAGCCAGCCCTTCATCACGTCCTTGTCGAACGCCGCCCAGCCGCCGTCGCGGCACTGGAAACTCATCTGCCAGTCCAGCGCGCGCTTGAAGGCCGCATCGGCCTCCGCCGGGTTCTCGGGCGAGATCAGCCGCAACGCCATGAGCACCATCGCGGTGTCGTCCGTGTCGGGATAATAGACGTTGTTGTACTCGAACGCCCAGCCGCTGGCCTCGGGCTCCGGGTTTTGCTTGATCCAATCGCCGCGCAGACGCACTTCCTTGGAATACAGCCACTCGCCCGCCTTGCGGAGGGCCGGGTGCGCGGGGTCCAAACCGCTCTCCGCGAGCGCGATGGCGTTGATCGCCGTGTCCCACACCGGCGAGAAACACGGCGCGATGCGGAA
>CAZZYS010000317.1:0-5289 GCA_964658285.1 uncultured Verrucomicrobiota bacterium
TTGGCACCACCGGCTACCATCCGCCGTCCCTCCGGGACGAGCAACGGCCACGACCTAAAGTAAAACGCTCTAAAAGCGGCGCACCGTCACTCCCGCTGGAAAGATTCCGCGACCTGCGCGATCTCGACGCCGAATTTATTGACCGACCCGCGGTTGAGCACCGTCCGGCCGTCGGGCTGGAGATACATCCATTGCTTGAGGCGCACGTTGAACAACGGGTTGCCCGGCCGGAGCGCGACGGTGTATTCCCAATGAAAGGCGTTGCCATACGCCTCGCCGGTGCCCGTGCCGACTACGTCGTTGGCCGTGGCTTCGTACCGGTGGATGTCCAGGCGGCGGATGCGCCAATGCCGCTGCTGCTTGCTGCCGTCTTCGTAGGTGAAGGTCTGGTCGAGCACGAACGCATCGCCCTCCCGATGGCCGTGGCAATCGGTGGTGAAACGTTTGGACGGGTTGCCGGCGCGGTTCTCGAAGACGCCCCAGGAATAGGTGTGTCCGGCGAAATACGCCATCGGAACAAACTTCGGCCTCCCCTCGGCGAAATGCTCCGTCTTCACCGACGCGCAGCCGGAGAGGGCCAACGCGGCGAGGAGCGGCAGCAGCTTTTTCATCGGCGGTCTCCCGCCGCCCGCTCCACGAAAAGCTTTTGCCCCTTGAAACGGATACCGTTGAGCTTTTCGCGCACTTCCTCCTCGTGCTCCTGCGCCACGTCCACGAGCGACTGCTGGGGCAAGAGGTGGATGAGCCCGACAACCTCTTTCGGCAGGCCCGTCACCCCCGCGATGACGCCGACGATGTCGCCCGGGCGGATGTTGTGCCTCGCGCCGACGTTCATCACCAGTCGGATCATGCCTTTCTCATGCGACACGGCGGCGGGTGAACCGTCGGGGCGCAGGTTGCGGCGCGCGGGGCCTTTGGGCGCGTAGGGTTTGTGGCTGAGCGCGTCGTCGAGGGTTTGCGGCTCGTCGTCCTCCTCGTCCACGAAGTGCGGTGGCTCGACCTCCGGCCGCTTCTGGTGTTGCGCGTGGCCGGCGACTCCTGGCGTCGGGCGGTTCGGCGTGGGCTCGGTGGGTTTGTCGCCGTTGTCGCTCAGCAGGTAGATCAACGCGGAGGCGATGTCCGTGGGCGAATGGCCCGCTTCCAGCCAGCGGTCCACGGCGGCGTCCTGGCGGCGGAAGTTGCCCGCTTCGAGCGTCTCGCGCACGCGCTCGAAGAGGACCTCCGTGCGGCGTTCCTCCACCTCGTCGAGCGAGGGCACGCGCTGGCGCTGGATGCGCGCCTTGATGAAACGCTGGATGTTCTGGAGTTTATAAATCTCGCGCCCCGCCACGAACGTGATGGCCTTGCCCGTCTTGCCCGCGCGACCGGTGCGGCCGATGCGATGGACGTAATCCTCGCCGTCGTGCGGCAGGTCGTAGTTGAAGACGACCTCCACGTCGTCCACGTCGAGCCCGCGCGCGGCCACGTCGGTGGCCACGAGAAACTCGCACGCGTGGTTGCGGAAACGGCCCATCACGCGCTCGCGCATCGCCTGGCTCAGGTCGCCGTGCAGCGCCTCGGCGCGATAACCGCGCGCGGCGAGGTGGCTCGTCAATTCGTCCACCATGATCTTCGTCGCGCAAAAGATGATGCCCAGCTTCACGTCCTCCAGGTCGAGCAGGCGGCAGAGCACTTCGAGCTTCGAGCGCCGGTCCACCTCGTAGTACACCTGTTCGATGGCCGGAACCGTGAGCGCCTGCGACTCGATGCGGACCTGCACCGGGTCGCGCGTGAACCGCCGGATGATGTCCCGGATCGCCGGTGGCACGGTGGCCGAAAAGAGCACCGTCTGCCGCTCGGCCGGTGCCTGGGAAAGAATCTTTTCGATGTCCTCGCGGAACCCCATATCGAGCATCCGGTCCGCCTCGTCGAGCACGACCGTCGTGACTTCCTTGAGCGAGAGCGTGCCGCGCTCCAGGTGGTCCATGACGCGGCCCGGCGTGCCGATGATGATCTGCGCGCCGTCGCGCAGGCCGCGCAGTTGGCGGTCGTACGACGCCCCGCCGTAGATGGGGAGTTCGCGCACGCCTTTCTTGAACAGCGCCAGCTTCGCCACTTCCTCGGCCACCTGCATGGCGAGTTCGCGCGTGGGCAGGAGGATCAACCCCTGGGGGACACGTCGTTCGCCTTTGATCTTTTCGATGAGCGGGATGGCGAAGGCCGCCGTCTTGCCCGAACCGGTCTGCGACTGGCCGACCACGTCCTTGCCCGCGAGCAAAACCGGGATCGCGGCCGACTGCACCGGCGAGGCTTCCTCGAAACCGAGCCGCGCCACGGCTTTGAGGATATCGGGCGACAGGCCGAGTTCGGCGAAAGGCTTCTTTTGCATGGGGCGTTCATGTACGCCAGGAAAGGCCAGGGGTCCAGCCCGGCAGAGGCGCGGGTGGTTTTTTAGCAGGCAGCGCAAGCTGCCGGTTGGTCCAGTAAGGTAGGGATGCCTCTCCGAGGCAGTCCCTGATATGGATTGGATGACCGTGCATGGCTCGACGCGTTCCAGAAATTCTAGGGACTGCCTCGGAGAGGCATCCCTACCTTACTGGACGACGCCTGCGGCGGAATTGGCGCAACGCGAAAAGGCCCGCGCAACGTCTCCGGATTCGCAGGGTGGCCATGCTGGCGGATGCACAGGCGGCCGGCGTTGGCGAGCGCGACGTAGATCGAGCGCAGATCGGCCAGTTTGAAGCCCAGATCCCTCGACAAACGACCGGGGCACATGGTCGTGCCCGCGCGCAAGCCTCGCACGCGTTCCAATATCCTGTCTTCGATGGCGTCCGGCATTGACGTGCAAGGGCAAAACTGTTCTCAACGGTGGCGGCAAACCGCGCGGAACCCGCTTCTTATATGAAATTGCTTTCGTGGAACGTCAACGGCGTGCGCGCCGCTCTGCGTTACGGGCTGCTCGATTACCTCGCGCACGAACGCGCCGACATCGTGTGTTTTCAGGAAACGCGCTGCCACATCGACGCGATGGCCCCGCTGGCGGGGGGCAGTTACCATGTGTTCCTCAATCCCGCGCGGAAGGCGGGCTACTCCGGGACGGCGATCCTCAGCCGGGTCGTGCCGCGCGCCGTTTATTACGGGATCGGCGTGGCCGAACATGACGACGAAGGCCGCGTGCTGACCGCCGAGTACGCGGATTTTTATCTCGTCAACGTCTACACCCCCAACGCCAAGGATGGTCTTTTGCGCCTGCCTTACCGGCAACGGTGGGACGCGGCGTTTCTCGCCTACGTGCTCGCGTTGGAGGAGAGGAAGCCGGTCGTCTTCTGCGGAGATTTGAACGCCGCCCACACCCCGCTCGACCTCGCGCGGCCCAAGCAGAACGTCGGTAACAAAGGGTTCACCGACGAGGAACGCGCCGGGTTTGACGCGTATGTGCAGGCGGGTTTTTGCGACACGTTCCGCGCGTTCGAGCCGGGAACGGGGCACTACACCTGGTGGAGCAACGTCGGCGGGTCGCGGGCGAAAAATGTTGGCTGGCGCATCGACTATTTCCTCGTGTCCGCCGCGTTGCGCCCGCGGCTGCGGTCGGCGTTCATCCGGGCGGAGGTGAGGGGCTCGGACCATTGTCCCGTGGGGATCGAACTCGACGAAACCGCCCCTGCGGCGACGCTCTCGCTCGCGCTTGACTCCGCTGCATCCTGAACCACCGTCCCTTCTTCTCATGGCCATCGAGGTGCGGCAGCTTACCAAAACCTTCGGCCGTTACGCGGCGCTGCACGGCGTCAGCCTGCGGATCGAGACCGGCGAACTCATCGCGCTCCTGGGACCGTCCGGTTCGGGCAAGACGACCCTCCTGCGGCTCATCGCCGGGCTGGAGTTTGCCGACGACGCGGGCAGCGAAATCCTCTTCGACGACAAACCGGTGGGTGATACACCCGTGGGCAAGCGCGGGGTGGGGTTCGTGTTTCAAAATTACGCGCTCTTCCGGCATCTGAGCGTGTTTGAAAACGTCGCGTTCGGTCTACGTGTGCGTCCGCGCGGCACGCGTCCGGGCAAGGAACAAATCCGCGCCCGGGTCAACGAACTCCTCCAGCTCGTGCAGCTCGGGGAACTCGGCGGCCGTTACCCGGCGCAACTCTCCGGCGGCCAGCGCCAGCGCGTCGCGCTTGCCCGCGCCCTGGCCATCGACCCCAGCGTGCTCCTGCTCGATGAGCCCTTCGGCGCGCTCGACGCCAAGGTGCGCAAGGACCTCCGGCGCTGGCTGCGCGAACTCCAGCGCCGGCTCAAGCTGACGACGGTGTTCGTCACGCACGACCAGGACGAGGCGCTCGAAATCGCCGACCGCGTGGTGGTGATGAGCACCGGGCGCATCGAGCAAATCGGCACGCCGTTGGAGGTTTATGACAAACCGGCGACGCCGTTCGTCATGGAGTTCCTGGGCGATGTGAACCGCATGTCCGGCGCCGGCGGCCGTCCCCTGGCCGGTGGGGCGGAAGCGGTGGCGGCGACCTACGTGCGCCCGCACGATGTCGGTATCGAACGCCAGCGGCGCGCGGACGGCACGCCGGCCCTGGAAGCCGTCGTGCGCGCGCTGTTCATCCGCGGGGCGGGGGCCAAGGTGGAGTTGGAACGCACCGACACCGGCGAACATGTCGAGGCGCAGATTTCGCGGGTGCGGCTGGAGGAACTGGCGTTGCGCGAGGGCGACGCGGTGTTCATCGAGTGGCTCAAGCCACAGCACCTGACGCCGGACTACTCGATCTGATGAATGCCTGACGAACCGCGCGACGTTTCCGCCACCGACGACGCGGCCCATCCGCCACGCTGGACGGATTGGTTCCTCCTGCCGCCGGAAGGCTCGGCGCACGGGATGCCGCGCGGTGCGCGCTGGGCGAACGTCTTCATCGCAGCGGCGGTGCTCCTTGTGCTGGTGTGCGTGCCGTTCCTGGTGCTCGACGCGCCCTGGAAATGGTCCACCCTCTGGCGCTACCGGCAGAAATTCATCGACGGCTATAAGCTGACGATCCTCATCTCGGTCTGCGCGCTGGTACTGAGCATTGTTTTCGGCGGGCTCTCGGCGTTGGCGGGACGGGCGCGGCTGCTGGCGCTGCGGTACGTCAATTGCGTCTATATCGACCTCGTTCGCGGGACGCCTTTGCTCGTCCAAATCCTCGTGTTGTTCTACGTGACGGCCAACGCCGTCGGCATCGACGACCGCAACGTCTGCGGGGTGCTGATCCTGTCGTTTTCTTACGGCGCGTACCTCAGCGAGATCATCCGCGCGGGCATCGAGAGCGTGGGCAAGAG
>CAZZYS010000318.1:0-5267 GCA_964658285.1 uncultured Verrucomicrobiota bacterium
GTACAGATGCCGGGCATGGACGGGTTTGAAACCGTGCGTGCCTTGGATGCCAGACTGCTTCCCGCCATCGTGTTCGTGACCGGTTTCGACCAGCACGCGGTGCGTGCTTTCGAGGCGCGGGCGCTCGACTATCTGCTTAAGCCGACAACGCGCGCACGCTTGGCCGAGTCTTTGGCGAGGGTCAGGGAAAAACTCGCGGACGGCGCGGCTTCCCCCCGGTTTCCGCAGGCGTTGCTCGACCTGTTGGCCGAGCGCGCAAGTGCCCCGGTTCCGCCGCGCGTGCGCCGGTTGGCCGTGCGCACGGGCGAGCGCGTGATCTTCGTCTCGACCGAAGACGTAAGCTGGGTGGAAGCCGCCGGCAACTACGCCGTCCTGCACGTCGGCAGCGCCACCCACATCCTGCGGGAGACGATGAGCAGTTTGGAGGACCAGCTTTCCGGCGAGGGGTTTCTGCGGGTGAGCCGGTCCGCGATTGTGAATCTGCGCCGCGTCAAGGAGCTGCGAGCAGTCGCTCCAGGCGAACAGATCGCCATCCTCGTGGACGGGCAGCGGGTGCCGATGACCCGCGGCATCCGTGAGGTCGAGGAACAGTTGCGTTCGCTTTGAGCGTACCTTGTGGCGTGGATTTACCACAGGACGCTCCACGCCGACACCCACAAGATGCCCGCGCAGCCCAGGCCCACCCCGGCCGCCCAGGCAGCGGCTTGCGCCGGACGAGCGCAGCAGAGCGCCGTCAGCGCCAGCGCACTCGTGGCGGAAGCGACCCACACGAACACCGTGCCGGCGCTGCCCAAGGCGTGGGCGAGACCGAAGAAGTGCAAGCCCACGATGCCTGCGATCGACGGCACGAGGAGGTCAGCGCGCGCCGAGCGGCGACAAGCGACGGCCGCCAGGGGAATGCCGAGGGACTCGAAAGCGACCGCGATGCCGTAGCTGCGTCCGTCGAAGTGCGCGGACGCCGCTGCGGGCACCCTCGGCGGGCGGGCGTGTTGGAGCAACGCTCCAGCCAGGAGCAACGAAACGACGAGCGATGCGCCGAGAGCAAACCGTCGCCACGGCAGCGCACCCAGATGGAGGCTGCCTGCGACCGCCCAACCGAACGCGAAGCCTGTGCCGATCAGGGCACCAATCACCGGGTAGTTTGACATGGCAAAAGCGGACGGGCGTCCGTCGCCTGCACGATTCCCCGGCTCAACGACCGCTGGCGGGAGCGCGCGTGCAGGCGGGCGGGGCGTTGGAAGTCATCGAAAGCTGGCGCGCGGATGCGGCCATCGGTTCGCGGGAACGTGTGGTTAGAGGGGCATTGGAGGAGGAAGCAAAACTGGCAACGAGCCTCATACCGGGCGATCGACGAGGACAAACACGCAGCCGGTTTCGGAATGAACATCGGCGTGGACCGATCCGACGCTGGCGACGCTCGCCGACCCCGGACCCAGACGCTGCGTGCCCACGCTAAGCTCACCTTCCAGGACGTAGATGAATTCCGGGCATTCGTGCGTGTGCGGGGGAATTCGCGCCCCCGGCTCCATGCGCACGATCTGCATCTCCAGCCCCTGGGTCATAGCCACGTCTTTCACCGACAATCCCGCCGCGAAGGTCGAGGGCTTCCACGGCAGCTCATCGCAGCGCACGCAAAGAAGCCGGCCAGCATCGAGTTCGTTCATGCGTCTGCCTGCCTCCTTGGGGTGACCATCTATCCATTGGACGGACTCAAGCTCGGCGACGGCGGGAGGCCGTTCACTGGCGCGCGTGGTCAGGACGTTCCAAGGTGATGCTTTTGTTCCGATAATCCACGGTTACCACGAAATCTTTCAGGAAAGCATTGCCAATCCGCAATTCCCAGGCTGCATCGTCGTATCCGGCACCCCGGTTGAAAAACGTGACCTTCGGCGCATCGACCGAAATGTCGCCAATCTTAATGTGGTCGAGACTTCCTCCGCGGCTCCCCGCCACGCCGTTGAACCCCGTGGAGTGACTCGCCTGCGCCTCTCGGACCTCTTTCTCCAGTCCGAGCCGCGTCACCGCTGCGGGCGTGAGCTGGAAGGTGCCGTTCGAACCGGTATCGAAGGTCGCCGTGGTCCTCTGCCCATTGACGAGAATGCCTTCCACGAGGATGTCGTCACGAAAGGTGAAGGGAAGGGTCGTTCGCCCAGGAGGATGCGGATCGGCGGTGGATACCGGATAAGGAGATTTGGCGTAGAAGCGCACCCTCTGCTTCGGGTAATCGAATTGCACCACCCGATTTTTCAGCAGGCTATAGCCGAGCACGCCTTGCAGCGGCTTCCCCAACGCCGCGCTCATCTTCGATAAGTCGGTCGCCAACGCGTCCACCTCGACAACCTTCAATCCACCGAGTTCCACGACCGGCAAACTGGTTTCATACGCCCGGTTCGCGTGCGTCCCACCCCCCGACCCTTGCCCGCCTTGAGCACTCAGTTTCAGACCAATCGCCCGGGCCGTCTCCCGATCGATCACCGAAGGATTCACTCCGGTATCGAGCAGCATGTTCAACGGACCTTTCCCAGCCACCATCACTTCTACAATGATCGAGTGGCGGTAAAACTTGAAAGGCACGTCGACGGTGTCGTTGCTGGTCGCAGCGGTCAGCGTCGCCCCGCTGGCTGCCACTGAAAGCAGGCCAACGCAAATCTTCTTGCGCAAGGTGTGACCAGTAACTTGCATCGGTGGCAGAGGGTCTAACGCCTCCAAGCTGAGCGACAGAGGCTGGCGAAGCAAGAGAGCGGACGGCCCAGAAAATCCTCAACGGCTACGGCATCAAAATCAAACGAGCTGTTTCCCGTAATCGTTTTGCAGGTCGCGCATCACGGTGTGGACATGCACCTTGTACCCGCCCTGATTCCCCTGGGGCGCATGTTCGATGAGCAGGCTGGGGCCGTGCAGGCGGAAGTAAGACTCGCCGTTCACGCCGGCTTCATGTTTCGTCGGCCCGCTCCAGGCAAAGCAGGTGTCTCCCAGGGACGCGCGGATGGCCTCCAGGCGGGCGGCGGAATGCGCTTCGTTGAGCAGGCCCACCCATTCCTGCGCCAGCCTCAACAACATCGTTCGCTGAGCATCCGTCATGTCCTGCCCGCGCAGCCCTTCCGGAGCGAACGTCACGGTGGGGTGGCCGGGGCCGCAACGCAGATCGCTGATATCGTGGTCGATGCTCGCCGCGCGGAGTTGCTCTGGCGAGAAGGTGGCGACAAGATCAAAAGCCGTGTCGTTCTCCCGGCCCAACCCCCGGACGAACTTGCCGTCGGCCGGAAACCTCGCGGGCAGAATGCCGGTGTGCAGCGGGGCGCAGACGACTTGGTCGCCCACGAAGGTGACGTTCAGCCCCAGATGATGTCCGCCGAACTGGAGCATCCAGGGGGTGGTGGCGTCGGGTTGGCCGAACAGGGCGACCTGATAGTTATCGAGGCCGGCCGCATAGTCCGAGCCGGCATCGGCAACCTTCTGGTCGGCGGCCATGATGGCCACGACCTTCTCATACCCCAGCGGACTCAACACGACTCGCAGCAAGCCGTGGGCACTTTCTCGTTCCGCAGAGGTCAACTCTCCCATCCGCAAGCCGGGGCGCGGGACGTTGTCGATGGGAAAGTTCGTCCAGACCGCATCGCCGTATTTCTCGCCCGCTGCCATCGGACCATCGCGATGCGGACCACCGGGACCGCCAGGAGCGCCCCCGCCGGGGCGCAAACCACCGTTGGGATCGGGCTCCGTCTGGGGATTGCCATTGGTGTCGAACCCCACGTCTCGACGTGGATGATCCGAACCGCCGGGAGCGCCGGGACCGCCGAACCCGCCGGGCAGGCGACCGAAGCCGATGGCGATCGGGGATTGCCCTTTGGGAAAGGGAAAAGTCACGCGACCGCGCCGGCCTGACTCGAGCGTGTTGAGAAACCGATTGGCGGCCGCACGGATGGCGGCGGCTTGCTCGGGTACCGGGAGAGGCTGCGCAGCACCAGCAAGATTCTGCGCCAGCCCGGAGCGTTTCAGCAGCGAGAAACCGCCCGCCGCAACCAGTGAGGCGAGGAAGAATCGTCTTTTCATCATCGTTTTTGCAAACCTAGATCGAAGATCGGACGGATCAACCAGCATGAATAGATCGTCAGGAAACTCGCGGCGGGAGCACATCTCGCGCGCGCATTCATCATGATCAAGCCCGGCCGCCCTTCTCTGCTTTTCCGCGCGGGAAAGGTCACTAAAAGCAACCCGCCGGGGGCGCGGAGTGGCAGAACTGGCCCTGATCTAACAACTCCAGAAAACGTTCCTCGGGCATAAAGGTCACGATCAGGGAGCCTGACTATACTTTGTCAGATCATACTGGCTCTCGATCCCGACGAAGGCTGGTGTGGGAGCCTTACCTGGGGAAATGCACCTTCTCGGGAATGATTTCTCAAGGGTGCAATGATTGGTTTCGAGGGCTTTGCACGAAGTGGCAAAAGTAATACCAACGCCTCCAAGCTCAGCGACAGCAGCAGCTAGCCACGCAAGACGTGGATCGCGGAAAAGGCGTGAGTCAGGCGAACTGACATGCGGACGCTCACGATCGAGGGCGACCAAAAAACAAAACATAGCCGTCCAAGTCCACCACCTCGAACCCACGCAGACCGTCATGAGTGTCCTTGAGCGGTTGCGAGAATGCGACACTACGCGACGCAAACTCGGCTGCCAGTGCATCAGGATCAGGAACGTAAAGGTAAGCGTCCCAGCGGGCGTCGGGTGCCCGCTTGTGGTTGGGCTGTGAATCGACTCCGACGCTCTTGAGCACCAGCATCGCGCCGCCCCGGGACACCATGCCGAAAAAAGGGCTGTTCGCAGGCTCCTGGACGGTGATCTCAAATCCGAGCGAGTCGCGGTAGAATGCAAGCGCTACCGCTGCATCCTGCACGATGAAGAATGGCGAGATGCTGGAGATTTCTGGCCGTGTCATTTTGCTATTGGACGATTTCTGTCGCCTAACCTAACGGACCTAGGATCAGCTGCAAAGGCTGGCGAGGTAGGACATGATAAACAGAAAAGAGCCGACCGCCAGCCTCTGTTCGCTGGACCGCGTGGTTGAGCCTCTCAAAGGACAGGACCAACGTGCGACGGGTATGCGACCATCTCCGCCACGGCTCCGGCGAACGGAGTCTGCGAACTCCGATCTGCCCTCAAGACCATGCGCCGCTTTTGGGCTTGGTGGGAGGTGTAGCCCAAGTTCTCGGTGGCTCTTCTTCGCTCACTCAGAAGCAGCCTGATCGATCATGAACTGCTCGATCTTC
>CAZZYS010000319.1:0-5262 GCA_964658285.1 uncultured Verrucomicrobiota bacterium
GGGTGATAAATCGCCCGCAGGGTGATAACGACGAAGGGCAGAGGAAGTAACCCACTTTCCTTTTCTGCCTTCCGGCTTCATCCTCTCCTATGTGGTCAGGACGTTTCCAACAGGCGACCGACGCGCTCGTGCGCGCCTACGGTGAATCCATCTCTTTCGACTGGCGGCTCTACGCCTACGACATCGAGGGTTCCATCGCCCACGCTGCTGCCCTGGCTGCGGCGGGGCTGATCACGGAGGACGAACGCGCCCGGATCGAGGCCGGCCTGCGCGAGATCGGCGCGGAGATTGCGCGGGGGGAGTTTGAGTTCAAGGTGGAGTTGGAAGACATCCACATGAACATCGAGGCGGCACTGACGCAGCGCATCGGCCCCGCCGGAGCCAAGTTGCACACGGCTCGCTCGCGCAACGACCAAGTCGCGCTCGACCTGCGGCTGTACCTGCGGGCGGAGATCGCCGAGGTCAGGCGCGGCCTGCGCGGTCTCCAGCGCGCCCTGGTCGATCTCGGCGCGCGGCACCCGGACGCCGTCATGCCCGGTTACACCCATTTGCAACGCGCCCAGCCGGTGCTTTTCGCCCATCACCTGCTGGCGTATGTGGAAATGTTCGACCGCGACGCCGGTCGGTTTGCCGACGCGGCCGGGCGGCTCGACGTGTTGCCGTTGGGCAGCGGGGCCATCGCCGGATCGACGGTGATTCTCGACCGCCATCTTATCGCTTCAAAGCTGGGATTCTCAAAATTGAGCGAAAACAGCATGGATGCCGTCAGCGACCGGGATTTTGCTTGCGAATTCCTCGCCGCCGCCGCCGTGGCCGGGATGCACCTGTCGCGCCTGAGCGAGGACGTGATCCTCTGGGCCACCAGCGAATTCCACTTCGTGACGCTCAGCGACGCCTTTACGACCGGTTCCAGTCTGATGCCACAAAAGAAGAACCCCGACGTGGCCGAACTCACGCGCGGCAAGACGGGGCGTCTCTACGGCAACCTGTTCCGCCTGCTGACGATCCTCAAAGGCTTGCCGATGACGTACAACCGCGACCTCCAGGAGGACAAGGAGGCGGTGTTCGACTCCGTGGACACGCTGAAGGCGGCGCTGGTGGTGTTCGCCGGGATGCTGGCGGAGGCCCGGGTGGAAATGGCTGACATGGCCCGCGCGACGGCCGACCCGATGCTGCTGGCGACGGACCTGGCCGACTATCTGGTGCTGCACGGCGTGCCGTTCCGGCAGGCGCACGAGGTCGTGGGCAAACTGGTGGCGCTGACGTTGCAGCGGAAGACGGGTTTCGCGGAGCTTTCGATGGAGGACTACCGGGCCGCGAGTCCGGCGTTTGGCGAGGACGTGTACGCTGTGCTGGACGTGCGGCGTTCGCTGGAAAGCCGCCGCGCACCCGGCGCGCCGTCGTTCGACAACGTCTGGGCACGGCTCGAACACTGGCAGGCCACCCTCGCCGCAGAAATTTCCCCATGAAAAAATCCCCGCTCATCGCCGACAAGGAAGGCTGGCGCACCGTCAGCGAGGAAACCAAATACAAAGACCCGTTCGTGGAGGTGACGCTCGACGAGGTGTTCACGCCCACGCGCCGGGACAAGCCTGCCCATTGGACGGTCGTTCACCGCAAGACCGCCGTGATCGTGGCCCCCATGACCCCGGCGGGCGAACTCGTGCTCGTGCGCCAGGAGCGCATCCCCGCGCGGCTGCACCAGTGGGAATTCCCGGCCGGGCAGGTGGACGAGGAAGATGCCATCGACGAGGCGGTGGTGCGCGCGACGGTGGTGCGGGAGTTACGGGAGGAGACCGGCTACGAACTGGCGGCGGACGGCGAGTTGGTCAACCTGGGGGTTTCCTTCAGTTCGCCGGGGTTCACGAACGAGTATTGCCACATGTACCTCGCCAGAGGGGTGGTCCCGTCGAAGGCGGGCACGGCCTACGACGAAGGCGAGGGCATCACGGACTGCCGGGCGTTCGGGCGGGAGGAGTTTCGCCGGATGGTGGCGGAGGGAGAACTTAACGACGCGCACACGCTGAGTTTATATGCGCGGCTGTGCGCACGGGGGATAATGTAAGCAGGCTGCAAGGCAGCCGGTCGTTCCAATAAGGTAGGGATGGCTCTCCGAGCCAGTCCCTATTTTTTCCGGGAAGACGTGTCCTTGCAGTGCCGGTGATCCAATCCAACCCAGGGACGGCTCGGAGAGCCATCCCTACCTTAAAACGACGACGCCGAAGCGGTGTGCCCACTTGCCCGCCCGCCCTTCCTGAGCTATTGCGTTTTCCCCGCATGTCGATGTTCATCCGCCCCCTTTTGAAGAAAGTGTTCAGCCTGCGCGAACACCGCGAGACCGAGGCGGTCAAGCCCTTCCTCGAACACCTCGAAGACCTGCGCACGATGCTCTTCAAGATCGTCGCCACCCTCGGGGCGACGATGATGGTGTGCTTCGGGTTTCGCTTCCGGCTCATGCACCTGGTCGAACTGCCCTTGCAGGGCATCCAGGGCTTCGACATGACGATGCTGCGCGGCCTCGCGCCGGGCGATTCGATGACGATCTCGATCCAGTTGGCGTTCTACGCGGGGATCATCATTTCCTTTCCGCTGCTGCTATATTTCCTGGCGGATTTCGTCCTGCCCGCCTTGACCGAAAAGGAAAAGGGGCTCGTGCTGCCGGGGGTGGGGGTCAGTTTCGGGCTGTTCCTGACGGGCGTGCTCTTTTGCTTCAAGGTCGTGCTGCCCATGACCCTGCGCTGGCTCTGGAACGACCAGCTCAACATGGGGATGCGTCCGGACTGGACGGTGGGTCTCTACATCGGCTTTGCCACGCAGTTCGTGGTGGTTTTCGGGCTGACGTTCGAGTTGCCCGTCGTCGTCATCGCCCTAGTGAAAATCGGCCTGCTCAACTCCGCGATGCTGCGCCGCACCCGGGCCTACGCGGTGGCGATCATCCTGGTTTTCGCGGCGTTCGTCGCTCCTTCGGCCGACCCGATTACGATGGGCATCTTCGCCGGGCCGATGTACCTGCTCTACGAACTGTGCATCTGGATCGCCTTCTGGATGGAACGCGCGGAGCGCCGCCGCCTCGCCGCCGAGCAGGCCGGGCCGAGGTAGCCCCGCTACCGCGAATCCCGCGTCCGGTAATACGCCGCCAGCCCATCGGCCACGGCGTCGGCGTACTCGCGCACGATGCTCGCCCGCTGCACACCGCCGAAGTCCCGCGTGCCCTCGTAGTCGCCGGCCTGCACGCGGGCGAAGACCTCGGGGCTGTTCATCACGTAGGGCTCGGCGTAGACGACCGGGCAGCCGTAGAGCCGGTTGGCGAGGAGGTTGCGCGCCCAGACGGCGGGATTCCCGCCGACGTGGAGCGCGTTCGGCCCCGTGTACTGGAAGGGCGGCAGACCCGTAGCGGCAGCCAGCGCGGCAGCGACGGGTTCGGCGGCGGCGAGTTCCTCCGGGGCCGTGCGCTCGAGCAGACGCAGCAGCATCTCGAAACGCACGTCGTCGCGGCCGATCTCGTCGGGTTCGTAACAGCCGTTCACGAGCAAATGAAAATGGTTCTTTGGCACGAGCTTGGGTGCTGTCGGGTCGCCCCACGCCTCGGCGTTGAAGTGCAGGCAGAGCACGAGGTCGGGCCGCAGGGCGTCGTTGACCCGCCGGGCGCGGGCGCGAATGTCGGCGCGGGTGAAGAGGACTTCCGCGTTCCAGAGGATCGAATCGCCGCGCTTCGGGTCGAACGGGCCGTCGTAAATTTTGGGCGGATTGCGGACCCCGCGTTCGGCGAGTTCCTGCCGGGCGTAGTCCACGAGGTCGGACGGGCGCAGCGGCGTGGTGGGTTCGGTGGCCTCGCGCACGAGGTCGGCGCGTTCGGCTCCGAGGGCGCGCAGGCGGTCGGCGAGACGGCGGGCGACCTGGAGGGCCAATTCTCCCTCCATGACGGGCGCGGTGTCGCCGATCTGGAACCAGCGCGCCTCCAGCTTTGCCCAGCGTCCGCCCAGATGGCCGGGGTCGAGCGCCACCCGGACACCGGCGAGCGGTTTGTCGGCTGGCGGCGGGGCGGGGGGCAGCGCGGCGCGTGCGCGCCAGAAGGCGGCGGGGAGGGGTTTCTTGCTCGCGTCATCGGCCGCGAAACGCAGGGTGTAGAGGTCGTCGAGGGGGACGCTCGTTTTGCGAATCACGGCGGCCTGCGCGTCGATGCGGATGAACGGCTTCCAGCCACCATGCGGGGCGTACAGGGCGTCGAGCTGGTGGACGAACTCGTCGCGGGTGATCGTTTCCTGGTAGGGATCGAGTCGACGGTAGTCCGGCAGGTCGCCGAGAGGGCTGAGATTTTGCGCGCAGGCCAGGGCTGGCAGCGAGAGCAATGCGCCGACGGCAACGATTTTCCAGGGCGCGACGGGCACGGCTGGAGGATGCGGGCGGGCGTGGGCCGGTGGCAAGCGGCAAGTGGTGTCGGAGCGCGTGTCGCGGCCGCAGGTGGCACTTTAACACAGAGACACAGAGACACGGAGACCGGAAGGAGAAAACAAAGGGGCTGGGAACTCTCGCTTGCTCGTCCCCTGTTCCCCGTTTCTTCTCCGTGGTCCTCCGTGCCTCTGTGTCTCTGTGTTAAAATTTGGCCGCCGGGATCGCGGCGGGCGTGCAACCCACCGTTTTTGGGTTTAGGGTGGGTCTTTTAACCCATGCTCAACATCCTGTTCCTGGGCGACATCGTCGGCGAACCTGGTCGGCGCGCGGTCATCGATCTCCTCCCACGCATCCGCGAGCGCGAGGGGATCGATTTCGTGATCGTCAACGGCGAAAACAGCGCCAACGGTCGGGGCATCACCCCGAAAATTTCCATCGACCTGCTCCGTGCGGGCGCGGCCGTCATCACGACCGGGGACCACATCTGGGACCAGAAGGAGATCGTCAGCTACATCGACACCGAGCCGCGCCTGTTGCGCCCGCTCAACTATCCGCCCGACACGCCGGGGCAGGGGAGCATTGTGCTCGAAACCGCCAAGGGCAAGGTGGCCGTCGTCAACGTCCAGGGGCGCACCTTCACCAATCCTCCGCTGGAAAATCCGTTTCGCGCGATGGACGCCGAGATCAACCGGCTGCGCGAGGAAACGCCCATCATCTTCGTGGACGTGCACGCCGAGACGACGAGTGAAAAGGTGGCGATGGGCCGGTTCCTCGACGGCCGGGTCAGCGCGGTCGTCGGTACGCACACGCACGTCCAGACGGCGGACGAACAGGTGTTCCCCGGCGGCACGGCGTTCCTGTGCGACGCGG
>CAZZYS010000320.1:0-5215 GCA_964658285.1 uncultured Verrucomicrobiota bacterium
CCTGTGCGCGTTCCGGGGTTGCCGGGGGAGACGCGTTCGTATACATGTGGCCCCGTGCCCGTGCCCGCCGCCCCCGCCGACCAGAAAACGCCCCCGCCCCCGCGCCGCCGCTGGCGGTGGTGGCAGCGCCTGCTGGCCGGCGTGGCGATCCTCGTGTTGCTGCTGGTGCTCTTCTACCGGCCCATCGTTTTCGCAGTCGTGAGATACGCCGCGCACAAGGTCGGCGAAAAACAGCACCTCCAGATCGACTTCGACATCAGCGGGTCGATTTTCACGAGCTTGCGCATCGACCATCTGCGCGTCGTGCCGACCGCCCCCGGACCCGTGGAAAAAGCCAGCGTCGGCCTGCTCGAACTCCACTACAGCCTGCTCACCCTCGCGCGCCACGGCCTGAACTCCGCCTTCATCGAGAGCGTGGCGCTGCACGACGTGGACGCGGTCTACGACCCGAGCAAATCGCCGCCCCCGCCGCCGAAAAAAAAGGAACCCTTCTCGCTCCCGCCGCTCCCACTCCCGAGAAAACTGAGCCTGCGCAACGTGAACTTCCTCATGCGTCCCGACACGCCCGAGGGCGCGCACGCTACCGGTCAGAACGCCGCCGCGTCCTCTGTCGTGCCCGCGCCCGCCTCGCCCGCCATCGCCGCCGCCACGGAATCCGCCGCGAGCCAGGGTCTGCTCGTGAGCGGACTCACCCTCGAACTCGACCCCGCGCGCAACGGCGAATTCCGCCTCGGCGAACTCCGCATCCCCGGCGGCCCCGACCTCACCAACGTCACCGGTGCCACGAGCTACCGCGACCGCAACCTCCAGCTCACCGACGTGAACCTCGCGCCCGAGATTCATCTCCGCTCGCTCGGCATCAACGGCTCCAAGCTGGAGCAACAGTTCCTCGACGTGACCCTCGACGCCGACCGCCTGCTCGGCGGCAACGCCGGCATCGCTCTCAACGTCCACGGCCTCGGCACGCCGCCCGACGTGAAGCTCACGCTCGACATCAACTCGCTCTCCCTGCCGACGCTCCTGCGCTTCCTGAAACTCGACCTCCCGCTGACCGGCAGCCTCGATAAATTCCACGTCGATTTCACCGGCAACACCGACCGACCCAAAAGCTGGTCGGGCCTCACGGAAATCCGCGCCGGCGGCCTGGCGTTCGGCGACACGACGACCGCGCCGGTCGATACGGTCGCGTTGCGCGCGAAACTGACCGGCGGCACCGTCGAGTTGGAGCAGGCCGACGTGGTGCAGGGCGACAACCGCATCACCAGCCGCGCGCACGTCGTCCTCACCGACACGATGGAAAACCTCGTGCGTTCCGACGGCCACGGCACGCTGCAAATCGACGCGCCCGATTTCAATAAATTGCCCGTCAAGCTCCCGCAGCAGATCGACGGCGCGCTGCACGCCGACGGCGACTTCACGCTATCCGGCGGCAAGCTCGCCACCACGCTCAAGGCGCACGTACAAAACCTCGGCCTGCCCGCGCGGAAGACCGTCGTTTCTAATGTAAACCTCGCCATCGACACGGCGAAAGTCCTGCCCGAAAACGCCACCGCCAAACCCGCCGCGCCCAACGCGCCGCCGCCGCCGCACCTGCCGTTCTACGACCGGCTGCAAACGCACGTCGCCGCCGACGTGGAGGGCATCGCGTACGCCGACTACCGCGTGGATAACGTCAAGCTCGCGCTGTCCACCGATCAGGCCAACGTGAAGCTCGATACGGTCGAGATCAATCGCGGCCCGAACAAAATCAACGTCGATGGGACGTACGTCATCCCAGAGGATTTCGCCGCGTGGCAGAAGCAGCCGCTCGTCGCCGACCTGAGCATCGCACTGCCGGACGTGAGCCAATTCTCCGCCGACCCGCAGGCGTTGCCCTTGAAGGGGTTGGTCACGGCAAAGGGCAACGTCACCGCGCAAAACGGCGTCTACGGCGGCGGCCTGGATTTGCAAATCCGCGACCTGCAAGCCAAGGGCGCGACGGTACAAACCGGTGACGTGGTCGTCGCCGTCGAAAACAACCGCGCCGTCGTCAAGACCGGCCGCATCGTGCTCGACGACCGCAACGCCATCGACCTCACCGGCAACGCCGGCCTTGCCGCGCCTTACCCGTTCGAGGGTGGGCTGACCGTGGACCTCGCGGACCTCGGCAAATTTAACCCGGTTCTTGCGGCCAACGGCACGCCCGACGCCGCGCTCGGCGGCAGCCTGAAAGTCGCGGGCAACGTCCGCGGCCACCTCGCCACTGCGCCCGACGCGAACGACCAGAAAATCGACGGCACGCTCGACGTGACCGCCCGCAGCCTCCAAGCCAAAGGCGCGAAGATCGAGAGCATCGACACGCAGGTCGTCGTCGCCGACAACCATGCCACGATCAAGACCGGCCAGATCAAAATCGACCCGAAAAGCGGCATCACCTTCGGCGGCGGCGCGGACACGGTCGCGCCTTATGCATTTACGGGTAACTTCAACGTGGACCTGCCCGACCTCGGCGCGTTCAATGGGCTGCTCAACACGCCGCCCGCCGCCGCCAAACCCGGCGAGGACAACCACGGATCAAAGCCCGCCCCCGTCGCCACGAAACTCGCCGGCAGCTTCCACCTCGCCGCGCAGGCGAACGGCCATCTTGCCACCGGCCCCGGCGCGAACGACCAGACCATCGACGGCACCGCCGACCTCAACGGCGCGAACATCCAGGCCAACGGCGCGACCATCGAACGCCTCGACGGCAACATCGTCGCCGCCCACAACGAGGTCACGATCAGAAATCTCCTCGTGCGCCTCGACGACAAAAACACCGTCAACATCGACGGCCGCGCCGCCACGGTCGCGCCGTTCGGTTACAACCTCAGCCTCAACGTCAACATCGCCGACCTCGCCAAATTCGAGGGGCTCCTGCTTACGTCCAGCAAGCAGCAACAGTTGACCAAGGCCGAGATGGAAGCCGCTTCCTCCGCCAAAACCCCGCCCGCCGCGCAGATCAACGCCCCCGGCAAGACCGCCTCGCGCGACAACGTCGTGGTCCCGAACGCGGTGACCCGGACAAGTGCGGGCAAGGTCGCCGTGGCCGTGAAAGGGAAACCCGGCACGTCCGGGATGCGCGCGGAAATCGTCCAGCCCGTCGCCCCGAAGCTCGGCGGCTCGATCCAGATCAACTGGAAGGCGCAGGGCGATTTCGACAAGACCGGCGACGGCCCGCATTTCTCGGGCGGCGGCAAGATCGGCGCGCACCAGGTCGTCTTCAACACGGTCGGCCCGCTGGAGGCCGACGTGCAGGGACAATATTCGCAACTCGCCATCGACTTCCCGACGATGTTCGTGAGCACCAACGGTTTCGAGTGGCGGTCCACCTTCGCGCTCAAGGACGCGCTCGCCCGGCTCGACAACATCCACTTCAAGCAAGGCGCGACCGAACTCCTCTCCGGCTACGCGCAAATCCCCGTGGACCTCACGAAGCTCTCTTCCCCCGACGGCCCGATCCCCGACGAGGACAAGATCGACGTGAACATCGCTTCCAAGCCGCTGCCCCTCGGCCCGTTGATGGCAACCGCCGGCGCGGGCAACAAGGCGCAGGCCCCACCCATCAAAGGGACGGTCGCGCTGGAGGTCACCGCGCACGGCAGCCTGTCGAAGATCGTCGCGGGCATCAAGGTCGAGGCGCGCGGACTCGCCAGCACGCAGCTCGCCACCGTCAAACCCGCCGACGCCGATTTCCACCTCAATTTGCACGACAACCGGCTCGACCTCGACACCGTCGTGCGCCAGCCGCAAATCCAGCCGCTGACCATCAAGGGCACCCTGCCCGTGGACCTCCGCGCCATCGCGCAAAAGAAGGAACTCGACCCGCAATCGCCCGTCAGCCTGAGCGTCCAGCTTCCGCGTTCCAGCCTCGGGTTCCTGGCGGGCGCGACGAAGGCGTTGCGCTTCATCCAGGGCGACGCCGCCGTGGACGTGCGCGTGGGCGGCACGATTGAAAAACCGACGCTGGCCGGTTCGCTGGAATTGAACATCCCCGCCGCCCGCGCCGAGAACATCACCGTGCCCGCCATCCGCGATTTCCACGCGCGGCTGGCGTTCACGGAAAAGGAACTGCGCTTCGAGCGGTTCAACGGCGAGATCGGCGGCGGCAAGATCAACCTCGCGGGCAACGTCGGTTTCGCCAAGTTGAGCGAGCCGACGCTCGACCTCACCGCCACCGCCCGCGACGTGCTCGCCGTGCGCGACGACAACATCACCGCGCGCGTCAACGCCGACGTGAAGGTGAATGGTCCGCTGGCAGAAGCGACGGTTTCCGGCCGCCTGGGCATCACCAAAAGCCGCTATTTGAAGGACATCGACATCGTGCCCATCAACCTGCCCGGCAAGCCCGCGCCCGCGCCGCCCGCTGCTGCGCCCGCGTCCGATACTTCCGAGGGTCCTGGGGCCATCGCGGTCAACGTCTCGCCGGTGGACAAGTGGAAGTTCAACCTCGACATCAAGACCGACGACCCGTTCTTTTTGCGCGGCAACCTCGCCAACGGTCAGGCGTTGGTCGATCTGCACCTGCGCGGCACCGGCGCGGCCCCGCTGCTCGACGGCAACGTGGAAATCAAGCGCCTCGTGGCCACGCTGCCCTTCAGCCGGTTGGAGATCAGCGAGGGGAACATCACGTTTTCCCCCGACCAGCCGCTCAATCCCGTACTAAACCTGACGGGCCTCTCGACGATCCGCAACTACATCGTGAGCATTTACATCACCGGCCGCGCGAAGGACCCGAAGATCACGTTCTCCAGTGACCCGCCGCTGGCTCAGGAGCAGATCGTTTCGCTGCTGGCGACCGGCGCGACCACGGACGAACTCGGGGGCGACGCCACCGGCCTCGCGGGCAAGGCGACGCTGCTGGTGTTGCAGGACTTGTATCGGCGCACGTTCAAGAAACACCAGAGCGTGAACGCGGAGCCGCAGGAGACGCTGGCCGACCGGGTGAACCTCGACGTGGGCGCGACGGACCCGGCGACGGGCAAGCAGGAGGTCAGCGCGGGTTTCAAGGTGACCGACCGGGTGCAGTTCGTGGCGGACCTGGGCATCCAGGGCGATCTGCGCGGGCGGGTCAAATATCTCGTGCGTTTCCGGTGATGATGCTGGCGAGATTTCTTAACGGTTTGGTGGACCGCCGCGCCGGACGTGGCTCGGCGTGTTGTTTTACCACAGAGGACACAGAGGAACACAGAGACCAGAG
>CAZZYS010000321.1:0-3095 GCA_964658285.1 uncultured Verrucomicrobiota bacterium
CTCGATTAGGGACTGGCTCGGAGAGCCATCCCTACCTTATGACGATGCGCCTTCGGCACGCTTTTTGCCACGGCCATCTCTCCATGCGACGGTGGGAACCCGCCGCATGTCCCCGTCCACCCGCCACGCCTCCCTCCGGGAAACCCGCGCGACGCTCGCCCTGGCCATTCCCATGACCTCGGGACAGGTCGGCCAGATGCTCCTGGGCTTCTCGGACAGCCTCATGATCGGCCGCATCGGCGTCGTGCCACTGGCGGCGTGCGCGTTCGCCAACAACGTGCTCAACCCTCTCTTCGTCACCGGCATCGGGCTGGTGGCCGGCGTGTCCATCCTCGCCGCGCAGGCGCACGGCGCGCAACGTCCCCGCGAGGCCGGCGAAACGTTGCGGCACGGACTCGTCATCAGCCTCGGCACCGGGTTGGCGCTCGTGGCGATCATCCTGTTGAGCGGTCCATTTTTGTATCTGTTCGAGCAACCGCCCGACGTGCTCGCGCAGTCGCGGCCGTTCATCGTGATCGTCGGCTGGTCGCTGGTGCCCGCGCTCGCCTGGCAATGCCTCAAGCAATACTGCGAGGCGATGTCCCACCCCCTGCTGCCCGCGCTGGCGATGCTCGGGACCGTGGCGCTCAACGTCTTCCTGAGCTGGGTGCTCATCTACGGCCATCTCGGCGCGCCCGCGCTCGGGTTGGTGGGTGCGGCGTGGGCGACGTTCTCGGCCCGGATCGTCCTCCTGCTTTTCACCCTGGCGCTGGTGCTGCGCTCACCGCGTTTCCGCGCGGCGCTGCCCGCGCGCTGGACGGCGGCGCTGTCGTGGGCGCAGGGGCGGCACCAACTCGCCGTCGGGCTGCCGGTGGCGGTGCAGCTTTTCTGCGAGGTGGCCTTCTTCGCGCTGGCGGCGGTGCTGATCGGCCAACTGGGTGCCGTGCCGCTGGCGGCGCACCAGATCGCCATCACCTACGCGGCGTTGACGTTCATGGTGCCCCTGGGCGTGTCGATGGCTGTCAGCGTGCGCGTGGGCCAGGCGGTCGGGGCGGGCGAATGGACGCGCGTGCGCGTCATCGGGCTGGGCGGCATCGGCCTGGCGGTGGTGTTCATGGCGATGACGGCGACCGCGTTCCTGCTGGCGGGCCCGTGGCTGGCGGGGCTCGCCGTGATGGACGCGCCCACCGCCGCGCTGGCGGCGCAACTCCTGGTCATCGCCGGCGTGTTCCAGATTTTCGACGGCGCGCAGGTCGCCAGCATGGGGGCTCTGCGCGGATTGACCGACGTGCGCGTGCCCACGGCCATCGCGTTCGTTTCCTACTGGCTGATCGCGCTGCCGATCTGTTATGGCGTGGGCATCGCGCGGCACGGCGGCGCGCGCGGGGTTTGGTGGGGCGTCACGCTGGGGTTGGCCGTGGCGGCGGCGGGGCTGCTGGGGCGGTTTTTCAACCGGACCCACCCGGACCGGCTCGCGGGGCTCGGTGCGGCCGTGCAGCGTCGTCTCGGGTCTTGACACGCCCGGACGGTCTCCTAACATCCCGGGCCGATGACTTTTCTCAAGAAGACACTCCTTTGCCTCGTGCTCCCGGCCGCGATCTGTGCGTTGACCGGTTGCGAGCAGCCCGGCGACCAGAACCGGGGGACCTACACCGCCGCCCGCCACTCGCGGACCGGTTCCAACATCCCGCAGGCCAGCGACGTGAACAGCGCTACCAGCGTCTACTCTCCCGGGTACGATCCGAACGCGGTCGGTGGCGTGCGGACCAACGCCTCGGGTGCCGGCCCCGGAGGCCGTTAGCCTCCCGGGGATCACCGGACGGCGAGGGCCGGCTCGTGTTTTCGTCCGAAGCGGCGTAAGGTGGCGTCCACCGTCATGCCGTTTTCCTCCGTCCTTGCTTCCGCGCTCGCGCCCACGGCGACGGCGGTCGCGCGCGTGCCGGAACTGCTCGCGCCCGCCGGGAACTGGGAATGCGCCCGCGCGGCGGTCGAAAACGGCGCGGACGCGATCTACTTCGGCCTGAGCCGCTTCAACGCGCGGATGCGCGCGGACAATTTCACGGAAAGCGACCTGCCCGCGCTCATGGAGTTTTTGCACCGGCGCGGGGTGCGCGGGTACGTGACGTTCAACACGCTCGTCTTCCCCGACGAACTCGCCGACGCCGAGGATTACCTGCGCGCGGTCATCGCCGCCGGGGTGGACGCGGCCATCGTGCAGGACGTGGGGATCTGCCGGTTGATCCGGCGGCTGTCGCCCGATTTTCCGATCCACGCCTCCACGCAGATGACCGTCACCAGCGTGGCGGGCGCGGAGTTCGTGCGGGCGCTCGGCTGCCAGCTCGTGGTGCTGGCGCGCGAATGCTCGATCACGGAAATCGCCGCGATGCGCGCGACGCTCGACGGCGCGGGCACGCCGCTGCCCCTGGAGGTGTTCGTGCACGGGGCGCTTTGCGTGGCGTATTCGGGCCAATGCCTGACCAGCGAGGCGCTCGGGGGGCGTTCGGCCAATCGCGGCGAGTGCGCGCAGGCGTGCCGGATGCCGTACGACCTGGTGGCCGACGGCCAGACCGTCCCGCTGGGCGACCGGCGTTACCTGCTCAGCCCGCAGGACCTCGCGGGACTCGGGGCCATCGCGGACCTGGCCCGCGCCGGGGTGGCCTCGCTCAAGATCGAGGGCCGGCTCAAAACGCCGGAGTACGTGGCGGGCATCACGCGGGTCTACCGCGCCGCGCTCGACCGGCTGGGAGAGAAGGCAGAAGGCAGAAGGCAGAGGAATCCACGGCGGCCGACCGCTACGAGCTGGAGATGAGTTTTTCGCGCGGGCTGCACACCGGCTGGCTGCGCGGCATCGACAACCAGCAACTCGTCCACGCGCGCTTCGGCAAGAAACGCGGCGTGTACCTGGGCCGGGTGCGGCGGGTGCGCGGTGACCGGGTGTTCGTGGATTTGGAAGCGCCGGTCAAGGCGGGCGACGGCATCGTTTTCGACGCCGGGCAGCCCGACTCGCCGGAACAGGGCGGGCGCGTTTACACGGCGGCCTCCGCCGGCGCGGGCGGGACGATGCTGACGTTTGCGCGCAGCGCGGGCGGCATCGACCTCGCGCGCGTGCGACCCGG
>CAZZYS010000321.1:3105-5206 GCA_964658285.1 uncultured Verrucomicrobiota bacterium
AAAACGAGCGACCCGGAACTGGACCGGCGGCTGCGCCAGACGTTCGCGGGGAACGTGCCGCGTTTCCAGCGGCCGGTGGATTTCGAGGTCCACGGCCACGCGGGCACGCCGCTGACCCTGATCGCCCGCGACCGCACCGGGCACGTCGTGCAGGGGGATTCCGTGGTGCCGCTGGCTCCGGCGGACCAGCAACCGCTGACCGACGAACGTCTCGCCGCGCAACTCGGCCGGTTGGGCGGCAGTCCCTTCCAGCTCGGCGCGCTCGTCAACCGGCTGGAAGGAAACGTCATCCTGCCCGTGAGCGAACTCAACCGCCTGCGCCGCGAGGCCGTGGCCGCGTTGGAGGAATTGCGGGCGCGGCCCCGGCGGTGGGAGTTGCGAGAGGAGATTGATTCTGGTTGTAGCCACGGCACTCCGTTGCCGTGCGGCGGCGTGCATGACGCGGACCATCCAGAACAGACACGGCAACGGAGTGCCGTGGCTACAGACGATATCGGAAGCGTCGGCGGCGATCCGGAACTCGTCGTGCTCGTGCGTTCGCTGGCGCAACTCGACGCCGCGATGTCGGCGGGCACGGCGACGATCCATTGCGATTTCGAGGACCTGAAAGGCTACCGCGAGGCGGTGCGGCGGTTCCGGGCGTTTTCCACGTCGCCGGGGCGCACGATCCGGGTGGCCCCGCCGAGGGTTTTCAAGACCGGCGAGGACTGGATTCTCCAGCAGGTGCGTTCGTCGGAAGCGGACGGCTACCTCGTGCGCAACTACGACGGCCTGCGGTTTTTCGCGGGCGCGGGCAGCCTCGTGGGAGATTTCTCGCTCAACGTCGCCAACGGACTCACGGCGGAGTATTTCCACGAACGGTACGGGCTCCAGCGGCTGACGGCGTCCTACGACCTGAACGCGGCGCAACTCGAATCGCTCCTGCGCAGCGCGCCGCCGGAGTGGTTCGAGGTGACGATCCATCAGCACATGCCGATGTTTCACATGGAGCACTGCGTGTTTTGCGCGTTTTTGTCCGAGGGCACGGATTATCGCAACTGCGGCCGGCCCTGCGACAAGCAGGAGGTCCGCCTGCGCGACCGCGTGGGCCTGGAACATCCGCTCAAGGCCGACGCGGGCTGCCGCAATACGGTGTTCAACGCGCGGGCGCAGACCGGCGCGGAATCCGTCGAACGCCTGCAGGCGCTGGGGGCGCGGTATTTCCGGGTGGAGTTCGTCAACGAAACGCCCGAGGCGGTGGCGCTGACGCTGGAGCGTTACCGGGCGCTGCTGCGTGGGGAGATCACGGGCGGGCAGTTGTGGCGGGAGTTGAAACTGCACAACCAGCTCGGCGTCACGCGCGGGCAGATGGAGCGCGGGGAAGCGCGGAAGGTCTTTCCCGGCACGGCGCACGGCACGCGGTAGCAGATGCTCATCGCCTTTCACAAACCCTACGGCGTGTTGTCGCAGTTCACTCCGGAGGAGGGTTCGGCATGGCGGACGCTGGCGGAGTTCGGGTTTCCAAAAGGGGTCTACCCGGTCGGGCGGCTGGACGTGGATTCGGAAGGATTACTATTCCTCAGCGACGAGGCGGCGCTCAACGCGCGCCTGCTGCGTCCCGAGCACGCTCACGCGCGGGAATACTGGGCGCAGGTCGAACGCGTGCCGACCGACGAGGCGCTGCGGACCCTGGAGCGAGGCGTCGTGATCCAGGGTTATCGCACGTTGCCGTGCCGGGCACGCCTGTTTGACCCGCCGCCGGACCTACCGCCGCGTGACCCGCCGATCCGCGTGCGCAAAAACGTGCCGGACTGCTGGATCGCACTGGAATTGACCGAAGGCAAAAACCGCCAGGTGCGCCGCATGACCGCCGCCGTGGGGCATCCGACGCTGCGGCTGGTACGGGTGAGAATCGGTGACTACGAACTGGGAACCTTGAAAGCGGGACACTGGACGGCGCTCGGTCCCGAAGATCGACGAAAAATGCTCCTCGCCCGGCACAGGGGTCCCGGTCCTGCCATAACTCAGCCGGGCGGGAGCACTCTTTTCGCGGATGAGGCGGCTCAGTAGTACGAGCCCCAGAAGGACGACTGGTTGTCGATCACGTCCGAGAAGTTGGTCT
>CAZZYS010000322.1:0-5184 GCA_964658285.1 uncultured Verrucomicrobiota bacterium
ACCGCCGCGAACGCCCGCCACCCGCCTGCCAACGCCGCCAGCACGAGTCCCGCGAAAAACTGGAACGTCGGCAGGAACACCAACGCATAAAATCCCGCCAGACGCCGCGCCGGTTCGCAGCGCAGCAGCGAAACCTGCGGAAAGATGAACCACCGCGTGATGAGCCGATCATAGGCGCGCGCGTCGGCCACGCCGGTCTCCAGCGGGTGAACCACCGCCGTCTGCCGCAGCTCGTAGCCGGCGGCCCGGACGCCGCGCGCGACGGCGTAATCGTCGCAAACGAAACCCTCCACCGCGCGGAATCCATCGAGCGCCTCGACCGTGGCGGGCCGCGCGAGCCAGAACATGCCGTTGATCGTCGGCGGCGGCATGACGGACAGGAGCGGGACGTAACTCCACAGACTGTTGCGGTTGACGAACGTCGAGACGAGCGCCGCCCACGGCGTGCCGAAACTGCGGTAATAGGGCAACCCAAACACCAGCCCCACGCGCGGGTCGCGCCGGAGCGCCGCCACGGCGGTTTCCAGGTGGCCGGGGAGCAAGCGGGTATCGTCGTCGAGCACGCCGAAGAAACCGGCGGCTTCGTCCGGGGCGCGACGGTCCCAGGCCAGCCGGAGTTTCGCCGTTTTCGGATTGATGCAATCCGGGGTCGGTGGCGTGAGGATGCGTTCGACCCGTTGACGCATTTCGGGCACCGTGGCGGCGAGTTCCGCGAGGAGTTCGTCGGTGAGTTTTCGGCCCGTCAGATCGTTTTCATCCACGAGCCATTTCCAACGAATGGACAGGGAAGTGGTTAAAGTGGCGTTGGCGTGCAGGGTGTCGCCCAGGTGTGGGTCCCCACTGAGAATCGGTTGCACGACCGTGACGACCTGCCGCGCTGGCGGCACGGTGCCGTGGCTTTCGTGCGCGCGGCGGAAGAAACGTCGGATCAGCCACCAGCGGACGAGGCGTTCGAGCACCCACCAGGCCAGCCACGCGGTCAGCAGCGCGCGGGCAGTCCGTCGCCAGGTGGGCGGAGGGGTTTTGCTCATGGCGCGTCAGAGATGCCGATTACACGGCGGCGTTTGCGTCCATCGGCGGTGTCTTCGGGCCAGGGCATCCAGCGGCAGACGGGCGGGAGCAGTTCCGCCCGCGCGCAATCGGCGGCCAGCGCATCCTCCAGACGGCGCAGGAAACCGGCCCGATCATCGTCCGAGGAAGGTTCCGGCCGCAGACTGACTTCCATCGTCCGGAGATCGATTTGACGCGCGCGAAAATCTTCCAACCCACTTCCGGCTACCCTCGCCACCGCCAGCCGCACGAAATCGGGAAACAACACGCCGGTCCCCGCACCATCCACGCGCCGCAACCGCAAGCCATCGTCGGCCCGGCCTTCGAGGCGGCGGATGCGCCGGAAGACCGAACCGCACGCGCACGGCGGCGCGTCGTCGGGTTCGTCGGTGAGCACGTCGTCGAGCCGGTAGCGCACCACGGGCTGGAGTCGGCGGCGGAAGTCGGTCAATATCGGATGATAACGGCCGCCGCCGAGTTCCTCGCGCTCGACGTGGATGATGTCTTCGTTCCAATGGAGCGCACCGGCCCGACAGGTGGCGGCAAGGAATCCCTCGGATGCCTGATAGACTTCTTCCACACGGACGCCGAACGCCGCTTCCACCGCTGCGCGGTCATCGGCGTCGCACACCTCGGCCACCGCGACGATCCGCGCGGGCGACACCCGCCATCGTCCCGCCGTCCGGGCGCTGGCCAGCAGGCGCAGCACGCCCGCCGGGGCGACGATGACCGTTGGCGCGAGCGCCTGGAGTTCGTCGAGGAGTTGCGCGAACGGACGCTGCACGTCGAAATACGCAAAACGGACCGTGCGGCTGCCGAGCGATTCGTAGAGCGGACTGTTCGCACGCAAGAAAAACGCGATCCGCTGCGGGTGCCGCCGGGAGAGTTTGCGCAACACGCGCGCGAGCGCCAACCCCGCCCACGCCGCGCGTTCGCGGGAGGACACGAAAAACATCGCTGCCGGCCCCGTCGTGCCGCTCGACAGACCGACCGTGACATTTTCGGGTAATACTGGCGTAAAATTCCGGTCCGCCGAGGCGCGGGATGCCATCGCGCGCGCCGCGTCGAGGTCTATGTGCCGGGTCAGCCACCGGTCGAGATGTTGCGTGACGGTGCGTTTGTCCACGCGCGGCCAGGAAGCGAGAGCGGACGGCGGGCCGTTTTTCGGGTCGGAAAACCACGCGCGGTAGAACGGCGACCAGCGCGCGACGTGCCACAGGTGCCGATGAATCCGCGCGGCCTGCCAGGACTCCAGCGCCGCCCGGTCACGGAATGCGGTGAACCGCCTTCGCGCCGCGAAATAATGTCCGAGGATGAGGCAAGTGCTCATGGCCGTGCCAGTGCCTGCAAACCGGCCAGCGTCACCGCGCAATGTGATGGCACCAGCAGAGTTTCGGGCGATGCCCGCGCGAAGGTTTCCAGCCGTCGCAACGTGTCGGCAAAAGCCGTGGGATCGTCCATCAGAAAACGGGCCAGCGTTCCCGGCGGTCTCCCGTGGAGATTGCCGCGCGTCCAGCACGCATCCGAGACGAGGAAAATTTCCCTGCCGTCCGGCGCACGGCGAAACACCGCGCCGAGCTGACCCCGCGCGTGGCCCGGCAGCGATATTAGCCGCAGGCTGTCATCGCCGAACAAATCCCACGTCAGCGGGAACCCGCGCCAGGGTTGTGCCTGCTCGTTGCGCAACCTTTGCCCATGCGTGTCTATCCGTGCGCGGTCCACGGCGGCCGGGTGGTAGACGGCCCGTGCCGCTGGCCAGCCGGTGAGAGTTTCCACCGATTTCCAGGCCTCCTCCGCGAACACGAGTGTCGCGCGCGGAAAATGGTGCAGGCCCGCGATGTGATCGAGATGAAAATGCGATACGATCACCCGTTGGAAATCGCCCGCGTGCAGGCCGACGGCGGACATCCGGCGTTCGAGACGTTCTTCGGGCGGGAGTTTGGCGGGCAGCGCCCAACGGATCGGTCGATGCGTCCAGTCGCGCAACATTTCAAAATAGCGCGGATCGTACCCGGTGTCGTACAATGTCCAGCCGTGCGCGCGATGGCGCAGGGCGACGGCCAGCGCGGGGAAAGTTCGCCTGCGCCAGCCAGTGCCGCGTTCGGCGATGGCGCCCGGGCCACGGCAGCTCCCCACGGCCCAGAAGTGGGTTTCGAGGAGGGTGGTCATGCGTGTGGATGCGCCGCGTGAGCGGCGTTCGTCCCAAGGTAGGGATGGCTCTCCGAGCCAGTCCCTATTTTCTTCCGGCGTATCGCGCTTGAACATCCCTTTTCCAGAAACAATAGGGACTGGCTCGGAGAGCCATCCCTACCTTGGGGACGACCGGCAACTGCGTTGCCTGTTTTCATTGCACGCCCCCTGCTTCTGTGTGCTCACGCCACCAGTGACCCACCCTTGTGAGTCCTTCGGATAATGGCAGCGCGGGTTCGTAACCCAGCAGGCGGCGCGCTTTGCTGATGTCGAACGTCTGCGAGAACGCCAGCACCCCGGCCCCGTAGCGGGTCAGGACCGGTTCCTTGCCTGAAACGTACCGCGACCATGCTTCGGCCACTGCGGCACCGGTCCACACCACCGCGAATGGCACCCGCCCGCGCGGCACCGGCAGGCCGGCGGTTTCGAGGAACTGTCCGAGGGATGCCCACAGCAGGGTCGGCTCGCCGTTGGTGATGTTGAACGCCTCGCCTGCCACGCCCGATGCGTCCGCCTCCAGCGCGAGACGGCAGGCGAGGGCGGCGTTTTCCACGCAGGTCAGATCGGTCCTGGCGCGGTCGTCGCCGATGACGCGCAGACGGCCGCGTGCCGCCGCGCGCACGAGCCGGGGCAGCAGCGTCGTATCACCGACCCCGATGAGGGCATGGGGGCGCAGCACGATGACTTCCATCCGGTCACCGGCGGCGAGCGCTAGGTGTTCGGCGGCGAGCTTGGTGCGGGCGTATTCGTTGATGGAACGCGCGGGCAGGGGCGAGGTTTCCGTGAGGTTCTCGCGGTGCGTGTGCTCGCCGTAGATGCTCGGCGTGGAAACGTGCACGAACCGCCGCACGCCCGCGTGGATCGCGGCGTCGAGCAGCGCGGCGGTGGCCGTGACGTTCGCGCGCTCGAAATCTTCCCGCCGACCCCACGGTGAGGCCAGCGCGGCGCAGTGAACGACGGCGTCGTGTCCGCGCGCGAGTGCATCGGCCGCGCCGGGTGTTGCGAGATCAGCCGGGGCGAAACGTTCCACCGCGAGCGACGCGCCTTTTTCGACGTTGCGTCCGGTCGCGGTCACGTCCCAATTTCCCGCCGCGCGCAGATCGGCGCACACCGCCCCGCCGAGAAATCCCGTCGCCCCCGTGACCAGAACTTTGCGCCGGTACATCGTCGGGTCGGTCACAGTTGCCACACCAGCGCGCCCTGCGCATAACCCGCCGCCGTGCCGAGCAGCAGCACGCGGTCGCCGGGTCGGACGAGGCCGCGTTCGCGCGCGAGATGGAGCGCCGTGGGGATCGACGCCGCGATGAGGTTGCCGTGTTCGGCGAGGGTGAAGACCATTTTTCCCGGGGCGAGTCCAAGCCGGCGCTCGATCAGACGCATCGGGGTGACACCGGCCTGATGCGGGATGACAGCGGCGAGTTCGTCCATCGAAAGACCGGCGTCGGCGAGGCAGCGTTCCACGAGACCCGGCAAACGTTTGGCGGCCAGCCGGTGGACCGCCGGACCGTCCATGCGAAAAACGAAATCCCGGTGCCGTTCGCGGGTGTAGGTCCACGGCGGCTGCGCCTGCGCCCCGGCGCGCACCTCGCAGTATTCCGCGCCCTCGCTGAACGTCTCGAACCGGCTCGCCAGCAGGCCGCTTTCCGCGCCCGGTGCCCATTCGAGTAAGAACGCCACCGCGCCGTCGCCGAACAGGCACGCCGCGCCGGGATCGTCCCAATCCACCCCTTGGCTGGCGATTTCCGAGGAAACGAGCAGCACCCGTCCCGCGCCGCGCGCCGCCAGCCACGACCCGGCAAATTCCAGGGCAAAGAGGAAACTCAGGCAGGTCGCGTTGAGGTCCAGGCACGGCACGCCGCTGGCCGCCGCCGCCTCGCCGAGTTCGCGCTGGATGAGCGCCGCCGTGCACGGAATGGGCTGCTGGATGGACCCGCTGGCGTTGAG
>CAZZYS010000323.1:0-5182 GCA_964658285.1 uncultured Verrucomicrobiota bacterium
GGAGCGGCTGGTTCAGTCCGTGATCGTGCGAGGTGGCGACATCGCGCTTGAGCGGGCCGCCGTCGTTGAATTCGATCCGCGTCATCAGCCAGATCCCGACGTTCAGGCCGCCCTTGCCGACGCTGCTCCAGCCCCAGGCCAAGGCGTCGGCGTTATCCTGCGCGTAGATGAATTTGTCGTCGAACTCACCCTGCTGACTCCCGTCCAGCAGGACCAGGACCTCGTGCGCGGAATCCGGCACGCGCACGCCCTTCTGCGAACCCATTTCGCCCAGAGAAAAATTCCGCTTCAGGTCCACCGTCACCCATTGGAAGTTCAACGGCACGCGGGTGAGACACCCCCACGCGCCCACGCTGCCGGCGGCGTCCTGCTTACGGTGGATCTGGATTCCCGTCGTGTAAAAACCCGGCGACCCGCGCAGCATGGAGTAATGGAACACCGCGACGCCCTGGTTATCCGTCGCGCTCGTGAGCATGACATCCGCATAGCCGCCGCCGTTGCTCGCCGGATTGGTGGCAAGCGAGTATTCGTAGGACTGGTTGCCCAGGCCTAACCCGCCGATGCGGTACTGGCCCTTGCCCTTGAGTGTCTCGGTCGTCATCGGCGAGCCGCTGTTCGCGTGGACATAGACGGCCGAATCGAGCGCCCCGGTGCGCTTGACGATCACGATGGTGACGATGCCGTTGGCCATCGTCACCGTGCCGTCGCCGTTGTCGTGCACGGACACGTCCGGCCCCTTGCCGGTGCCGCCGCCGGGGGAGTTGGCGGAGGTGGTCGCGAGTCCGGAGAACAGAACAGCAGCCATGCAAGTCAGCACGCGCGTTCTGAGGAAGCGATCATTCATTTTCCGTCTTCCGGCAACGGGCAATCCTTCGCCCATTGTTCGTTCGGCGTCGGACCGACTTCGAGCACCAGTTTCCCGCCCTTGGCTACCTCCTGCCAGGTGATCCACCAGCGATTCAACGGCTGCCCGTTGAGCGTGGCCGACTGGATGTAGCCATTCGCGGTGGAGGCCCGGGGCGCTTCAATCACGAACGTCTTCCCGCCGCCGCCAGACAACGGCGAAAGGTGCACGGTGATCTCCGGGTACAGCGGCGCACTGATCTCATAGACGGGATGGACGCGGCAGCCGCCGTCCATCTCGAACAGGCCGAGGGCGGCCATCACGAACCACGAACTCATCTGCCCCTGGTCTTCGTCGCCCAGATAAAAGTCGGCGGGGGTGTAACCGTAGTATCTTTGAAGGATCGCCCTCACCCATTTTTGAGTTAGCCACGGCTGGCCCGCCCAATTGAAAAGCCAGGCCATGTGCATCGACGGTTCGTTGCCGTGGTACACCGCCGAACGGCCACCGCCGTTGAAGCGCTGCGGCGCGGATTTCTCGAACCCCTCATTGAGTTGCCTGACGAAACGTTCACGGCCCATCGCGTCGATCAAGCCCGGCACATCCTGCGGCACAAACCAGGTGTACTGCCAAGCGTCGCTCTCCACGAAGCCCGGGGTCAGGTACGGATCGAACGGCGTGACCCAATCGCCGTTGGTCAAGCGCGGACGGGCATAACCCGATACGGGGTCGAACTGGTTGCGCCAGTTCTGCCCGCGCCGCAGGAACTCCTTCGCCACGTCGCCACGCCCTAGGGTCAAGGCCAACTGCCCGACGCACCAATCGTCGTAAGCATATTCGTAGGTGTTGGAACTGTACGGTCGATTCCACCCGATGCCGCCGCCTGGCCCGCGCGGCCCGTTGTCTGCCACGTAGCCGTACTTGAGATAATTCTCAAGGTGCTCGTTGCCGACCACGCCGCCGCCGGGCAGGTCTCGCTGGGGCAGCGTAGTCTGCATCTTGACGGAGGCCGCCAGAATCTTGGCGGCGTCCACCTTCAGGCCGTGCTGATACGCGGCGACCATCAGCGGAATCTCGTGCTCGGCGACCATGACGGCGATGTACTTCAAACCCGCCGGTCCCTTGGCGAGCCAGCCGCACTTGTCGTAGAGTTGCAGTTCGGAATCCGTCCAGCGCACGGACCACTCGGGCGCGACGAGGTTCATCAACTGGTTCAGGCTCCAGAACGTCGTCCACAACGCGTCGGAGCCGAGCATCACGGCGTCAGGATCGCTCAGTTGCTGAGGACGGCCGAATGGGTCGATCCATTTGCCGTTCACGTCGCTCCAGATGTTGCGCCCTGAAAACGCCCGGTACATGCTGCTGTAGAAGCGCGTCTTCTCGCGGGCGTCTGGCGTCTGGATTTCGATACGGTCGAAGAGGTCGTTCCAGACGCGCCGCTGGTTTTGCACGACGGCGGCGAAATCCCAGCCGAACGGTTTGGAAAGCTCCTGCTCCAGGTTCAGCCGCGCGTCCTCCACGCTGACCAGCGAAATGCCCGTGCGCACCTCGACCGCCTCGCTGGTGGTGGTCTTGAAGGTGACGAACGCCCCGCAGTCGCCCGAGAAGTCCAGGGCCGGTGCGTCGTTGACGATTTTTCCGCCCTTCCAATCGCCTTCCTCCCCGGCGGGACGGTAGCCTTTGGCCTGGATCGTGACATCCTTGCCTGGCAGGTTCTCCCAGCCGCCTAGCGCGTCGAACGGGCGGCTGAACTGCGAGACGAAGTGCAGGTCGAAGCGTTGTTCACCTTTGTAACCAATTTTAGGCATGTCCGTTTGGATGGTGCCCTCGATCTCGCTGGCTCCCACCCGACGCACGGCGGCGTTGAGAACGTGCATCTCGTATTCGTTCGTCAGCAGGAACGGGTAGAGCACCCGCGCCTGGTCGCTGGCGGGAAAGGTGTAACGCTGCAAACTCGCCCGCGTCGTGGCGGTCAGCTCCACCTTGACGCCGCTGTCTTTAAGCACCACGTCATAAAACCCGAGGCCGCCGTGTTCGGTGGCCGCGTCGAAACGTGAGCTGTAGCCGGTGCCGTCCAGCCCGGGCTGCGTGCGCAGCGGGCCGACCGCCGGCATCATGCCCAGACCAGCCATCGTCCACTCGTGGATGTGGCTGAAGCAGTTGATGAACTTGAAGCTGTCGTCGTAGCCGGAACGGTAGCCCTGTACCCGGTTGTCGGGCGCGAGCTTCACCATGCTGTTCGGCATCCAGGGACCGGGTCCGTACATCCACCGCGCGCCGCCCTTCCCGGTGAACACATTCACGTAATCTGCGGGCGTCGCGGCGGCGGGGGTGTCCGCGCCTTTGACGACATGAGGAACGGCCATCCCGAGACAGGCCGCGAGAACCAATGTGCGACGGAACATGGCAGGTAGGTTTGTGCCTCAGCGCTTGGCCGGTTCGACCTCCGCCTTGTCGCCCTCGATCTCGACCACGAACACGCTCGCCATCACGTCCGGCGCGTAGTGCGCATTCTGCACGGTGCGTTCGCCGTTGGCCGCCACGACCACGGGCATTTCCGTCCGACCGGCGTCGGCCAGCAGGTACACTTTCTTGATCGCGTTCTTGAACGCGGGAAGCTTCAACCCGCCGCTGGGCCAGTGGAACACCGTGAAGAACAGCTTGCCCGGCTTGGTCGTGCAGCGCCAATCCTCAAACTTCCGGTTGAACCCTTCGCCGAAAGGCGACAACCCCGCGCCGTACACCGCCTCGCCGTTGACCTTGAGCCAGCGGCCCACGGTCAGAAGGTTTTGCTCGGCCACCACGGGGATCACGCCCTGCGCCGTCGGCCCCACGTCGAGCAGGTAGTTGCCGCCCTTGCTCGCCACGTCGAAGAGGGTGGCCAGCACCTGGCTGGGGGATTTGTAGTCGCTGTCGTTTTGGTCGAAGCCCCAGTTGTGGTTCAGTTCGCCGGGCGTTTCCCAGTCGCCGCCGACGTTGGCGGCGGGGATGCCGTTGTCGCCCATCGTGGCGTAATCCCCCGGCACCCCGAGGCGTCCGTCGATCAGGCAGGCGGGCTGCGTCGCGCGGACCACGTCGGCGATGCGCTGCCCGCGTTCGGGCGTGATCATCGCGGGCGTGTCGAAGAACAGTTCGCACACCGGGCCATAGCCGGTGAGGAGTTCCCTGACCTGCGGCTCGACCTTGGTCTGGAGATAGTTGTCAAACGCGCCGCCCTTGTTTTTCGCGTCGTCGCGGCCGAAGTCCCAACTGTTGCCCTCGCCGCCCGGCTCGTGCCAGTCCACGGATTGCGAATAATAGAATCCGAGTTTGAGGCCGTGTCTGGCGCAGGCGTCAGCGAGTTCCTTGCACGGGTCGCGGTGAAAGGGCGTCGCGTCGTAAATGTTGTACGGCGACGCCACCGAACGGTACATGGCAAAGCCGTCGCCGTGCTTGGCGGTGATGACGATGTATTTCATGCCCGCGTCCTCGGCCATTTTCGCCCAACGTTCGGCGTCGAACTCGACGGGATTGAACTCCTTGGCCAGCGCCTCGTACTCCTTCACGGGGATCTGCGCGTGGGCCATGATCCACTCGCTGCTGGGGCGGATGGCTTTGCCCTTCCACACCCCGGCGGGGATGGCGTAGAGGCCCCAGTGGATGAAAAGGCCGTACTTCGCCTCGCGGAACCACGCCATCCGGGCGTCGTGTTCGGGCGATGATTGCACCTTGTTTTGTAGTTCCGGCATCACCTCTGGCATCGTCTGCGCGGGGAGGGTTTGGCCGGCGGCGCACGCCAAGGTGATCGCGAGCGTCGTCGAGGCGAGCCGGGTAAGAAGGGGGGAATTTGTTTTCAAAGTGTCGTTGCGCGGAGTCTACCCCGGCGAAAGCGGGCTGTCACCCGCACGTTTGGGTTGATGCGCCCTGCCGCCCGCCCGGCCAGATATTTCACCACGGCTTCCGTGCGCGAATGGACGTGCAGCTTTTCGGAGGTATTGCGTAGGTGGGTGCGCACGGTGTCGATGGTCACTCGTCTTTCCCTAATAAAGGGACCCGCGGAAACGCTATCGAAAGGAAGCACAACCGGCATGAGAACGACGCAAAACAAGCAAGGCAGTTCGGGGGCTGATGCGACTCACTCTCGGGCGTGCCCTGCTGCGCGGTGGTGTGGTTTAAATGCACGCACCAGCCCGGGGGCTGATGCGACCACCAGGGGAGAAAGCGAGTACCACCTAGCCAAGTTTCAACACACGCACCAGCCCCGGGGCTGATGTGACGAAGCGCGTGACCGTGAGGCTGAGGATGGGATTGTTTCAACACACGCACCAGCCCGAGGGCTGATGCGACTTGATCGGTCAG
>CAZZYS010000324.1:0-5179 GCA_964658285.1 uncultured Verrucomicrobiota bacterium
GAGACTATGGAAGCGATCAGCCGCAACTCTCACGCTCCTGCTCGGGGGTAGGGTTTCACCTAACAGACAGCCGCGCGGAACCAGAGCATGTTGGCATACATCGTAGGAACCCGTGGAAGACTAAGCACGCCCTGCGGCTTATACCGCGCTCGGTCGATACACCATGAAAGATGAACCCGTCCAGCTTACCCACCGATATGCGGCGGCACTCAAGAAACATCTGAAAGCAGGCGCGCATGAGAGCTTGCAGCCCGCGCTGCGACTGGGACGCCAGACGGTGGCTGCCGGGTTGGAAACCCTGGACCTGGCCAGAATTCATGAGCAGGCGTTCACCGGCCTCATGCAGGCGGACGGTTTGCACAGAGCGCGAGCAGCCATGACAAAGCGCGCCGAGATTTTTTTCAAGGAAGCAAATTCCGCAATCGAGCAAACCCAGCGCGCCGCCGCCCAAGCCGCCCTCCACATGAGCCAACTCACGGAAACGCTCAGCCATCGTACGGCAGAACTCGCCGACGCGAATCGACAACTGCGACAGGGAGTGGTCGAGCGCAAGACGATGGAGGCGGCCTACGAAAAACGTCGAAAGCTGCACAACGAATGCCTGGAGGAATCTCTCCACTTGCAAAAACGGTTGCGCCAATTGACGCACCGGCTTTTGGCCGGACAGGAGAACGAACGCAAAAACATCAGCCACGAACTCCAGGACGAAATCGCGCAGACGTTGCTGGGAATCAACGTACGGCTGCTCGCGCTCAGGCAGCAAGCACGCGGCAACAAGAAACGGCTCAAAAATGAAATCGCCAGCACGCAGCGACTGGTGGTAAAATCAGTGGGGTCCGTGCGGCGGGTCGCCGAAAAACTCGAAACGCATGAAACCAAAGCTTCTCCATTGGTCACAACGTTACCTGGTGGCCTTGCGAAAGCATCTAAAGCAAGGCAAGCAAGCAAGTCTGGAGTCGGCGCGGAAACTGGGCAAGCAGGCTCTCGACGCCGGGCTGCAGACCCTGGATCTGGCCAAGATTCATGAACAAGCACTGATCACCGAACTGCTGCCGGGCTGCGCGGCGCGGCAACGGGCGACGTTCATCAAACAAGCGGGCATTTTCTTCGCGCTCGCAATCACTCCCGTCGAAAGAACGCATCATGATGGCACGCGGATGACGGCCCACTTGCGGGAACTCGTCATGATGAGTGAGCGTACCGTCGCTCTGGCTGACTGCAATCAGGCGTTGAGCTTGGAGATCACCGAGCACGAGGCCGTCGAGGAGGCTTTGCGAAAAAAGGAGCGGCATTACAAACAGGTGCTCAAGGAGTCGGACCGCCTCCACGAACAATTGCGCCAATTATCCCGCCAGGTTCTCTCGGCGCAGGAAGCGGAGCGCAAAGCCATCAGCCGGGAGTTGCACGATGTCGTCGCTCAGACCTTGACCGCCATCAACGTTCGCCTGGCAGCTCTCAAACACATCGCTTTGCACGACACTGAAGATCTCGATCAGAACATCGCGCGCACCCAGTGTTTGATCGCGGAATCCGTGGATATCGTGCATCGGTTCGCGCGGGAATTGCGCCCGGCGGTGTTGGACGATCTCGGGCTCATTCCTGCCTTGCATTCCTTCATGACCCACTTCACCGAGCGGACCAGCGTCCGCACCCGTCTGACCGCTTCAGCCGAGGTAGAACAAACGAACATCGTCAAACGCACGGTACTCTTTCGCGTTGCCCAGGAGGCTTTCACGAACGTGGCGCGCCACGCTCAGGCGACCCGAGTGGAAGTAAGTATTCGCAAGCTGCCGGATGGCCTTCGCATGACGATCGGGGACGACGGCAAATCGTTTCAGGTGCAGCGCGTTCTGCTGGCCCGGGGAAGCAAGCGCCTGGGATTGCTTGGGATGAGGGAGCGGTTGGAGATGGTCGGCGGCCGCTTGGAGGTCGAGTCCGCGCCGGGCAAAGGCACGCTCATCACGGCATGGATTCCGTTTCCCAAAGTTCGCACCCAGGCAAACGCAAAACCTTTGGCCGCAGCGAGCACGACGAAGCCCTAATTTTTTATGCAACGCATCACGGTTCTCCTGGCGGAAGATCACATGATCGTGCGCGAAGGCTTTCGCATGCTGCTCGAACTGGATCCTGGCATCGAAGTGGTCGGTGAGGCGAAGGATGGGCGACAAGCGGTCGAACAAGCCAAAAAGCTGCGGCCTGCCGTGGTGTTGATGGACATCGCCATGCCCAAGCTCAATGGATTGGAAGCGACTCGCCAGGTGCTCAAAGCCCTCCCTGCCACCAAGGTACTCGTCCTTTCCGCGCACAGCGAAGATGCTTACTTGAACAAAGCAGCCGAATGCGGCGCGACAGGTTTCCTGCTCAAACAAACTTCCGCCCACGAGTTGTGCCTCGCCGTCCGGGAAGTAGAGAAGGGAAACACGTTTTTTAGCCCATCCATCTCCAAGCGAGCAGATCGCCTCAATCCGAAGCCGCCTGGCCGCGGGACATCGCCCAAGCAGAAGGTGGTGCCGCTCTCCGCACGCGAGTTGGAAGTCCTCCAATTAATCGCCGAGGGGAGACCCAACAAAGAAACGGCGACCGAACTCGGCATCAGCATCAAGACGGTCGAGAAACATCGGGAGCACATCGGGGCGAAACTCGACATCCACGACACCGCTGGTCTCACCCGTTACGCGATTGGGGCAGGGATCATTGAGAGCAGCGTCCATTTGACCATCATCTAGGTCGTTAATGCATCGCTTTCGCCGTTCGGCATTGCCGGTGCCGTCGGCTGCGGTGGAGCGCTGCCCGAGCCCCGGGGCATCCTTGGCATGGGCGCAGTCGAAATGCTGCCGCTGATCATCCGTCGCCGACATCGACCCAAACGGTGAGGCAACCTCCCTCCGTGATCGTCCGACGCCACGTCGAGGTGATCTGGACGGGCCCGTGAAGCATGGGTGGAACACCTAATAGCGCACGCGTGTTCCCATGGTGGATGTTCATGGCATCGAGACCGACGGCTAACGACAGAAGAGACCTCACCGGGTCGGGCCAACTTTCGATGCACGGCAATAAACAAAGGCACCCGAACGACTGAAACTCCATGTTTGGGTCCGAGATCAAGCCCCTCGGGAACAAGGCGTCTCTGGCGATCAAACATCTTCAACTGCGCGGGCGTCATTCCCGCACAAACAGCGTTCCGCCTGCGGACCGTGAGCAGAGATGACACTCCCCGAGAATCCCATGCAAACCAGCCTCATGTTACGCAGCATCAAACAATTGTACGGCGACACGCTTAGCGCTTCAGACGGCGAAATCGGCCACGTGAAGGATTTCTACTTTGACGATCAAACTTGGGCGGTCCGTTACATGATCGTGGACACCGGTTCCTGGCTGACGGGCCGCTCGGTGCTGATCGCGCCGCACGCCTTCACGAACTTCTATCAGGACGGTGCCAGTCGGCTCGTGAACCTGACCCGGGAACAAATCAAAAACAGCCCCGGCATTGATACTCACAAACCAGTTTCCCGGCAATACGAGGAAGAATACTATCGTTACTACCAGTGGCCGCCTTATTGGGACGGGGGAATGATGTGGGGGATGGGTGGCTATCCCACAGCTCTGCCCCCGTACCCTGACCCGGTGCCGCCGCCAGCACGAAAGGTGGGAACCGCGAGTGGCAACGACCCCCACCTGCGAAGCACCCAAGCTCTCGTTGGCTACCACCTCCAGAGCAGCGACGGCGAGGTGGGCCACGTCATTGACTTCATCATCCACGAAAAAAGCTGGGCGATCTGCCATTTGATCGTCGAAACCGGCCACTGGTATTCGGGCAAAGAGATCGCCATCGCGCCAAAACATATCCAGAGCATCAGCTATGAGGAATCCAAGGTGTTCTTGAACGTGACCAAGGAAGCCATCTTGGACGCACCGGAGTACGAGGTTCCCCCGTGGGCCTTCAGCGATGCGCAAAGTATTGCCGACTAACCAACGGGCGGCGCGTCATCAAAAAATGCGCTGCCTCGCCCCGGCTTGGCAAACACTAAACGCGCGTACCGCTTTGGACAGCCGTCTCGCAAAACACTGATCCTGCATTCTACCAAACAACAAATTGCACCTGCCACAAGATGATAGTCCCGCGACTGCGGAGAGAACCCGCAGGGAGGGGGATGAGCGATTGACCTTCGTCAGTGATCCGATGAATGCGCAAATCACAAACCGTTCTGCGACCAAGGCCCGCGAGATACCCGCTCCCGTCTTCAACGTGACGATCCTGTATGAATCCTTGGATGCCAGTACGCGCGCGAAACAATTCAGCGACCAACTTGCAACCGGGGAGGCTGCAGATCGCGTTGTGCGCCTAGATCAGTGGGATTTTCGCTTCCTGGGGAGGCGGCCAGTACGCAATGCCGTTGCGAGCGCGGCGGCGGCAGCCGACATGGTCATTCTCTCCATGAGTGGAGAAAACCCGTTGCCCGCGAAGGTGGAACGATGGATCGAAATGTGGACCTGGCTCATTGGAGGCCGCAAACCCGCCATGGTTGCGCTGTTTGCCAGCCACCACCCCGAGAGTGGGCGCATCCGGGCTTACCTGCGGCGGGGTGCCGTCAGCAAGGGGCTAACTTTTTTCCCCGAAACTGCCTGCCGTCTGGCGAACGCAGGGCTGCCTGGAGCGCCTTCAGGCAGCGATCAAATCTTTGGAGCAAGCAGCCAATGAATCGTACACCCCGTGCAGGAAAGACCAAGACCATTTAGCGAAGTCCCGAGCAACCCTCTGCCCCAGATCGTATGAATGACGATATATTTTTGTTCGTGGAAGAACAAGCTGCCCGCTTGACTCACGAAAACATTGTTGGGCTGGCTTCCCGGCTGCCAGCGCTGCGGGAACGGATCTCTTGCATCGACAACCTAGAGTATCCGAAACTCGCGGCGCAATATAACTTCATTGCGTTGAAAGTCGAAGATTGCAGCCAGCTCCTCGAATGCCACTTGTCCGACGTTTGTGATCGTGAATTAGCATTTGCGCTGCTCTATCTGGAAGCGAAAGGCGATGTATTGCCCGACGCGACGCCAGGAATCGGGTTGATCGACGACCAAGCAATTGTAGAGGCCGTGCTTTACAAACACCGCGAAGCCTTGGAACACAGTCCACGAGGCTACTTGTTCGAGTGGGCAACGGAGCCGGTGGACTTTGACC
>CAZZYS010000325.1:0-5173 GCA_964658285.1 uncultured Verrucomicrobiota bacterium
GGGCACGGAAATGGCTTCCTACTCTGGAAAGCACGGGGTAGAAAGACACCGAGGAGTGAACAGCCGTCCATTCATCCAGCCTGCCGCAGCCGAGGGGAACACCGGGGGAGTCCACCGGCTCGTCGAGGCTCAGGCCGCCCGCACGCCGGAAGTTTGCGCCGTGACCCACGGTGAGCACGGCCTGACCTACCGGGAACTCAACCGCCGCGCGAACGCCTTCGCGCGACACCTGCGCGACCTGGGGGTCGGGCCGGACGTGCCGGTGGGGGTTTGCGTGGGGCGTTCGGTCGAGGCGGTCGTGGCGGTTCTCGCCGTGCTGAAGGCAGGCGGGGCCTACGTGCCGCTCGCCCCCGAATACCCCGCCGAACGACTCGCCTTCATGCTGGAAAACTCCGGTGCGCCGGTGCTCATCGCCGATCCGGTGGCGTGGACGCAGCCGACCCCGGCCGGGGTCCAGGTCGTTCCCCTGCAAAAATTCCATCCGCACGAGACCGGGAACGAGGCAGGCGATCTGCCGGACGACGCGCCGGGCGTCGCCGACCGTCTGGCGTACATCATCTACACCTCCGGTTCGACCGGTCGGCCCAAGGGCGTCGCGATGGGGCACGGCCCGTTGCTCAACCTCCTGCACTGGCAGGCGCGGACCCTGCCGCTGGCGGTCGGGGCGCGCGTCTTGCAGTTCGCCCCGTTGAGCTTCGACGTTTCTTTCCAGGAAATGTTTTCCACCCTCGGGGCGGGCGGCACGCTGGCGCTCGTCTCCGAGGAATTGCGCCGCGACCCGCGCGGGCTGCTGCGTTTCCTGGTGGAAGAAGACATCCAGCGCGTGTTCCTGCCGCCGGTCATGCTCCACCAACTGGCCGAGCAGATCGTGAACAGCGACTTCGTGCCGACGAGCCTGCGGGAGGTCGTCGTGGCGGGCGAGGCGTTGCGGATCACCCCGGCGGTCGCGCGGTTTTTCGCGGGGCTGCCCGGCTGCGCGTTGCACAACCACTACGGTCCGACGGAAACGCACGTCGCCACCGCGCACGCCCTCACTGGCGAACCCGACCGATGGCCTGCCCTGCCGCCCATCGGCCTGCCCATCGACGGTGTGCAAATCCGCCTCCTCGACGAGGCCGGCCACTCCGTTCCCGCAGGCGAGCCGGGCGCGCTCTTTCTCGGCGGCGAATGCCTCGCGCGCGGTTACCTGCGCGGCCCCGAACTCACCGCCGCGCGGTTCGTCGAAACCGCCGAGGGCCGCTTCTACAAAACGGGCGATCTCGTCCAGCGTGGGCCGGACGGCGTGCTCCAGTTCCTCGGACGCGCCGACGACCAGGTGAAAATCCGCGGTTTTCGCATCGAACCCGGCGAGACCGAAGCGGTGCTGTCCCGCCACCCGGCGGTCAGGGAAACCGCCGTCGGCGTCGCTCCCGACGCGGCGGGCGGCGCGGCGCACGAACTCGTCGGCTACATCGTGCCGCGCGCGGGAACCCCCGTGCCGGCCGCCGCCGACCTCCGCCGCTGGCTGCTCGAACGGATGCCCGATTACATGGTGCCGACGCATTTCGCCACGCTCGCCGCGCTGCCGCTGACCCCCAGCGGCAAGGTGGACCGCCGCGCGCTGCCCCGCTACGAGGCGACCCGCGCCGAGGCAAAATCCACCGGGGCCGCCCCGCCCGCGACGCCGCTGGAAAAAATCATCGCGCGCCTGTGGGAGGAAACGCTCGCCATCAAGGACCCCGGCGTGCGCGATAATTTCTTCGAGGTCGGCGGCAATTCGCTCCATGCCGTCAAGGTCCACACCAGGCTCTGCCAGGCCCTCCAGCGGGAGTTTCCCGTCACGGCGCTTTTCGAACATCCGACCATCGCCGCCCTCGCCCGCCACCTGAACCCGGAAAACGAAACCCCCGCCCACCCCGCGGCCGATTCGATCCAGAATCGCGCCCGCCGCCAGCAACAGGCCGCCACCTTCGCCGCTGCCGCCCGCGCGCGGGTCGGTGCACGCTAAAATCCGTATGGAAAGCATCGCCATTATCGGCATGGCCGGTCGGTTCCCCGGCGCGGGCGACGTGGCGGCGTTCTGGGAAAACCTCCGGAACGGCGTCGAGTCCATCACGCATTTTTCCGACGCCGAACTCGAACTCCACGCCGCCGCGCCCGACGGCCAGCGGGAGATCCGCGCGCGCGGCGTGCTGGACGGCGCGGACGGGTTCGACGCGGCGTTTTTCAACGTCCACGCCCGCGACGCCGAGCAGATGGACCCGCAGCAGCGCGTGTTCCTCGAATGCGCCTGGGAAGCCCTCGAACACGCCGGTTGCGACCCGGAAAGGTATTCGGGCCTGATCGGCGTGTGGGCCGGTGCGAGCCTGAACTCCTACCTCCTCTACAACCTCTGCGCGGACCGCGCGTTCATCGCGCGCCTCGTCGGCGATTACCAGCAGAGCGGACCGGCGGATTTCCTCGGCAACGCGCAGGATTTCCTCGCCACGCGGGTTTCCTACAAGTTCAACCTGCGCGGCCCGAGCCTCACCGTGCAAACCGCCTGCTCGACCTCGCTGGTCGCGGTCGCGCAGGCGTGCAATGCACTTCTGGGTTACCAGACCGACATGGCCCTCGCTGGTGGCGTGTCGATCTCCTTCCCCCAACGCCGCGCCTACGCCTACCAGGAAGGCGGCATGGCCTCGGCGGATGGACACACGCGCACGTTCGACGCCGACGCGGCCGGGACGGTCTTCAGCAGCGGCGCGGGCGTCGTGGTGTTGAAACGACTCTCCGACGCGCAGGCGGACGGCGACCACATCATCGCGGTCATCAAGGGCGCTGCCGTCAACAACGACGGGGCAGGGAAGGTCTCCTACACCGCGCCCAGCGTCGGCGGACAGGCGGAGGTCATCCAGATGGCGCAGGCGCTCGCGGGCGTCGCGCCGGACACGGTTTCCTACGTCGAAGCGCACGGCACCGCGACACCTCTGGGTGATCCCATCGAACTCGCCGCGCTGACGCAGGCGTTCCGTGCGGGCGGGGCAACGGCGAACGGCTTTTGCGCGGTCGGTTCGCTCAAGACAAACGTGGGTCACCTGGAAACGGCGTCCGGCGTGGCCGCGCTCATCAAGACGGCGCTCGCACTCCAGCACGCGGTGATTCCGCCGAGTTTGCACTTTTCATCGCCCAACCCGAAACTGGACCTGGCCAACAGTCCGTTTTACGTCAACACCCGGCTCCTGCCGTGGCCGCCGGGCGACACCCCGCGACGGGCCGGGGTCAGTTCCTTCGGCGTCGGCGGCACGAACGCGCACGCCGTCCTCGAAGAAGCGCCCGCGCAAACACCGCCCGTGCCGTCGCCGCGTGAGCACCGGCTTTTCGTGCTGTCGGCGAAAACGGAAACCGCGCTCGATGCGGCCACCGACAACCTCGCGCGGTGTTTTCGCTCCGAGCCGACCCTCGACCCGGCGGACGCGGCCTTCACCTTGCAACTGGGCCGCCGCGCGTGGAACCATCGGCGGGTCGTCGTGGCGAGCACGCTGGAAGATGCCGCCGGAGCACTCGCCGGACGCGACGCGCGGCGGGTGTTCAGTCGTCACGACGCGCGCGAAGGCATGCCGGTGGCGTTCCTGTTCCCGGGGCAGGGCACGCAAGCGATCAACATGGGCGCGGGATTGTACCGGAGCGAGCCGGTGTTCCGCGCGGAAATGGATCGTTGCGCGGAAATCCTTCGTCCGTGGTTCGATCTGCACGAGGTCATCTACCCAACGTCGGGTAATGACCCCCGGTTGGACCAGACGCAGTTTACCCAACCGGCGCTGTTCGCCTTCGGCTACGCGCTGGCGCGGCTGTGGATGTCCTGGGGCGTGCAACCGGCGGCGATGCTCGGGCACAGCGTCGGCGAATATGTCGCGGCCTGTCTGGCGGGAGTTTTTTCGTTGGAAGACGCCCTCCGCCTCGTGGCCGAGCGCGCCCGGCTCGTCCAGGCGCAACCCGGCGGCGCGATGCTCGCCGTGCGCTTGTCCGAAACCGATCTCGTCCCGCTCCTGGCAAGTGCCGGACTCGAAATCGCGGCCGTCAACGCGCCCGGTCTGTGCGTGGTTTCCGGCGCGTCGGAGGCGGTCGAGGCGTTTGAAGCAGAACTCGAAACCCGCCGCGTCGCCGCGCGTCGGTTGAAGACCTCGCACGCGTTTCATTCGGCGATGGTGGGTCCGGTCGTGGAACCGTTCGCCGCGCTGGTGCGCGGGGTGACGCTCCACGCGCCCGCGATCCCGTTCGTGTCGAACGTCACCGGCCGCTGGATCACGGACGCCGAAGCGACGGACCCGCTGTATTGGGCGAGGCACCTGCGCGAGCCAGTGCGTTTCGCCGATGGCGCGAGTGAATTGCTCCGCACCGACGCGGGCTACGTCCTGTTGGAAGTCGGGCCCGGTCAGACGCTCGCGCCGTTGGCACGTCAGCCTCCGGCGGCTTCTGGCAGAGCGATTTTTTCAACGTTGCACGAAGACCGTGACGACACCGAGGCCGCCTTGACCACGCTCGGCCGGTTGTGGCTAGAAGGCATCGGCGTGGATTGGAACGCTTTCCACGCCGGGGAAACCCGCCGCCGGGTACCGCTGCCGACTTACCCATTTGAGAGGAAGCGTTATTGGATCGAGCCCCCCAAACAAGGTAGGGATGGCTCTCCGAGCCAGTCCCTAGATTCTCTGGAAAAGAACGCTCGGCAACATCACGAAGTTGCCCAAGCAAGAATAGGGACTGGCTCGGAGAGCCATCAGGACCTTGGGAACGACGCCGCTAGCGCGGCGGGAACTACCACTCCCGCGCGCATCGACACGATCCGCACAAAAATCCGCGCGATCCTCAAAAACCTCTCCGGCCAGGACCAATCCGGGTCAGACGCCGACACGACGTTCCTCGAACTCGGCTTCGACTCGCTCTTTCTCACGCAAGTGGCCGGGGCGTTCCGCAAGGAGTTCGGCATCAAGGTAACGTTCCGCCAGCTTCTCGAAGACTTCTCCACGATCAACGGGCTCGCCGGGCATCTGGACGCGCAACTGCCGCCCGACACCGCGAAACCGCCTGCCGCGCCCGCGCCGACCGCTGCCGTCCCGGTCACTGGCAGCCCTGTCCTGGATCAGATTCAAGCGCAGCTCCGCGCGATGTCGCAGCAACTCGACGCTCTGCGCGGTGGTGGCGTTCCCGCCGCCAC
>CAZZYS010000326.1:0-5171 GCA_964658285.1 uncultured Verrucomicrobiota bacterium
TCTCGATCTGACCGTGCCCGAGGGCGCGGTCCACGACGACGGCGAGGTCGCGCGTGACGCTCGGGAAACGCGCGAGCGGCGTAAATCTCCCCGCGCTGGCGGCCACGGCGGCGAGCGCGGAGATTTTCAGTTCGGCCATGAGCACGTCGCCGCGGAGTTCGAGTTCCCTGGCGCGGGCGGGTGAGAGCTGCCCGACGCCTCCGGCGTGCTGGCCGTCGAGGAGCACGCGGGCAACGAGCACGAGACTGCCGCCGGTGTCGGGCGGCGGGTCCATCAGGCGCAGTTCCACGTCGGCCGAACCGGCGAGTTGTCCGAGCGTCGCGCGCAGATCGTAGAGGTCCAGCGTCCGGCCCGCTGCCCCGTGCCGCCACGATGGCGGGCGCGCGGAGCCGGTCAGCAGCAGCCCGAGCAGCGTCGGCTCCGGTTTGCCCATCGGCAGGTCGGGCGCGAAATGCCGGCCGATCTCGAAGAGCCGCAGGTCGGCTGTGCCCTGGCGGGCGTTGCGACCAGCCGCCGCGAGCAAGCCCGGCAACAGGGTGCCGCGCAGGACGGCGTTTTCCTCGTTGAGCGGATTTTTCAGTGCCACCCCGCCCGAGACGGGGTCGTGCCGCACGAGCGTCGCACTGCGCGCCTCGGCGAACCCCATCCCGGCCAGCCGCCGCTTGAGGTCCATCTGGAAATCATATTCCTTGTCCACCGTTGACGAAGGCGCGACCCAACCGCCGATCCGGCTTTCCACGCGGTCCAGGCCGTGCACGCGGACGATCTCCTCGATCAGATCGATCTCCCGCCGCAGGTCGAGCCGGTACGAGGGGACGATCCATTGCGTTTCGTCGTCCTCGATCTCGTCTTCATCGGGAATCTTGCCGAACCGTTCCAGCCCGAAGCCGGTGAGGATTTCGGTCACGTACGCCGTCGTCACGGGTTCGCCGAGCATCTGCTCGACGCGCGACAGGCGCAACGGCACGGGCTCCTCCGCCTCGTCGTCGTGGCCGTCGTGGCCGTGGAATGCCTTGGTCTGCGCGATGCCGAGCGACGTGCCGCCGCAGATTTGCAACAGGAGGTCCTCCGCCCGGCGCGACGCGGCAAGGATGCCCTCCGGGTCCACGCCGCGCTCGAAGCGATAGCTTGCCTCGCTGCTCAGGCCGAGTTCGCGCGAGGTCCGCCTCACCCCCGCCGGGGCGAAATAGGCGCTTTCGAGGATGATCCGTTTCGTCGCGGCGGTGACCCCGCTTTCCTCGCCGCCCATCACCCCCGCCAATCCCTCGACGCTCTCGCCGACCGCCTTTTCGTCGCTCACCTGGGCAACAACCAGATGGTGCGCCGACAGTTTGTACGTGCGTCCGTCGAGCGCCTTGAGTTGCTCGCCGGGACTCGCCCAACGCACGCCGATGCCCGACAGGCCGACCTCCGCCGCGTCAAAGGCGTGCAACGGCTGGCCGAGTTCCATCATCACGTAATTGGTCACATCGACCACGTTGTTGATCGGACGCACGCCGACGGATTCCAGACGCGTGCGCAACCACCCGGGGCTCGGGCCGACCTGCACGTCCTCGATCACCCGTGCCGTGTAGAACGGGCAGGCTTCCCGGGCGTTCGCCGCGACCACGACCAGCAGGTGCGCCACCGGATCGCCGCCGGCCGGGGTTTCCATCGCGTCGAGCGGGTTTTTCAACGTTGCCCCGCTGAGTGCGGCGACCTCCCGCGCGAGGCCGTAGTGGCTGAGCAGGTCGCTGCGGTTCGGGGTGATTTCCAGGTCAAAAATCGTGTCCGGCGGGAACAACTCGCCGATGGCCATGCCGACGGGCGCTTCGGGCGAGAGGATGAGCAACCCTTCGGCGTCGTCAGCCAGGCGGAGTTCTTTCGCGCTGCACAGCATTCCCTCGCTCTCGACGCCGCGCAGCTTGCCGACTTTGATCTTCACGTCGCCGGGCAGTTCCGCGCCGGGCAAGGCCAGGGGGACTTTATCGCCTGCCTTGAAGTTCGTCGCCCCGCAAACGATCTGGCGCGGCGGTTGGCCGGAACCGTCCTCCACCTTGCAGACGCTCAGGCGGTCGGCGTTGGGATGCGGCTCGCGCGAGATAACCTGTGCGACGACGACTTTTTCCAGGTGGCCGCCGCGCGTTTCGATGCCTTCGACCTCGACACCGGCCATCGTGAGGAGTTCGGCCAGGGCTTCGGGCGTGCCGACGTAGTCCACGTATTCGCGCAGCCAGTTGAGGGAAATCTTCATAACTCGGACGGCAAAGTTAAAAGGCGGCAGGCAGAAGTCCAGCGGCGGATTGCCCTGGCCCTTTTGCCGCCTACGGCGGCAGCGGTGCCTGCGGCCGGCGCAACCGCCGGAACGTCCCCGCCTGGACGAGCACCCCAGCGATCACCAGCACCGTGAACACGACCGAAACAACGTGCGGGTCCAGCGCCGCGGCGTCGCCGTGGGGCTTGACGCCGCTGTAGAGACTCAGGGCGCTTTGCACCCCCTGGCGGTTGGCGGTGAGCGTTTCGCAGATCAGCGTCGCTCCGCCGATGGACGACAGGACGATGAGCGTCCAGCTAAAGACGATGTTCATCAGCACCGCCCCGATGACTCCGCCGACGAGGAACAACAGCCACGGCGCGATCTGTTGGCCGGGACTCGTGAGCGGCACGCCGCCCGCGCTCACTTTCAAAAGCTCCACGAGAAAATATCCCCCCGCGAAAAAACCCGCCGCGCCGACCGCGATCTTGCGGATGGCCACCGCCATCGCCGCGCAAACGACGCCCGCGATGATGGAATACAGGACGACCGTATCGTCCGGCACCACTCCGGGAAAACGCTCGGCCAGACGCATCCCCGCCACGAACCCCACCGCGCCGACGAACAGCCAGAACAATTTTCTCCCGAACGCGAGCAGCACGATCCCCAGAAGGATGCGCGTGGCGTCGATGGACAACATGGGAAGGAACCGTTCGCCGACACACACGCCTCGCGCAAGTCCAGCCGCGTTAGCGTCGTCCTCAAGGTAGGGATGGCTCTCCGAGCCAGTCCCTAGATTTTTCTGGAAAGCGTCGCGTGGCAGTAACGATTATCCAATCCAAAATAGGGACTGGCTCGGAGAGCCATCCCTACCTTGTTTGGAACGCTCTCGCGGGAGGAACTGCCTTCCCCTTGAATCCCGGCGCGGCCAGATCGGCGTCGGTGTACCCCCGATTCACGTCAAAACCGAGCAAACTCCACTGGTGCGCGGGCAGGTTCACCGGACGGTCGATGCGTTCGCTGTAGCGCGTCGGCCACAGGACCCCGGCCAAACGGCGCTGGTCCATCAGATCGACATGGACCTCCGCGCCTTTCGTACTTTCCAGCGCGTTGAGCGTGAACTGCACCCGGCGCAAAACGTGGTCCTGCCGGTCGATGAAAAGCACCACCCGGTCCTCGTCTGAACCGATCCCGGGGCGCAGTGTCGTGACGAGTTCATCGCACGAACGCCCCCCTACATCGGCCGTGTCGGCGAGCTTCTGGAACTTCGCCCCCCGCTGGGCAAAGAATCCCGGCCCGAACAGGAACATCGAGTAAGCGTCCGTCACCAGACCCGCCGACGCGACGACTTCCGGGTCCAGCGAGCGTTGGAAACCCGAGTCGGTGGCGACGGCGCTCGGGTGCTCCGGGTTCAACGCACGTTTGACCGCCGACCGGGGAGGGTTCGCGTACGGGGGTATCGGCGGATCATAAGACACGACCGTCTGGAAGGGTTGGAAGCGGAAAACGTGTTTTGCCCCCGCCGGACCGTGATGCACCTGGCCGACGACGAAACCGCCCCTCACCGGCAGATAACGTTCTTCGCTGCCACCGCGATGCGCGCGATCCGAAAGCACCGGTTGCAACCTCGGGCCGACCGTCGCCCAGTGGCTGTCGAAGCGCACGTTCACGTCGTGCAAACGCGCGTAGGCCGCCGCGCCGCCGTGGGCGCGCAGGCAGGCGTCGAAGATGGCCCGCGCTTCCGGCCCGGACGCGGTGACGGCGGTGGTCGGCGGGATGGGTTTCGACCCACCGCCGCAACCGGCGAGCAAAGTCACGCCTGCCGCAAAGAACCAACGGAGAAAGGAAGATCGGACATTCACCGCAAGCAGGAACGCTTTTCCCCCACCCGCCGGTTGCCCGGTTTCAACGATGCCGCCGCCCGTGCCGCATCCATTCGGCCGGATGCACGCCGGCCTGGTCGCAGGCCCACGCGGAAAAATCCTCCGCGTTGCGCACGAACTCGCGTCCCAGGCCCCGCCAGGTCACCTGCGGGCAGGCCACGACGAACAGGATCGCCAGCACGAGCAGGTTAGCCAGGTAGATCACCACCAGCGAAAAAAACGTCCCGTGCAGCAGCAGGTCGGTCTGCTTTTTGGGGATCATCCAGCAGGTGAACGTGAAGTGAAACGCCCACGTCAGCCCGACGGCCATGAACAGGTATTTGGGGTAACCCCACACCACTGGGTAAAACCATCCCGCCACACCGAACGCCACGATGGCGACGATGCTGTAGAGCGGGAAGAAATACGGCGCGAGCGACACCAGAAAATCCCGGCGGTCGGCGATGATGTAGCCGCCCTCACGCCCGACCTTGAACGCGCTCACTTTCCCACCGAGTGCCAGCACCCAGATCGCGTGCGTCAGCTCGTGGCCGAACACGTAGACGAGCAGCATCTTCGGCAGCACGAAAAACACGACGAGCCATGCCGCAACGCCGTACAGGAAGTAGTGTAATTCGTCCGACGCCAGGAACCGCCCGTGCAGCGTGGCGCGGGCGAACGCTTCACAGAACGTCTTGCCCGCCACCCAGCACACGGGCAGCAGGAAAACCCCGGCGACGGCTTTGAGCCAGCGGGTCGGCACGGTGCGGTGCGCGGCGGCCGGAACCTCGGCGACGGCGCGGATGCGACGGGACGGGCGGGCGGCGGGTTTCGCCTTCGGGCCGGGTGCCTTCAGCGCAAGCTGGCGTTTCGGCGCGGGAGATCGGCCGCGCGGGTCGGATCGTTTGGGACGAGCCATCTACCCGTACTATTGGGCCAAATTCGTGGCTGGCAACGCAAGCACAAACGGTCGATCCCCCGAGGGCACACCGCTGCTCACGCTTCTGGTCGGTGGATGGCGCTCTCCGAGCGGCATTTGTCTTACTCACGCCGCAGGCGTCTCACTATTTCAGGCG
>CAZZYS010000327.1:0-5137 GCA_964658285.1 uncultured Verrucomicrobiota bacterium
ACGTCCTCGACCAGATGGCCCGGCCGCGCTTCGTGGTGGCCGACACGATGGACCTGTGGATCACCATCGCCAAGCCGGACCTGATGGACCTGCTCGCGCGGGTCGATTTACTCATCCTCAACGACTCCGAGGCCAAGATGCTCACCGGCGAGACGAACCTCATCCGCGCGGCGGAAATGATCCGGGGTTACGGACCCGGATACGTGGCGATCAAGAAGGGCGAACACGGCTGCTTGCTGTTCGGCGAGCCGACGAAGAAAGAGTTCTTTTCCTGCCCGGCGTTCCCGCTGGCGAACCTACACGATCCGACCGGCGCGGGCGACTGCTTCGCGGGCGGCCTGATTGGGGAACTGGCGCGGGCGAACGAGGCGGAGATTACCTTCGACGCGTTGAAGAAGGCGGTGGTCACCGGCAGCGTGGTGGCCAGTTTCAACGTGGAGGCGTTCAGCCTGGAGCGGTTGCGGACGCTGAACAACGCGGACCTTGACGCACGTTACGGGGAGTTTCGGCGGATCAGCGAGTTTTGAGAACCTCGGACCGGGAATGTCGTGGCGGTGGTTCGGGCGGACCGACCGGAACACCTGGAGCATGAACAAGGTCACGGCGATGCCGAGGCCGAAAAGTGTCAGCGTGGACGGGAAGGAAGGATGCATGGGGCGAGAAGCGGTGCGGAACAGGTTCGTCTTTTGAAAAGAGAACCTTGGTCCTGACACCGGCCTCGAAACCATCCCGCGAATCCCGTAAACGGGGGAGGGAATGGACCCCTTTTTACAAACCGCCGACACTGCGAAGCCTTTGCGCGGAAACGGGCTGCGCGGTGCCGAGTTCCTGCGCGAAGATCGACACGCGAAACTCCTCCAGCAGCCAGCGGAACGTTTCCCGTTGCGCGGGCGGCACGCGCGTTTCCCAACCGGCGAACGGCACGAGGGCGGCGGCTTTTTCCGCGTCCTTGGCGGGGTTGAGCACGGCGCGTTCGGCCCGCACGGCCACCGCGCGCAAGAACCTCGGGACGTGGGCGAGTTGCGCGGGCGGGGTGCGCGCGGGGAAGTCGTTTCCGGCCAGACGCTCCACGTCCCCTTCCAGGCCGGCGTAACGCTTGGGCGAAGCCAGGAGTTGGCGGCGTTGTGCCAGCGCCTTGCCGACCGTTTCGCCGGTCCGGCGGGCGAGAAGAGGCAACTCGCGCCGCGCGTGCTCGGTCAGCGTCTGGAAACGCGCCTGCGTCAGCGGGAAAACCGGCTCCAGGGTCAACGCGGTTGCAACGATATGCTGACAGGCGGATTCCTGTAGGATTTCGAGGGGTGAGCGGGTGGCGCTGGCGGATGTTTTCGCGGCAGGTTTGGCGGTCCACGCTTCGAGCGTCGCGCGGAAGTCGGGCGCCTTGTTGCCCGGCGCGGTGCCTGACCCGGCTTTGGCCAGGAGGCTGCTCAGTTCCTTGCGGACCCAGGCGAGGTCGCGTTCCAACGCGCGTTCGGCCAGCCGCCGCACGCCCGCGCGCGAGGCGTTTTCGGCTTCGTCGCGCTTGCGGAAAAGCCTTACGTCCACCTCGCCCTCGCGCACCGCCAAACCGGGAAAGGCCAGCAGGGGCGCGCCACCCATTTCCTCGACCAGCACGGACTCGGGCAGGTCGCCGAAGCTCCACGTCTTGACGGACGGTTTCTCCCAGCGCCGGGCGGCGCGTTCCCAAGCGTCGGAACGCAGGTCGGCCTTTTCCAAAGCTGCCTGGATGACAGGCAGGTCGCGCCCGGCGGCAAGGGGTTTGTTGTCACGGTCCACTACCTCGACGCGGGGCCGCAGATGCGCTGGCAGGCTATCCGGCGGCCAGTCGCCGGAGCGCACCTCCGCGCCGTAGCGTTGGGAGAGAAACGCCGCCAGCGCCGTGAGGAAATCCGCCCGGCCCGGCTGGAAATTTTCCGCGACCTCGCGCGCCTTCGGCTCCAGGGGTTGCAGGGTGCGCCGCACCGCTTTCGGCAGCGCGCGCAGGAGGGTCTCCGCTTGCTCGACGCGCAATCCGGGCACCATCCACTGCACCTGTCCGGCGGTGAGGCCTTCGACGGCCGGCAACGGCACGCGCACCGTCACGCCGTCGCGTTCCTCGCCGGGCGCGTAGGCGTAGGCGAGCGGCAGGGCGGTGTTGTTGAGCGCGACCGTTTCCGGGAACTGCGTCCGGTCGAAACCATCCGCGTCGCCGGCGGGCAGGAGGTCGTCCTCCTTGGCGCAAAGGAAAGTGGGCTCCCTGGTGATGCGCGCCCGCACCAACTTATTGAGGTCGTGCAGGGAGGAAACCCCCTCGATCCGCGCGGCGTAGAACCGGTAGAACGCCTCGTCCAAACTGTCCACCCGCCGGTCACGCACGCGCGTCAGAACGGCTTCGATGCGTTCGCGCAACGCGTGGTTGTGCTTCACGAAACGGTGCTCGATGTGCGCCTCGCCCGCGACGAGCGCGCCCCGGATGAAAAGTTCCGTGGCCTCGGGCGCGTCGATGCGGCCGTAGTCCACGCGGCGGCGGATGACTTCCAGACCGGAAAGCAACACGCGCTCCCATGCCAGCACGCGGCCGGATTTTTCGTTCCAGTGCGGGTCGGCGTAGCTGAACTTGCAAAGGTGCGCGCCGAGTTCGACCACCCACTCGGGCGCGATGTGCGCCAGCGTGCGCGCGAAAAGCTGCGAGGTCTGCACGATCTCTCCGGCGACGATCCACGGGGGCTGGCCCGTCTTCTCGGCGGCGGTGGGCGCGCTTCCCGGGGGCGGCTCGCCCTTGCGGCGTTTTTCCTGGCGGGCGTAGAGGCCGGAACCGGGAAAAACGGTCACCAGCCGGTTGCCGGTGGCGGTGTAGAGGTTGCGTTCCTTGCGTTGGGCGATCTGCCCGAGCAGTCCGGTCAGGACCGAGCGGTGGACCTTCGCGTAAGCCACCGGATCGGAGAAATCCGTCATCAGTTTGGCGGGCGGCGTGCGGTCGTCGCGGTCACGCATTGCGTCGGCGAGTTGCTGGTGGATGTCGCGCCACTCGCGCAGCCGCGTCTGGGAAAGGTAGTTGGCCTTGGCGAAACGGCGCAGGGCGTTGCGGCTGGAGTTCTCCGGGATGGCCTGCCAGATGTGCAGCAGCGAGAGGAAATCGGAGTCGGTATCGGCAAACGCCCGGTGAGCGGTGGCGGCGGCTTCCTTGGCGTCCTCGGGACGTTCGCGCGGGTCGGGCACGCTCAATCCAGCCGCGATGACCAGCACTTCCGGCAGGGCCTTTTCTTCCCGGGCCTGGAGCAACATGCGGCCCAGCGTCGGATCGAGCGGCAGGCGGGCGAGTTCGTGGCCGAGCGGGGTCAACGTGTGAGCGTCGTCGAGCGCGCCGAGTTCGTGCAACAGCGCGTAGCCCGCGCGCACCGAGGCTGCCAGCGGCGGCTCCAGGAACGGAAAAGTCTCGATCTCTCCGAGACGGAACGCCTTCATGCGCAGGATGACTTCCGCGAGGTTGGCGCGCTGGATTTCGGGCTGGGTGAAGCGCGGGCGCTTCTCGAAGTCCTCCTGGTCGTAGAGCCGGATGCAAATGCCGTCCTGCACGCGGCCCGCGCGGCCGGCGCGCTGGTTGGCGCTGCTCTGGGAGACGGCCTCGACGGGCAGGCGCTTGGTGCGGGTGCGCGGGTTGTAACGGCTGATCCGCGCGAGCCCCGTGTCGATGACGTAGCGCACGCGCGGGATCGTCAACGACGTTTCGGCGATGTTGGTGGCCACGATCACCCGCCGCGCCGCGCCGGGGGCGAAGACGCGCGTTTGCTCGGCGGCGGGCATCCGGCCGTAGAGGCCGACGAGTTCCGTGCCGCGTCCGAGGCGGGTTTCCAGGAGGTCGCGCGTTTCGCGGATGTCGCGTTCCGTCGGCATGAAAACGAGCACGTCCCCGGTGTCGGACTCGATCAGCGCGTCCTCCGTCGCGCGCACGGCGGCCTCAACGTGGGTTTCGTCTTCCAGTTCTTCCTCCACCGACGCCGAACCGACCGGCTGGTAGCGGATTTCCACCGGAAACAGCCGCCCGGACACCTCCACGACCGGCGCGCCGCCGAACGCCTCCGCGAACGCCGCCGTGTCGATGGTTGCCGACGTGATGACCAGCCGCAAATCGCCGGGCGGCCGGCGGCGCAGGAGTTCCTTCAGGTAACCGAGCAGGAAGTCGATGTTCAGCGAGCGTTCGTGCGCCTCGTCGATGATGAGCGTGCCGTAGGCGCGCAGCAGCGGGTCCGACTGCACCTCGGCCAGCAGGATGCCGTCGGTCATGAATTTGATGCGGGTGTCGCGGCCGGTCTGGTCATCGAAACGGATTTTGCAACCCACCTCGCGGCCCCAGGGGACGCCGAGTTCCTCGGCGACGCGGCGCGACACGCTCAGGGCAGCGACACGGCGCGGCTGCGTGCAACCGATCAGGCGCGGACGGCGGCCGGGTTCGTCGGGACCGGCGGCTTCCAGGCAAATCTTGGGGAGTTGGGTCGTCTTGCCCGAACCGGTCTCGCCCGCGACGATGACGACCGGATGCGCGCGCAGGGCGGCGAGGATTTCCCCGCGTCGCGCGCTGACCGGCAGGTCGGCGGGGTAGCGGATGGGCGTGGGGATCATCGGGCAGCGGAAAGGACCAGGAGTTTACACCACCGTTTCGCTTCGGCAGTTGCAAACCGCCGGATTCGTCGCGTTTCTCTTGCGTATATGACGAAAACTAAACTTTGGCTGCTTACCACGCTGCTTCTCGTCGGCGCTTCGCCGGGGCTCCATGCTCAAGGGCGGGTTCTCAACGAGTACACCGCCCGCCTGAGCGAGCAGGATCACTTCAGCAGCGACGGCGTGCGCTTGACCTCACCGGCCGCCATCATTCGCCAGGACCGGGCGAATTACTTCAAGTTCCACCGCGCGGACCCGGAGGACGAAGGCGACCGTTATTTCGACACCGCCGAGCACCGCGAGCGCCTCGAACAAATGCTCGAACGTGGGCACACCGACCGCCGTGCTTACAAGGCCATCGTGGACGGCACGCCACTGATCCACGTGACCGTCTTCCGCGAGGGTGACGGGGTCTACATCGACGTGAAGGTCGTCGGGCGATAAAAACGCCGCAGGCGCTCGTCCCAAGGTAGGGATGGCTCTCCGAGCCAGTCCCTATTTT
>CAZZYS010000328.1:0-5105 GCA_964658285.1 uncultured Verrucomicrobiota bacterium
GCCAGAAAAATTAGGGAGTGGCTCGGAGAGCCATCCCTACCTTACAGGACGACCGCCTGCGGCGGGCTTCTCACACGCCCTCCAAGCCTTACGCCGCGCCGGCTGGCTGCCGTAAGGCTTTCTTGAGCAAGGGCAGCACACGGGCGACGAGCGCCTTCGCCGTCAGGCCGTGCTTCTCGCGCAACACCGGGATGTTGCCGTGTTCGATGAACTGGTCCGGCCACGCCAACCGCACGACCGGCACCGGGATGCGCGCCTCGTTGAGATGCTCCATCACCGCGCAGCCGTAACCGTTGGTGAGCACGTGGTCCTCCAGCGTGCAGACGACCTCCGCCGAACGCGCGAAAAACTCCAGGGTCGCGGTGTCCATCGGCTTGATCCAACGCGGGTTGACCACCGCCGCGCTGATGCCCTGCGCTTCCAGCAAGTCGGCGGCTTCCTCGGCCAGCGTGCACATCCCACCCAGGCCGAAAAGCGCCACCTGCGGCGCTCCCTCCCTGCCGTGACGCACGACCTCCGCCTTGCCGATCTCCAGCAGCTTGGGCTGCGGCTTCGGTTGGACCCCGGTGCCCGCTCCGCGCGGGTAGCGGATCGCAATCGGCCCGGCGTGATGGTTGGCCATCGTCCAGAGCATGTCCGCGAACTCATCCTCGTCCTTGGGCTGCATGAAGACCAGGTTGGGCACGTGGCGCAGGTAGCCGATGTCGAACAGGCCGTGGTGCGTCGGGCCGTCGTCGCCGCTCAACCCCGCGCGGTCCATGCACAGGCGCACGTTGAGGTTTTGCAACGCCATGTCGTGGATGATCATGTCGTAGGCGCGCTGCATGAACGTCGAGTAGATCGCCAGGAAGGGCGACATCCCCTGCACCGCCAAGCCGCAGGCAAAGAGCGCCGCGTGCTCCTCGGCGATGCCCACGTCGTAATACTTGTTCGGGTGGCGCTTCTGGAAACGCCCGAGGCCCGTGCCGCTCGGCATGGCCCCGGTGATGGCGACGATCTTCGAGTTGTTGTCCGCGTAGTTGGCGAGGCAGTCGCCCAGCAGCTCCGAGTACGTCGGCAGCGCGGCCTTGGCCGTCTCGCCGGTCTCGAGCTTGTACTTGCCCAGCCCGTGGAACTTGTCGGGCTGCTCCAGGGCGGGTGAGTACCCCTTGCCCTTCTTCGTGAGGATATGGAGGATGACGGGTTCGTCCTGCTTCTTGAGGAACTCGAAGGTGCGGATGAGCAGGGCCGTGTCGTGGCCGTCGATGGGTCCGTAGTAACGCAGGCCGAGGTCCTCGAAGAGCACGCTGGGCAGCAGCACGTTCTTGAGACCGGCCTCCACCTTGCCCGCGAGACTCAGCGCGCCTTTGCCGCCGATCATCTGGATGAAGCGGCCCGCCTTTTCGTGGAGATGCTGGTAGGTCGGGCTGGTGGCGATGCGGTTAAAATATCCCGCCATCGCGCCGACGTTCTTGGCGATGGACCACTCGTTGTCGTTGAGCACGACGATGAATTTTTTCGTCGCCTCGGTCACGTTGTTGAGCGCCTCGTACGAGACGCCGCAGGTGAACGCCGCGTCGCCCGCCACCACGACGATGTTCTCGTCCCCGCCGCGCTGGTCGCGCCCGGCCGCCATCCCGAGCCCGGCCGACAGCGCCGTGCCCGCGTGGCCCGCCCCGTAGCAATCGTGCTCGCTCTCGGTGCGCAGCATGAAGCCGTTGAGGCCCTGGTACTGGCGGATGCTCGTGATCGGACCCGGCCGGCCCTTGGGCGTGAACATCTTGTGGACGTACGCCTGGTGGCTCACGTCGAAGACGAACTTGTCCTTGGGCGTGTTGAACACCCGGTGCAGGGCGATGGTCAATTCGACCACGCCGAGGTTCGGTCCGAGATGGCCGCCGACGCCGTGCGGGTTCGACTCGCTCATCACGTAGATCAGCTCGTCGCGGACCTCCTGCGCGAGTTGCGCCAGGTCGCTCTCGGGCAGCGCCTTGAGGTCGGCGGGCGACTGGATTTTGTCGAGCAGGCGGACCTTCGGTTCGGCGATGGGGGGTGCCTGGACGGCAAGCGGTTCAGAAGAGGCTGACTTCATTGGGATTCTTGGTCGGACGGGCGGCCGGGGAGGCCGCGGACTGCGGGTCCGGGGCGGGCTTCGCTTCCCGGGTGGAAGTAGATTTGGCGGACACCCCGGACGCGGGGAAGTCGCCGACCTGCGCCTGGCCGGCGGCGTCGCGGGTGATGATCTCGATGCGCTGCTCGGCGGCGCTCAGCCGTTCGTTGCAGACGCGCACGAGCCGGATGCCTTCCTCGTAGGAACGGATCAGTTCCTCCAGCGGCAGCCGGGCGTTTTCCATCTGCTCGACGAGCGTTTCCAGGCGCTCCATCGCTCCCTCGAAACTCGGGTTCGGCTCGGCGGCGGGAGCGGGTTCACGGGCAGGCATGGGAGGGACGGATCAGCGGGGGAAAAGCGGGGTGCGCGTGGAAACAGGGAACCGGCGGAAACGCGCAGCTTGCCCCAGGTTCGCGCAAAGGGCAAGCCCCGGCGTCAGCCCGGCCGTTCCCCGCCGGTAGCGGACGGCGCGACGCCGGCGCACGCGTTACTGGGCAGCCGCGGTGGCGGATTCGGGGGTGATCCAACGGGGACGGTCACTGTAGAAAGTATAACTCAGGTCCCCGAGGATCGAGTATCCCTGCTGGAAGGGAAACAGCGGCAGGTCGCGGCGGCCGAAGATCAACGCCGGATAGCCCACGTTCTGGTTTTTCTCCTCCGTGTCCGCGTACTCGCCCCGGTAGATGCCGTTATAAAAACTCTCGCTGCGGCTGACCGGCGTGAGGAAAACGCCCGCCAGGGTGCCGGGCAGCTTGGCGTTGTCGCTCATGCCGAGCAGGTCCTTGAACTTGGCGGGCAGCCAGAGGCTCTTGCGGTCGGCGTACCAGGCGACGCCCCAGGGCATGTCGGTGGCGACGATCTCGTGGTCGGTGGTCCAGCCGTTGAGCAAATTAATGGCCGGTTGCAGGTAACCCGGTTGGACCGGCGGCACGTTGCGCGGCAGGAGGGTGACGACCAGCGGCAGCGCCGACACGAGGAACAGGCCGGTGAACAACGCGATGCGCGGCAGCAGCCCGCCGGTCCCTTCGCGGCGGCTGAAGAGCACCAGCACGAAGGCGAGCCCGTACCCCAGCATGATCGGCAAAAACAGCACGCCCAACTGGTTGGGACTGACCGGCGCCGGGGCGGAGACGCCGTCGCCGATGAACGCCATGCCCACGATCCCGAAAGCCCACATCGTCAGCACCGCCCAGCGGATCGAATTGACCTCCGGCCGTCGGAACGAGTGCAGCAGACACACGAAAAACGCCAGGGTGATGACGTTGCCCAGTCCCCCGACGAGCCCCTCGATCTCCGCCAGGATGCCGCTCTGCAGCTTGGCCCGGAAGAAATACAACTGCACGTCCCCGAGCACCGCGTCCGAGGTGGACCGCTCGTGCAGCGCCGTGGACCCGGACAGGCCGTCGAAAAGGGCGATGCGGGCCACGCCGAACGCGCTCCCGCTGACGTGGTACGTGCGCAGGAGCCACGGGGTGTAGACCAGCGCGAACGCGAGCAGCATGACCAGCGCCACCGGACCGCGCCGACGGAAGGTCACGGCCACGAACGCCAGCGCGCCCGCGAACAGCCACACCGTCAGGGCGTGGGAAAGCGCCAGCAGGCCGAAGAGCGCACCCGCCACCGCCAGCCAGAGCAGCACCCGCGGCGTCCGCGCGCCCGCCGCCTGCGCTTCCTCCATCGTCACGCCGCCTCCGGCCGTGGAGGAGAGCGCCTCCCCGGTGAGGATCTCGATGGCCTTGTTCGTCTGCACGGCGCGCACCAGGGCGTAGAGCGCCCCGTTGAAGAGCAGGAGCATCAACATCTGTGGCAAACCCGAGAGCGTGTATTGCCAGCACAGGTCGCACACGAGCGTCAGGGCTGCCCCCCAAAACGCCAGCCGCTGGTCGAAGAGCCGCCGCAGCAACAGGTACTGCACGGCCACCGAGGCCAGGAAAAGCAGCATGGAGATCGCCACGATGAACCGCTCGGCCGGCGCGATGTACTCGTTCTTCGGATACTCCATCTTGGTCCCGGCCATCTTGATGGCGAGCGAATCGACCAGCGGCGGCAGCGGCGCGTTGAACGTGTCCGGGAAATTCTCCCCGTCCCTGGGCAGCACTCCCAGGTATTTCTCGATCTGCCAGACGGCCAGGGGCCGGAAAAACTTCGTGCTCCAGCCGTTGCCCCGCGCGATCTCGCGGCCGACCTGCGCCTGATCCATCGCCACGGGCTCGGAAAAACCGCGAAACTTCCAGCCCAGGCAGATCAGCGCGATGGTCAGGACGACGGCCACCCCGAGAAAGACGCGGATGATGAGCGCCAGGCGGCCCTGTTCGAGGGCGTGGACGAAGGACTGGACGCGGGATTCGGTCGAGACGCTGGGAGCAGCCATAAAGAGAAGGGAGATTTGAAAATCGCGCCGCGGGACGGACGGATCGCTGCGGAGACTACGTTCCCACGGCGGGGGAGGTCAAGCGGGACCGGCTTCCTCGCTCGACACGGCCTTGATCTTGCGGTGGAGCGTGCGGCGGCTCATGCCGAGCAGGTCGGCGGCTTTCGTGATGTTGCCGCCGGTGTCGGCGAGCGCGCGGCGGATCAGCTCGTGCTCGCTCGCGTGGACGTTGAGGGTCGGCCCCGCCGGCGGCCGTGCGCCGGGGACGGCGGGGCGCGGGGCGTGCGTGGCCGGCGCGCTGTTCCCGTCCCATTGGCGCACGTCCAGCGGCAGGTCGCGCAGGGTGATCTTCGGTCCGGTGGCGAGGACCACGCCGCTGTCGACGGCCGCGCGGAGTTGGCGCACGTTGCCCGGCCACGGGAACTCGACGAGGCGGTTCATCGCGTCGGCGGTGAGCTCGCGCAGGGGCTTGTCGTTTTCCTGCGAGGACTGCTTCAAAAACGCCCGCACCATCAGCGGGATGTCGTCGCGCCGCTCGCGCAACGGCGGGATGTGGACCCGCACGACGTTGAGCCGGTAGAAAAGGTCGTCGCGGAACTTCCCCTCGGCCACGAGCGTCTCCAGGTGCTTGTTCGTCGCCGCGAC
>CAZZYS010000329.1:0-5102 GCA_964658285.1 uncultured Verrucomicrobiota bacterium
CTGATGCCCGGTTCCGGCAAGCTTCGATCTGATCGCGTGTCCTCCCGGCGCTGCCCAGCCCAATCATGGACCTACCTATCACGCTGTCCCGGGACGAATTGCTCTCGGAACTCGAACGCCTCCAGTCCGAAAGCCGCGCCCTCGCCGCGGAAAACCGCTCCCTGCGCGAGTCGCGCGACCAGTCGCAACGCGGTGAACGCCGTTACCGCCTCATCACCGAGAACACCCTCGACCTGATCTGCGAGGTTTCCCAACACGGTTTTTACACCTACGTCAGCCCCAACCACCAGGAAATCCTCGGCTACCGGCCCAAGGAACTGCTCGGGCAGAACTTTTCCACCCTCATCCACGCCGACGACGTGGCGGGCATCGTCGAGAAATTCAGCGAATGCATCGTCGCCAGCATCCCGTTCGTGAGCAGCTTCCGGCTGCGGGCGAAGGACGGTTCCTGGCACTGGCTGGAGGTCTCCGCCAAACCGCTCGAAGGCCACGCTCCCGGCGGCGGCACGCCGGCACCGAACGCCACCCCCTACGACGGGCAGGCGATCTTCGTGTACCGCGACGTGACGGAACGCCACGAGACCCGCCGCGCGCTGGCCACCGGCTCCGAGCTGCTGGCCGTCACCCTGGGGGCGATTGCCGACGGGGTCATCTCCACCGACCTCGAAGGCCGCATCGTGCAGGCCAACGACGCCGCCCTGCACCTGCTCGGGTTGAAGCGCGACGCGATCCTCCACCAGCCCATCGACGACCATCTCGGTTTTCACGAGGCCGGGAGCGGCGCGCCGCTGGACAGCCTCATCGATTGCGCCCTGAAAAAAGGCATCGCCTGCGCCCTGCCGCTCTCGGGCCACACGCTGTTGCGTGTCCGCGATAACGGCACGGAGTTCGCCGCCGGCGGCACGGCCTCGCCCATCCGCGACGCGGATGACCAGATGGTCGGCGCCGTGCTCATTTTCCGCAACATCACCGAGCGCCGCCGCATGGAGCAGGAACTCCTCAAACTCGGCAAACAGGAGTCGCTCGGGCAGTTGGCCGGGCGGATCGCGCACGATTTCAACAACCTCTTGACCGTCATCCTCGGCAACCTGTCGCTGACCAAAATCCTGCTTGCCCCGGGCGACACGGCCCTGCGCCGGCTCGGCGACACGGAGAAGGCGTGTCTGCGCGCGAAGGACCTGACGCGCCAGCTCCTCGCCTTTGCGCGCGGCGGCCTGCCGGTCAAAAAACCGCTGGCCCTGGAACCACTCGTGCGCGAGTCGGCGCGCCTGATCCTCCAGGACTCCACGACGCCCTACCGGCTGCATTGGCCGGACGCGCTGCCGCCGGTCGATGCCGACGCCGAGCAGCTCCACCAGCTCCTCCACGAGTTGCTGACCAACGGCCTGCACGCCTCGCCCAGCGGTGGGTCGCTGCACCTGCGCGGCGAACTCGTCAAGGTCCAGGACGGCGGCGCGCTGCCCCTGCCCGGCGGCGATTACGTGCGCCTGAGCGTGCGCGACGAGGGCGTGGGCATCCCCGAGCCGCAGTTGGCGCGGATTTTCGAGCCGTTTTTTACCACCAAGGAAAACGCGCGCGGCCTCGGCCTGGCGACCTGCTTCCTCATCGCGCGCAACCACGACGGCTACATGACAGTGGACTCCGCGCCGAACTACGGGACGACGTTTTTCCTGTACCTGCCGGCGCTCCCGGCTTCCCGGTCGGTCGCCCCCGCGCCAGTCCCCCTGGAGGTCCCGCTGGCCAAGCGGCTGGCCGCGCCCGCGCCCGCATCGACGGCCCCGCCCGCGACGCCCCCCGCCCAAGGGAACGCGCGGCGCATCCTCGTGATGGACGACGAGGCCCCGATCTGCGAGGTCGCGGCGGAGTTGCTCATGCGCGAGGGGTTCGTCGTGGAGACGGCGGCCGACGGCGCGGAAGCCATCCGCAAGTACACGGCCGCGCGCGAGGCGGGCAAAGCCTTCGACGCGGTGATCCTCGATCTGACGGTGCGCGACGGCATGGGCGGACGCGAAACGGTGCTGCGGCTCAAACACCTCGACCCGGACGTGCGCGCCATCGTGTCCAGCGGCTATTCGCAAGACCCGATGATGAGTCGTTATCGGGACTACGGATTTCGCGGGGTCGTGGGCAAACCCTACAGCGTGTCGGAACTCGTCCAGGGGATCGAGCAGGCGGTCGGCGACGAGGGTTAGGTCGGTTCGGTTTGGCCTGACCCGAGAAGAAACCAGGATTTGTCGCCGGGCGATCTCAACCCTTGCGCTGCATCTCGGCGGCGCGCTTCTTCGCCAGTTCCAGGAACCCCGCCGGGACCGGCGACAGCTTGCCCTGCCACAACGCCGCGACGATCAGCGGCGCGAAACCCGCCAGCGGCAGCGTCCGCAGCGCCGGTCCGCCCTTGCGCGCCGACGTGCCGGGGACCTGCACCGACAGTCCGATGCCGAAGCCCTCGGCCACGTAGGTTTCCACCAGTTCGACCGAACTCGCCTCGATGGACACGGGCCACTGGCGCGCGTGGCGGCGGCGGAGTTCGTCGTGGAACTGGCGGGTGAGGGTCTGGTTTTCCGCGAGGGCGATGAGCGGATGGCGGATCGTGTCCTCGGTCCAGAGGTCGCGCGCGGACTTCAGCGGCGAGTCCTCCCGCACCAGCAGGACCAACGGCAGTCGCAGGAGCGTTTGTGCCTTGATGCCGGCCGCCGGGCGGTCGGCCAGTTCGGTGATGGCCAGGTCGATCTCGTGCCGGGTCAGGAGCGCCTCGGCTTCCGCTTGGTAAGCCTCTTGCAGGTAGAGGCGGGTGAGCGGCTGTTGTTTGTGGAGGGTTTTGAGGAGTTCGGGAACGTGGTCGCGCAACGCCTGCGCGCTGGCCGCCAGCCGCAGCCGCTGCCCGGCCACGCCGCGGAGTTCGGCGGCCACCTCGGCGAGATTCTCAAAAAACGGCGTGATGAACTCGACCAACCGGCGGCCGGCCGGCGTCAGCGCGAACGGCCGCCGCTGGAAAAGACGGGCGTTGAGGGCTTCCTCCAGGGCCAGCACCTGCCCGCTGACGGCCGGTTGCTGGATGCCGTACGGGATGTTGCGCACGGCCTGACTGATCCCGCCGTGCTTGGCGACGTAGTAGAAAAGTTCGAGGTGGTGGACGTTCACACCTACTCGTGGATGGCGTTCGCGGGCAGCACGTCGCGGATGATGGCCAGGATGTCGTCGGTCACTTCCCAGAACGCCACCGTGACCTCGTAACCGTCCGCCTCGCCAGGCATCGGCTGGCATTCCACGACGTAGCCTTCCGTGCGGAGGATCCGTCCCCCACGGTGCGCACCGGCCGCGAGATCGGCCATTTGGAAGTTCACGCTCAACTCCGACCCCGGTTCAAAAAACCACCGGGTGCGCAGGCGCATCCCGCGCTGGCAAATATGAAGGCTGGTGAAATCAAACGGCGCTGAATCCGCGTCGTAATCCAGATGGATCGAAGCCGTGCGGTCGGAAGAGTCCGAGGTCATCGCGGGTGAACGAGAAACAGCGCAACCGGTGAAAGCGGAAGCCAGTAGGCTCGGGCTGACAGGTTAAGCTAGCACCCGGCCGCACCCTGTCAACGCGGAGCCGCGTGGACGGCGGGCTCGGGCCGGGAGTCGCGGCCCGACGCCGGACCGGCGGCCCCGGCGCGTTCGCGGGCCTCGCGCAGGAGGCGGTAGGCGACGGTGGCCAGCGTCAGCGTCACCGCGAGCGTGAGGACGAGTCCGCCGACGAGCAGCGTGGCCTGTTCGGCCGTCGGCCGGCTGCCCTCGCGCCATGCCTTCCAGCCGAAGTGTCCCAGCCGGCCGAGGTAGGCGTAGAGGAACATCCCCGGCGACCAACCGAGCGCGATCCAGCCCAGCGTCGGCCAGAACCGCAGGCGGGTCAGGCCGTAGCAATAGTTGAACAGGCTCGTGGGGAAAAGCGGGCTGAGCTGGCTCAGGAACACGATTTTCCAGCCCTCGCGTTCGATGGCGAGATCGAGGGTTTTCCATTGCGGCCGGCTGGCGAGGTGGCGTTCGATGAACCTGCGCCCGAACGTCCGGCTGATCCAGAACGCCCCCGACGCCGCGAGCAAATGGCCGGTCAGGGCAAGCAGAAACCCCTGCCACAGGCCGAACAGAAACCCGCTGCCGACCACGAGCACCCCGGCGGGCAGCAGGAGGAGGTTGCACGTGGCGTGCAAGAGCGGGTAAGCCAGCGTGCTCCACGGCTGGTGGCGGACGATGAAGGCATTCAACGTCCGCAACATTTCGTCGAGCGGATAGAGCCGGCTCAACGCGAGCACGACCACCGCCGCGACCGCGAAGCTGATGAGTTGGAGGCCGGCGGCCTTGGCGGGTTTGGGCAGGGACATGCGGGTCAATCTTCCACGATTCGTGGATTGCCGCGCGCCGCGTGCCAGAAGCGGAGGACGAAAACTCGTGGCGGGCCTGCGGTGACCCTGTAAACGACGCGGTAAGAACCATGCACGATTTCACGCGTCGCCTCGTCGTCCAGTTCGGGAACGACGCGACCCATCATCGGGTGCTCGCCGATACCCTGCGCCTTCAGAACAAGCTCCCTGCCGAAGGTTCTGGCGCGGATTGGATTGTTGCGCGCGCGATGAAAGCGGAAATTTCACGCAGGTCTTTCCTCGCTTGGCGCGCAAACGTTACTCGTGCGCCCATCCCTCCACGAACTTCAGCATCTCTTCCACAGTATACGTTTCACCACGTTCCACCTGACGCCGAGCCTCTTCGATTCCAGCCAGAAACTCTGCCCGGCGAGCACCTTGCTCCTCCGGCGGGTAATTGTCGGATTGCGCAACCTCATCGACGGCCGCTTCTTCGTCGCTCATGGTGGCACCATGCCAGAAACGCAGCGGAATGGCAACGCCGGTTTTGCTACCGCCCCCGCGCGAACGCCGAAAGCTCCACCGTCAGTTCGTAGTTTAAAAACGGCGTGATGAGATACACGCCGGGGAAGTGGTCCAGCGACGCGCGGCAAATCTCCTTCGCCAGTTCCACGCCCATCGTGCGGCCTTCCGCCCCTTCCTTGCCGGCCATCTTTTCGCGCACGGCGTCGGGGATCAGGATGCCGGGCACCTCGTTGTG
>CAZZYS010000330.1:0-5102 GCA_964658285.1 uncultured Verrucomicrobiota bacterium
CTGCGCCGCAAGCCGTGACCAATGCCGCTCGGAGAGCGCCATCCACCGGCCTTATTTGGCGGCGGGGGCGAGTTCGCGGCAGAGCGCCTCGAAGCGCGGGTCGCCGCGCAGGGCGTCCCAGTCCGGGTCCAGGCGCAGGTCGCCGTAGGAGGGGCCGTAGGGCAGGCGCACCAATTCAGCGAGGTGGCCGAGGGCGGCGTCCCGTTCGCCGGTCCAGGCTTCGATCTGGGCGAGAATGACGAGGTGCCGCGGACCGTAATAGGTGTTCCTGGCCTCCTTTTCGTAGGCGAGGCGGCCTTTGCGCAAGGCTTCTTCCTTGCGTCCGAGGACAGCGGCGAGCCGGGCGTAAATCGTCAGGGTGGTCGGGTCCGCCGCGCTTTCGGGCTCGGTGGCCGTCAGGGTGTCGAGCGCGGCGGTGAAGGCCCGGCGCGCCCCCTCTTCGTCGCCCTGGTAGCGGGCGAGGAAACCCTCGAACCACGCTCGCGGCATGGTGGCGGTGTACCCGTCGGTCAAACTCTGGACCGGGGACGCCGCCAACATGCGTCCCGCCCCGGCGAAGTCGCGGGTCAGGCACAGGAGGTTGAAGCGGTCCCGGATCGCCGTGCCGGAGGGTTCCTGCCCGGGAGGCACGGGAGCGAAAACCGCCAGGGAAGGCCCGGGGTCGGCCCGCTCATCAAGGAAAGTGCCGGCTCGGAGCGAGCGCCAGGCGAACGGGTCCTTGCCCACGGCGAGCCCCCGGTCGGCGACCCGGCGCACGTCCGCGTAGCGGTGCAGGCCGCCGTAGATGTCCGCCAGCACATTCAGAGGCAGCTCGTCGCGCGGGTCCAGCGCGCTGGCGTGTTCCAGCGCGCGGATGGCTTCCGGCCAGTCTCCGGCGACCTTCGCGATGATGCCGGTCAGCCAGAAAACGCGCACGCTGTTGGGCAGGCGCGCGCGGGCCAGGGCCAGCTCGACCGCCTCGCGCCGCTGGTCGCGCGGATCGCTCCAGGACGCGAACAGGGCGGCGGCGTAGTGGGTTTCCCCGGCCTCGGGCCGCAGACGCTGGGCGTTCGCCAGCGCCTCGCGCGCCAGGTTCATGCGGGCGGCCGAGCGATCCAGGTTGGCCTGGAAGAGGGTGATGTGCACGCCCGAGAGCAGGCAGAAGGCGCGATGGAATTGCGGGTCGCGCCGGAGGGCTTCCTCCAGCAGCCGCACCGCCTGTTCGAGGTCGCCGCGCGGGTCCTTGCTTTCCTCCGCGCCGTTGTAGAGGTCGTTGGCGCGCAGGTAGAGCTCATAGGCAGGGAGGTCGTGGGTGGGCGGCTCGTCGATGGCGCTGCGCTCGTCGGCGCTGAGACGGACCTGGAGCCGGGTGGCGATCTTCTCGGCCACCTCGTCCTCGATGGCGAAGAAGCTGTCCACGGGCCGGTCGTAACGCTCGGCCCAGAGGTGGGCGTCCGTGCGCGCGTCGATGAGCTGGGCGGTGACGCGGAGCTGGCCGCCCTCGCGGGCGACGCTGCCTTCCAGGACGTAGGCGACGCCGAGGTCGCGGCCGATGTCGCGCACGTTCAGGCGCGGGGCGTCACGGTAGGCCATGACGCTGGTGCGGCTGATGACCTTCAGGTCGGCCACCCGGGCGAGGTCGGTGAGGATTTCATCTTGCATCCCGTCGGCGAGGAAGGCGTTGGCCGGGTCGCCGCCGAGGTTGGTGAAGGGCAGCACGGCAATCGACTTTTCGGAGACAGGGGCCGGGGCGGCGGGCGCGGAGGCGGCGGGATGGCCGGCGCGTTCGTGGAGGATGAACGGCAGAGCCAGCCCGACCGCCGCCACGGCTGCGCCGCCAACCGCCCAGGCGCGGCGCACGCGGGGGGTGGCCGGCTTCCGTTGGCAATCGCGCAGGGCGGCGGCGAGTTGCCGGGCATTCTGTGGGCGCGCGGCCAGATTCGGGGCGAGCAGGGAGCGCAGCAGGGCGACGACCGGCGCGGGCACGGCGGCGCGGGCGAGTTGCTCGACCGGCAGGGGGTGGCGGGTCTGGCGTTCGTGGATCTCCGCCAGCGTGCGGCCCACGAAGGGCACGTTGCCCGTCAGCAGATACCAGAGCGTCACCCCGAGCGAAAAGATGTCCGAGCGCACGTCCAGCGCGCCGCCCCCGGCCGGGGCGTTCCCTGCCTCCCGGCCCGGGTCCGCGGCGGTGCCGGCGAACTGTTCCGGGCTGGCGAAGGCCGGCGTGCCCACGAAGCCGTCCGCCGTCTGGCTGGCTCCGGGGTGCGTGGACCCTGCGGCCAGCACGGTCCTGGCGAGGCCGAAGTCGATGACCTTCACGTTCAGTTCCTCCGCGAGGACGGCGCCCTTGCCGCCGGCGAGCATCACGTTGGAAGGTTTCAGGTCGCGGTGCACCAGCCCGCGGGCCTCGGCGGCCCCCAGTGCCCGTGCGATCTGCGCGGCGATCTCCAGCGCCAGCGCGACGGGCAGCGGGCCAGCACGGCGCACGCGTTGTTCCAGCGTCTCGCCCTCGATGAACTCCATCGCGTAGAAGGGCTGCCCGTCCGCTTCGCGCACCCCGTACTGGAAGACGCTGGCGACGTTGGGATGATGCAACGCGGCAGCCCCCTTGGCCTCGCGCAGGAACCGGGCGTGCGCGCCCGAGCGCGTGGCGATGGTCGCACTGATGACCTTCAGGGCGACCGGGCGGTCGAGCACGGTGTCACGCGCCAGGTAGGTCGTGCCCATCGCGCCGTGGCCGAGTTCGTGCGGGGAGCCGTCGGTGTCCCGCATCACCTCGAAGTCACTGAAGCGTTCCCCGGCCGCGAGGAGTGCCGGGGTGGAACCTTCGCCGGGCTCGCCGTCTTCCAACCCATCGGAGAGCAGGCAGGCCAGACAGCCCAGCTCGGGGTCCACCACGGTGAAGAGCAAACGGCCGCAACGCGAACACTTCGGCCCGGACAGGACACCGGCGTCCGGCTGGCCCGCCAGGGGTTGATCGTGCTCGTAGGGGGGCATCGCGGTGACCGGGACGGAAGCGGCGTGATCTCACTGGCCATCGACCAGCACCCGCATCAGATGACGCAGTTCCTCGCGCACTTCGCCTGCGGTCGCCACCGTGTGCGCAACCTCGGCGCGCAGGGTGGCGCGGTAACGCTCGCGCAGGCGGTGGACATGCGTGCGCAGCGTGTTGACGGGCAGGGCAAGCCGGGCGGCAAGTTCGTCCTGGTTCGGCACGGGCGAGGCTCCCCCGCCGAGGAAGGGGCGGAGGGCGTCGAAGAGGGCTTCCCGGCCCTCGCCGGCGTACGCGTCGCGCAGGGAGGCCAGCGCGCGGCCCACGAGGGCGGCGGCCCAGCGTTCCTCGAAGTGCCGGTCCTCGGGATCGCGGTCCCCGACGGCGTCCGCGGTGTCGCACGCGATGAAGGCGGCGGGCTCGGCCGCCAGCACCTCTTCGCTCAGAGGCAGGAACTCGTAGTCGCTGCCCCGCTTGCGGGTTTGCGTCCGCGCATGGGCGTCGGCCAGGAAATGCTTGAGCGCCGCGAGCAGGAAGCTGCGAAACCGGCCCCGGGAAGGATCCGCGCGGGCATAGACCCGTTTCTCCAGGACATGAACAAAGAAAGCCTGGGTCAAGTCCTGCGCGTCACTGGCCGGGTGGCCCCGCCGGCGCACGAAGGTGTACACCGGCGGCCAGTAGTGGTGGCACAGGTCGGCCAACGCGCGTTCGGCGGCCTGGCTGGGGGCATCCCCGGCTTCCACCACGAGGCTCCAGTGCGTGGAAGCAAACAATGCCCCTCCCGCTCGCAACGTTCCGGGCACCGTTTTCACCGGTGCAAGGCTAGTGGATGCGGGCGGCAGCGGCAAGCCCATTCGGGTCGCCTGTTGCTCCGGCCGCCATGCATGCGGACCGGCGCATTCATCGCCAACGAGAAAGGAGACTTCCCGGCGAGCGAACCGGAACGTTCCCGCCTCCCTGCCTGACCGATTTCCTGCCAGATGTTTCCTTCCCCGCCGCCCTCCCGGAAGCTACGTGGACGGTCGCAGATGCACCGTGTAAAGCCTGACCGGTGTATGCCGATAGACGTAGTCCTCTCCGTGGAACGCAACGCTGTTCTGCGTACGGTTGCCAGAAGACGTGTAAGCTTGCAACGGGGTGCGCAGACTTTCTTGCCCCGACACTTCCACCTGCACTTCATTCAATTGCGTGAGGTCCATCCCGGCCAGGTCGTACAAGGCGTTCTCCGCCACTTTGAAACGCCAGCCCCGATCCAGGCAAGCGAGCGTGCCCGTTTCATCCAGGATGGATTTCGGCTGCCATTTGCTGCCATCCTTGCCGTACAACTCCACTTTCACCGCGTCAACCCGCGTCGGGGTCGCCTGTCGATCACGAGCGTTGACCAACGCGAGGATTTGTCTGCCGTCAGTGTACCGCTCGATGATGACCTGCAGGTGCCTTTCTCCAAGTGGCACGTTGGCGAAAATCCGGCTGGAGGCCACCACGACCGGCCCATCGCCGCCGTGGATCGGACGCAGGGCAGGTTCTTCCGCGTTGATTGCTGCCTTGCCGGGGTCGCCGGCGTGAGAGCGGAGAGCCATCCGTCCCCAACTCGTGGCAAGCACGGCCATCAATAAGATCATCAGAAACACCTGGGACAAACGCAGCGAGACCGTCGCCGGCAAGGAACTCGGCTTCAGCAATCTTTGCAGGCGAGCCGCCAGGCCATCGCGCTGTCCGTCCACCGTTTTTGGTCCCAGGACACCGAGCAACGGCAGCGGCAGGCGTTCGTCGCGCTGACGCTGCCCATCCGCGACGAACGTCACGAGTGCGCGGACGTACTGTTCTTTCGATGGACAGCACGTGGCCGCAAGTTGATCGCAGGCCGCTTCCCGTTCCGTCTGAATCTGGCGATTGATCCACCAGACGAAGGGATTGAAGAACAGCAGCGCCTCGATGCACAGTTGCGCCAGGTTGATGAGGTAATCCGCGCGACGGATGTGCGCCAGCTCGTGGGCCAGGATGGCGCGAAGCATCTCCACCGGGACCCCGGCGCAGAGCGCCGTCGGCAGGAGCAAGGTCCAACGCACGACCCCCATCACGGCGGGGCTGCCGAGTTCGGCGCTGACCAGGACACGCACCCGCCTGGTCA
>CAZZYS010000331.1:0-1441 GCA_964658285.1 uncultured Verrucomicrobiota bacterium
CGATGAGCAGCGGCATGATGACGAAGAACACCATGATCGTGGCGTGCATCGTCACGAGCATGTTGTAACCACCCGGCAGGAACGCGCCATCGGGGCCGACGATGTTCTGCGGCAGGAAATGGCCGATGACCGGGAACGGCTTGCCGGGGAAACCCAGTTGCCAGCGCACCCCCATCGCCAACAGGCCGCTGACGGCCCCGAAGAACATGCTGGCAAAGAGGTACTGGAGCCCGATCATCTTGTGATCGTGTGACCAGACGTAGGTGCGGATAAAACCGTGGTGGACGTGGTGCGCGTCGTGCGCGTGTTCGGCGGACATGGCTTGTTCGGTTCGGGCGTTAAACGATCAAAAAAGTGTCGATTGAAATCAGCGATTGAGCGCGGTCACGATAGGCGCAGGCGCGGGCTCGACGATGGGAGCGGCAGCCACCGGCGCGGAGGCCGGCGAGGCAGCGGGGGCCGGAGCCTTTGGTTTGCGGGCCTCGATGGCATTGTCGCTCTTCTCCTGCACGAGCTTGGCGTAATCTTCGGTGCTAACCACATTGATCTTGGCCTGCATATTGTAATGGCCGTTACCGCAAAGCTGGTTACAGGCGAGCGCGTAATGGCCGACCACTTCCGGCGTGAACCACACCCAGTCGATCTTGCGGCCGGGCAAAATATCTTGGTACATCCGGAACTCCGGCACGTAAAAGGCGTGGATCACATCCTCGGAGCGCAGAATGACGTTGACCGGCCTGCCCACGGGCAACGTGAGCTCGTTCTCGCTCGTGTAGTCGTCGTGCCCCTGAGGATCGTCCTGGGTCGGGTCGAGACCGAAGTCGTTCGTTCCTTTGGTGATCCATGCCTGGTCGTAACTGCCAAGATGCCCATCCTTGCCGGGATTGCGGATGTGAAAACCGAACTGGTAGGCGACGAGGTCGATGCTCAACGCCTCCTTGGGCGCAGGGCTGCGCAGCAACAGCCATTCACGGTCGCTCCACAACGCCAGGATGATGAAAATTGCCGCCGGGGTGGCCGTCCAGATCAATTCGAGCTTGTTGTTGCCGTGGCTGTACACCGCCTTGACGCCTTTGCGGTAGCGGTACTTCACCATGAAAATGATGTACACGGTCTGGGTAACGATGAACACGAACAGCGTCAGCCAGAAGATGACCATGAAGAGCAGGTCGATCTCGTGCCCGCCCGCGGTCACGGCTTTGGGCGACCACCACAAGTTATAGTTGCGAAGTTCGGCGTGCGCGGTAGCAACCGGGCCGGCGAGCAACGCCGCGAGCGCCAGCAAGCAGACGGCGAAGCGACGAGCAGAAAAACGAAGCGGCGGTGTGTTCATGGCAGATCGAAACCCCGGTTGAAACACCTGCCGTGGAGCAGCGATATTAGACATTCTAATGATAGAGGCTGAGGCAGGTCTTGTCAAGTTCCCGGGCTCGGTGCCGGG
>CAZZYS010000331.1:1451-5096 GCA_964658285.1 uncultured Verrucomicrobiota bacterium
GCCGGGCCGCGTGCTTGGCCTGTATCGTCCCGGCAAGGAGCCGGGCTCGCCGGGGGCCGGGCCGGTGCCGGGCGGAGCGGCCTGCGGTTTGACGGCACCGGGCGAGGTCGTGGGCGGATTGATGCCGTTGGGAGTGGAGGGCGCACCGGGAGCCGTGCCGGGCGCGACCGCCGGTGTGTCGCCCTCAATGGGTCCGGGCGGGGTCTGCTGGAGTTCGGCCTCGGTGTAGGAGTTGTCGTGCTTTTGAGTCAGATCACGAGCCGTCTTGATGGCCGCCTCGGGAATTGGCCCGGCACCGTTGCCGCCGAGTTCACCGCGAATGTAGGTCAGCACGTCGGAAATTTGCTTGTCCGAGAGGACGCCTGCCCAGGCCGGCATCTGGTTGTTATATTCGTCTCCTTTGACGTGGATCACCCCCTGGATACCGTGCAGCAAGATGAGCGGCAGCCGTTTGGGCGCGTCACCGACCACCCATTCCGAGGCCACGAGCGGCGGGAATTGCCCGGCCTGGCCCAGGCCGCTGGCCTGATGGCACTGGGCACAGTTGGCGATGAAAACTCCGTGTCCGCGCTTCTTGCTGGCGACAATCGGATCGACCGGGCCGGTGGGGCCGGTGGGTTTGTAGCTGGCTTCCTCGTTGAACACGTCGGCCTGGAAGCCGCCGCTGTACGAGCCGAGGTAGAGACCGGCCCACAGCAGCAACGCGGCACTCCCGGCGATCACCCAGACGGGGACGGGGCGGAAGCGGTCGGCGGCCACGGATGACCCGAGTGTCGTGGGCACGGGCGGCTCGGTGTCCGGACCGTGGTGCGCCTCATGCACGTCGTAAGTCGAACCCGGGGTGCGGGCCTCGTTGAAGACGCTGTAATCCTCCTCGTTCGTGGCGAGGGGATCGGTCTTGACGATGTGCTCCTCGTGCGGGGACTCAAAGGCGTCCGGCGGCGCGATGGGATCGTCGTTAGTCAGATGGTCGTCGGGCTTCATCGGTCAGAAAGGCAAAAGGCAGCGGGCAAGGGGCAGCAGGAGGCAGGCAACGGGCCAGACAAGCAACGGTACGATCCAAACACCAGCCGTAGACTCGGAAGACATCTTTGTTTCTCCTTTTGCCACCGATTTTGCCTATTGGGCGTCCGGTGCGGCTTCCTCGGGCGCTTCGGGCAATTTGTAGGAACTGCGTTTGAGGGAAAGCAGGTAGGCGACGAGCGCCTTGGCGTCAGCACGCGGGACGACCTCGTCCCCGAGCGCGGGCATGTCCTCGCCGGTCACGTGCACCGCTTCCGTCGAAGGCTGACCGACGATCTTGCGCTGCGCGAAGAGGAAACGCATCGGCGGACAGATCGTGCCGGGCGACACGGTCTCAGGCGAATACTCGTGCTCGTAATACCAGTCGGCCTTGTCGCGGCGCACGCCGACGTTGGAGAGATCGGGTCCCAGGCGTGAGTTGCCGAGATAGGCCGCGCGGTCGAGTACGTAATCGCGGGCCACCGTGCGCCGTGCGCCCGCCTCGCGGTCAATGTCCGCGCTGTCCGCCCGCGAGCGCACCTGCTGACTGTGGCAGTACACGCACCCGTTGGCAGCGTAGATCGCGCGGCCCTGTTCGGCCAACCCGCTGTAGCCCGCCGGCGACAGATACTTGGTGTCCGGGTCCACGTCGGGCGACAGGCGGCCCGCCTGGACGTAGGGAACGAGCACGAGCCCGACCCAGGAAGTCAGGAACAGGCCCAGCAGGCCGAGATAAATGGAGGCGGGTCTCTTCATGGGACGGAAGCGACGGCGGTCGCGGGAGCGGGCACGGCGGACGGGGACGCTTTGGCAAACGGCCGGGGCAGGAAGAGAGCGGCGCTCTGCACGGCCGGGCTCGCCCACACCACGCGCAGAAACACGAGGACGAACGAGGCGGCAAGGCAGACGTGGCCGGCGGTCATGATCAACACCGCGACGAACTGTGCCGCGAGGAAAGGTTTGACGAAGCTCAGGATGGCGCTGGCCGGTTCCTTCGGGTCATCGAGACCGAAGCCCTGCACCACCCCGCCCAGTGCGAAGACCGCCACCGCCAGACCGAGGCCCACGATGGCCAGCCAGAAATGCGCGCGGATCAACGTCGGCGATTCCCACTCCGTGCCAAGGATGCGCGGCACCATGTAGTAGGTCGCGCCGAAGAACACGAACCCGACGAACCCGTAGGTCATCAACTGCGCGCCTGCCGCGGTCAGCAACGTGAAGTGCGTGATTTCGTTGACGCTGCGGAAGGCCGTCAACGCCATGAACAACACCGCCGCCAGGAAACACACGATGGCCACCGACACGAAGCGGAAACTCGGACTGTGCCGCACCGCCGCGGGCCGCCGGCGGGTCGAAACCAGGAGGTTCGTCACGATGGCGGTCATGGGGATGAGCGAGAGCACCGTCGCCGCGATGGAGACGCTGAGAATCCACGCCGGCACCGGTCCACCGATCAGGCTGTACGCGCCGCTCCAGCCCGCGAACAGCAGCCACGTCCAGAAACCAACTTTCGCCCAACGATAGCGGTGGATCGGCTCGCCCGTGGCTTTGGGCACCATGTAGTAAGCGCCCGAGAGCGCGAGCGGCACGAGGAAAGTCCCGACGACATTATGCGCGTACCAGGCGGCCACGATGGCCTGCACCGCCGCCTGGGTGTTGAGGAAAAACACGACGAGGTTCGCCGTCCCGTACACCCACGGGAACCACAGGAACGCCGCCAGCGCGTACCACTGGGAAATGTAGGCTTGCTCGCCGTGGCGTTCGCGGAAAAGGAGCACCGCCCAGATCGAGATGAACACGAACGCAATAAACAGGATCGGCGAAACGTAGCGCGGGAATTCCAGCCCTTCGTACGAGGTGCCGTGGCCGTAAAGGATCGCGCAAACACCCAGGGTCACACCAAAATTCCACAAGGCCCACGCCGCCGTCAGCACGCCACCGTGGCGCAACGGCACGCGTCCCAAACGCGCCAGAATCCACAGGCCGAGACCAATGCCCAGCGGGAATTCCCACCCGTAGAGCAACGCATTGCTCGCCGCCGGATGCACCCGGCCGAAGGTCAGCCACGAGACGCCCGCGAGGAATCCCGGCACGTTCAGCTTGAAGGAAGCGATGGTCGCCAGGGCCGAACCGAGCAGCAGCCACGAGATCGACGAAACAAAAAACAGGAGCACGGGCAAGCGGACGGAATCGTCGATCTGCTTGGCCAGCATCGCCACGTCCGACGAGAAACCCGCCCCGGCGGTTTTCGGGTCAGGCGCGGCCGTAGACGACGGCGGGACGGTGGTGGCCGTCAGCGGAGCGGCGGAAAGAGGCTCTCCGGTGCCTCCGGGACCACCGATGGGTAAGGCTTCAGAACCGACGGAACTCATAGCGTTGATAAATCGTGAAAACTAGGGCGTGCCGCCGGGGGTTGCGCCGGGTTCCTGCGGGTTGGGTGAAGGCTTGTTCTCCGGCGACGCGGCGGGCGGGGTCGCCTGCGGCGTCGGGCTGGTGAGCGGTAGCGGCTGCGCGCCGGCGGGAGTAGGGCTGGCACCGGGGGTCGTTTCCGTGTTGCCGGGGGCCGGGGGCGACGGCTGCGGCTGCGCGCCGGGAGGCGGCGCGTTGCCAGGATTGAGAGCGTTGTTCGTCGCCGCCGGGGTC
>CAZZYS010000332.1:0-5089 GCA_964658285.1 uncultured Verrucomicrobiota bacterium
GGTGACCCCGATCTGGGCCATCGTGTCGTGCGAGGCACTGATGAGGATGGAGTTCGTCCGCGCGTCGGCCACCGCGACCACGCGCGACTGGAGGAGCGAACGCTCGCTGCGGCCCGCCGTCGAGCCCTGGTTTTGCTGGTTGCCGCCGCCGCGGTTGTTCTGGTTGCCGCCGCCGCGGTTATTATTATTGTTGTTACCCGTCTGTGTCGTACCCGTGTCGGCGTAGAGCGAGGTCAGGACCGCGGCCAGTTCGGTGGCGTCGGCGTGGAGGAGCCGGAAAATCTGCGTCTCGGTGATGTCGCTCGTGCTGGTGTCGAGTTCGGCGATGACCTCGGCGACCTCGCTCATCACCTCGTCCGGCGCGGCGATGATGACCGAGTTGCTCGTTTCGTCCGCCACCGCGACCACGCGGGCCGCCGCCTGCCGCGCCTCGCTCTGCGGAGAACTGTTATTGTTGCCTCCCCCGCCGCCCTGCTGGAAGAACCGCTGGAACTGCGGCGGCAGGTTGCCGAACTGGTTGTTGTTTTTATTGGCGTTTTGCGACGGGGCGAAGAGCTGCGTGATCACGTCGGCCAGCCCTTTGGCGTCGGAGAAGCGCAGGGTGAACACCTTGATCGTCGAGATGCCCGAGATCGATGTGTCCAGCGCGTGAATGATCTCGACCATGCGGTGGACGTTCGTCTGGGTGTCGGTCAGGATGATGGCGTTCGAGCTGTCGTTGGACGAGATGGTCGAATTATTCGAGAGCAGGGGCCGGAGGTTGTCCACGAGCTTACCCACTTCCGCATAACGCACCGGGATGATCTGCGTGACCAGGTTGTCCTTGCGCGGGATGTCCTTGGGGTCCTGGCCCACGATGACGGGTACGTTGCCGTTTTTCGGGGCGTCCGGGAGGGCGACGATTTTCAAAATCCGGCCGTTGCGCACGACGGCGTAGCCCTTGTCCGTGAGGATGGAGCTGAGCAGGTCCACGGCCTCGTCGATGCTGACGGGCTGCTGGCTGACGACGTTGACGGTCCCCGTGACCGGCGTTTCCTGCGTGATGATGAAACCGGCGGCGGCGCTCAGGTAATTGAGCACGTCGGCGAGCGAGGCGTTCTGGAAGTTCAACCGGATCATGGCACCCGGCGCGGCGGGCGTGGCAGCGGGCGGGGATGCGGCGTTGTTGTTATTGTTGCCGTTGCCGGTGGTGGCCGCGGGCGGCGTGCTCACGTTGGGCGCGGCGGGGTTGCGCGGCGGCAACCGGCGCTGGTTGCGTGCGGGCGGAGCGGGTGTCACGCTCGACGGTTGCGGTGTCGGCTGGGCCTGGGGCGAGGGTTGTTGGGCACGCGGGTCGAGCGGCGGCGGCGTGGTGTCGATGGCCATCTGCATGAGGTCGATGGGCGGGAGGGGCAGCGGGGCGTCGTTGGGCGGACCGTCGTCGGGCCCCTGGGCGCGGGCGGCCGGCAGGAGCAGCAATCCGGTCAGGACGGCGAGCAGCAGCGGCAGCAACGACGGTGACGGTGAGGTGGAATTGGGGTGTGCGTTCATTTTTCTTCCTGGCGGCGGCGTTCTTCCAGGCGACGCCGGATGTCATCCTGTTTACTCGAAGGCTGGGCTCCGGGGGAAGCGGCGGGATTGCCGTTCGGCGGCGCTCCCGTGGCGGCCGCTGACCCGGTGGACGGCGCGGAGGCAAAGGTATCCGGCGCGGGGGCCGATTCCGGGGCCGCCCCGCCGTCGAACGGCACGGTCTGGCCGACGGCCACCTGAATTTTCCGGCCGGCGCGGTCGATCTCGATGCTCGCCGGCGTGATCTGCGTGATCTCTGCCCCGGCGATGCGGTCGCGCACGGAGAGCACCTTGTTGAACTCCGCGCGCGAACCCGAGAAAAACGCCAGCGAACGGTCGGGCTGAAGCATCGTGCCGGTGAGCGCGACGAAGTCCACACGGGTGGGCGGCGGCGGCGTCGCGGGCGGCGGCGTCTCGCTGGAAGCCACGCGCGGCGGGTGGCGGTCGGGATCGAAGACGTTGCGCGTGTGGAAGAGCCGGAAAGCGTCGTAACCCGAACGTGTACCAGGCTTCGGCGCTCCCGACGGGGCGGGCGACGACGATGCGGACGCCGGGCGCAACGATTTCACCACGTCCGGCCCGCTGCCGCCGGTGAGCGCGGCAACCAGCGCCACGACCAACCCGAGGATGGCCAACCCGGCGAGGAGTTTCGTGCGCGGATTCATCGGGCGCTCCTCCCACTGCCGCTGCCGTTGTTGCCAGCGTCCGCCGTCAGCCGCGCGAAACTGAAGCGCGCGGTCAGCGTGAGTTGACGGCCGTTCGCCTCGCGCGTGGCGATCTCGCATTCTTCCAGGTTGACGGGGATGGGGTCCGTCTCCAGTTCGTAAAGGAAACGCCCGAGCGCCTTCTGGTCGCCGCTGGCCGTGGCGCGGCATTCGTTCTCGTCGTAGCCGAGGTCCTCGTGCTCCTGCCACTGGGGATTGAAACTCGACAGGCCGACGCCGCTGGCGAGCTTCCAGCGGTTGACGGCGTTGAGGATGTCACCGCCGGCCGTGGAGTTATCGTCGGCCAGGTTGGCGCGCTGCATGTCGTCCCAGCGTCCTCGGATGATCTTCTCGCGGTCGAGCAGCTTGCGGCCGTTGTCCACCTTCTTCTGGAGCGCGGTGATGCGTTCGCCCTGCTCGCCCCAGGCGTGGAAGGCCGGTTCGATGACGAAGCTGTCGAGCACGAAGAGCCCGACCGCCGCGCCGGCGACGATTTTCAGCAACGTGGACCGGGGAATTTCTTTCCAACTCGGCATGGGGTTAGTGCGCGCCTCCCCACTGGCAGGTGAAGGTGAACTGGATCGGGTTTTCGCCGCGCTGGTTCTTGAGCGTCACGCCGGTGACGCCCGGCTTCTTGCGCAGGCGCTCGGTCAGGTCGATGAGCGCCTTGGGCGTGCGTGCGAAACCCGTGCAAACCATCGCCCCGGCGGCGTTGATCTGGATGCTCTTGGCCCACACCTCGCCGCCTTCGGGAAACGCGTCGAAGAGTCCTTCGAGCGACTGGACCGTGACCGGGTTCGGCTCGAACCACGGCCGGAAGCGGCGGATTTTCTGCTGCAACCCGTCGAGTTCGGCGACGTTGTCGCGCATCCCTTCCCACTGCGAGGTGAGGTGGCCCTCGTACTGTGCCCGCGCCAAAAACGCGAGCGCCGGCAGGAGGACGATGCACGCCGCCACCGCCCCGACCCGGCGGTAGAATTGCGTGTTGTACCGCGTGTAAAGCGCCTCCACGCGATGCGGCTGGAACACGACGAACTCGAACGGCACGAACTCGCGCCGCAACCGCCGCGCCGCGGCATCCTCAGCGGTGAGATTGCCCGCGTCGCGCGCGGCAGACCCTGCGATGGGTTCGTCCTCCAGCGTCTCGACGCCCATGCGCCACAGGTTGTCGCCGATCTCGCGCCGCAACCGCGCGGCGGCGTCCGGCACCCCGCCGAACCGCGCAAGATGCACGCCCTGGCTCACCGCCTGCGGCAGCCGGCCGAGCGTGATGCGCAGGTCGCGCGCGAACGCCACCGGATCGAACGCCGCCGCGTCCGCCGCGAGCGGTTCCGACCCTTCATCGGGTCTCTCGGGATCGGACGCCGGTCCGGGTAGCGAACGCAGCGCCGCGACGCCGCCTCCGGCCGTGACGACCACGTCCGTGTGGCCGGGCGAGGCGAGGAAATGCAACGTCGGCGCGGGATCGCCGCCATCGGCCGTGAGCGTGTCGCCCAGCGCCAGCGAGACCGACACGGCGCGGCGGCCGGCGGCGGCGAGCATCGTTTCCACGGCTTCCAGCCGGCGCGAAGGGAGCGCGGCCAGCGTGGCGCGGCGCGTGCCGTCGGGCAGCGTGTAGGGCGAGTGGCCGAGGCGCAGTTCGTTCAACGCGACGGGGAATTCCCTCTCCGCGCGGAGTTCGAGGTAGCCGCGCAGGTCGTCCGGCGCGACGGCGGGCAACTCGGTGGAAGCCACCAGCGCCCAGGCGGGCGGCACGCACACCGCGCAGCGTTTTTCGCGGATGCCCGCTGCCTCCAGCGCCGCGGCCAGGATGGTGCCGGCCTTCTCTGGATGCCGGAAAACGTCGTCCGCGCTGATCCCCACGGGCGACGCGGGGATCACGTCGCGGCCGGCGTCGTCGAGGTGCAGACGCACGACGCTGATGGCGATGCGGTCCGCCTCCAGCGTCAACGCCAGGGCGGAACGCGGTTGGAGACGTTTCTTCAGGCGCGCCACGTCGGGCTTGCCGAAACGCAGCTTCTCCAGCGGCAGCTTGCCGCGCAGGTTTTCCATGAACGGGGGCAGCGTCCTCATGGCGTGACCCCTCCCTGGGTATTTCCCTGCTGGTTTAAGAGGTTCGTGCGTTCGTCGCGGCCGAGCGCCCAGCCCAGGTAGGAAAAGTCGCGCCGGTAGACGACCTGCGGCGCACCCGTGCTGGTATCGATGACGAAACGCGTGCGCCGGTAGCCGCGCCCGAAGCGGCCCACGGCGGCCACGTCGGCGCTCATTTGGTAGGAGCGGGTGGTCAGCCAAGGGCCGGCGGCGCGGCAGTTGGCCGTGCCGAGGACCGTCACGACCCAGCTCAGGTCGGACTGGTCCGCCGACGTGCCGCGCGCCGTGCGGGCGCTGACGAGGGCGGCGGCACCGGCGTCGCCGATCCCGGGCACGCACGCCAGGACGGTCTGGCTGGCGGTGTTGACGTTGATGAGCCCGCTCGTGTAGGGGCCGCCGGTGCTGTTGGCGAGGTAGGGGGCGATCTTGGCGTAATCGCCCGCGCTCAGTCCGCTCCGCGTGTAGAACTCCAGGACGCTCCCGACCCAATCGGCGCGCGAGGTCGACGGGCCAGGTTGCTGGACGGGCGGGAGCGGATTGCTCCTCAGGGTCGCTTGGATCGCACCGACAATCGTCGTGCCTTGACCGCCGCCCAGCACGTTGTTGAGGAGCGTCCGGACCGCGCCGGGGTTATTGATCGAGGTGCGGTTGGTGCCGTCGCTCATCGTGTTCGTCTCGCGGCTGTAGACGGTGCAGTATTCGAGCAACCCGGCGCTGAGTTGCCCGTTGCCGGGACTGCCCGCCGG
>CAZZYS010000333.1:0-5078 GCA_964658285.1 uncultured Verrucomicrobiota bacterium
CGAGCCTGGGGCAACGCCCCAGGTCCAGGCGTCCCTCCGGCCGAGCCCTGAAGGGGCGATTCATTCCGCTGGCGAGTCGAGATGAGTCGCCCCTTCAGGGCTTGGCGCTCTCGCGCATTCTTTCCTGGGGCGTTGCCCCAGGCTTTTATGAGGCCGCGCCCTTGGCGCTCCAGAAAGATCAAACTCCCCGCGTCGCAAGCGCATCATCGATAAGATACACCGCTTCTCAAGATCATTGAGGTGTGTTGCAGCGGTGGATGGCGCTCTCCGAGCGGCATTGGTTCCTTTCACGCCGCAGGCGTCTAGCTATTCCAGGCGGCTGACGCCGCGAGTGGGACCAATGCCGCTCGGAGAGCGCCATCCACCGCCGCTTGCACGTCTCACCTGACCTGAGAGTCGGGGTAGAGGATGCGGCGATAAAAATCCAGCGTCGCACGCGCTGTCTTCGCCCAACTGAACCGCGCGGCCTGCCGTCGGCCGGAGTCCGCAAGCTGCTGGCGTCGAACCGGATCGGACTCCAGTGCGAGCATGGCCCGGCAGATCGATTCCGCGCTCGCCGGATCAATGTAAAGCGCCGCGTCGCCGCCGACCTCCGGCAGGCTGGCGCGGTCGCTGCAAATCACCGGTGCGCCCTCGCTCAGAGCTTCCAGGACGGGCAGGCCGAAGCCCTCGTGCCAGCTCGGGAAAATGAGCGCCTGCGCCGACGCATAGAGACGCCGCAGTTCGTCGTCGGGCACGTAGCCGAGGCGCTCCACGCGGCCCGCCGCTTCCAGGGTGGAGAGATGTTCCTTGAGCGCGTCGCTTTTCCAGCCTCCGCCGCCCGCGATGCGCAGGGGCAGGGGACGCGCGCTGCGGGACCAGTAAAGGTCCAGCGCATCGAGGAGCGTCTCGTAGTTCTTCCGTGGTTCCAGCGTGCCGACGGCCAGCCAGAAATCGCCGTCGGCCGTCCCGGTGGCGGCGGGGCTTTCCACGGCCGTTGGCCGCTCGCGCTGACCCAGCGGTGTCACGGCCCAGGGTTTGCCGTGGCGGTCCAGCCAGCCGGGCAGGATGCGGTCGAACTCCCGGTGACTGCTTTCGGAGATGAAAAGAAATCCGTCCGCCCGCCGCAACGCCGCGAACACCCCGTCCTGGCAATGCAGGCGGTTGCCGTCGGTCGTGAATTCCGGGTGCACCCAATAGCTCACGTCGTACACGGTGAAAACCAGCCGCGCCCCGCCGACCGGCGGAGCTTGGTAGCTATTGGCGTGGACGATGTCCGGCTCGCCCGGCAGTGGTTTCCTGCCCGCACGGACCTCCGACCAGAAGGCGGCGGCTTCCTCCTGGCTCAGGGCCTCCAGCGGACTGTGCGCGCCCGGCGCGTCGATGCGCGTGCCGGTGTCCGTGCGCTCGTTGAACCACTGCCCGAAATGGTGGTAAAAATAATATTCGTTTTCGGGTGCCGCCGCCACGAGCGCGTGCGCCAGCGAATCGGCATACCAGCCGCAACCGGCGCGTTCCTGGCAGGTCTGGGCCACGTCGAAGCCGATGCGCAGCGGGCGGGTTTTCATGGGATCGGCGGGAACGGCCACGCGGTCAGAGGCCGACGCTGGCGAGGTCCGCTTCCAGGCCATTGAGAACTTCCCCGGTCACGGGTAGGTCGAGTTCCCGGCCGGCCAGCAAACACTGCGCGACCATCGCCGCCACGAAGCGTTGCCGCCCGGCGGGGTTCGCGGGGTCGGGAGACTCGCGCCGGTATCCGCGGTGATGCGCCAGGTGCTTGACCCAGCGCCAGACCGGCTCCGGGCGCGGGGAGTATTTCTTGACCGCCCTGGCCAGTTCCAGGTGCACGGAGACCGGCTGGCTGAGGGTCTTGGTGTCCGCGTGCAGGCGCGAACCCGCCAGGAAATGCCCGTCGAGATAATCGAACGAGATTTCCTGACCCACGCGCAGCCAATATTCGTAGTCCAGGGCGTAGCGCAGCGCGTCGTCGAACACGCCGAAACGTTCGGTGACCTCGCGCCGCCAGAACACCGCCGGTTGGCAGAGATAACAGGTGTCGAGCAGGCGTTCGTAGTCCCAGGGCTCCGTGGGGTATTCCTCCAGGATCGATCCGTCGGCGTGCAAGTGGTGCGCCCGCCCGTAGAGCGCGAGGCAATCCGGGTGCGCCGCGAAGTGCGCCGCCACCGCCGAGAGCGCGCCCGGATAGTACACGTCGTCGGAGTTCAGGTAGGCGAGCACGTCGCCGCTGCTGGCGCGCAGGCCCGCGTTGATCGCGTCCGCCTGGCCGTTGTCCTTTTGCGACACCCAGCGGACGGGACGGCCGCCCGCCTCGAAATTTGACCGTTGCAGGAACTCCACCGAACCGTCCGTGCTGCCGCCGTCGTAAACGAGCACCTCGATGTCCGGGTGGTCCTGCGCGCAGACGCTCGCCAGCGTGGCCGGCAGGTAGTCCGCCTGGTTGTAGGACGGGATGACGACGGAGATTTTCATGGGGTGGCGAACAAGGGGAACTCCCGGCCATCGTCCAGCCGCAGGTCGGCCGAGCGCAGGTGGACGCCGTGGGTCCGCGCATCGCCCGCGTTGAGGTTGGCCGCGTCGGGGATTTCCAGCCACAGGGCGCTGCGGGCGGGTTGGAAATCCACCGTGACCGCGAGGTCCGCGCGGTGGGCGGGCAGCTCGAAACTGCCGAGCGCGGCGGAAGCGCCCGCGCGCAGCCGCAGCCGCCGGGGCGCGGGCATGGGATGGAAGCGCAGCGTTAGGCGGCCCCGGGGCGGCGGACCCGGCTCGGGGTTGGGCAAAGCGAGCATGGCGAAGCGTTCCGTCCAGCCGTCGGGAAAGATGCCTTTGGCCAGCGGACGATAGGGCGGCGTGGTCCGGGAAAGCTCGACGATGGCGTCGAGCAGGTGGGTCGATTCGCGCTCGAAGGAAAAATCCGCCAGCCGCCGGCGGCCCGCCGCGATCAGTTCCGCGCGCAACGCGTCGTCGGTGGACAGCCGGATCATGGCGGCGGCCAGCGCCTCGGGACGGCGGGCGTCGGCGTAGAGGCAGGCGTCCGCGCCCACCTCCGGCAGCGAACCGTCGCGGCCGGTGAGCACCGGCAAATCGTGCTGCATCGCCTCCAGCAGCGGGATGCCGAAACCCTCGTGCAACGACGGGAAAACGAGCGCGCCCGCCGTTTCCCAAAGCCGGCCAAACTCGCCCGGCGCCACGTAGCCACGGAACGACACGGCACCGGGTTCCAACAGGCCGAGCGCTCCGGCCAAGGCGCGCATTTCTTCCCACCGCGCGTCCTCGTGTCCGGTGAGGACGAGCGCCCAGGGGACCCGGCCGCCGGCCGACGCTTCCGCGCGGTAGATGCCGTAGGCGAGCAACAGGCTCTCGTGGTTTTTATGCTTCCACGCGTTCGCCGGGTAAAAGAAAAAAGGGGCGTGCTGCCCGTTGCGGCCGGGTGCCGGGGACGCCGGACCGGCGGGCAACGCCGCCGTGGTGAACCGCTGGTGCACGGCGATGTGCGTCGTGAACATGCGTGCATCCGGCACCCCGTAGTGCGCGCGCATCCGGGAGGCGACGTGGTGCGAGATGCATTGCAGCCGGTCGGCGACGGCGATGATCTCCTGGAACGCCTGCTCGCGCACCGCGTTGTGGTGCGGGCTGAGGCTCCAGGGGAAATCCCGGTGCAAGACATCGACGACCGTGCAAATCGTGCAGATGCCCGGCGAGGCGAACTCCGGCTGGCCGAACGGACAGTAGAGCACGCGTGCGCCGAGCTGCCAGAGCAGATCCGCCGGCGGTGGGACGCAGAGGCGTTCGCGCGGGGCGCACTCGTCGCAGGCCGGCAGCGTGCCGCCCTTGTCCCGCACGCAGATCACCTCGTCGCCGACGCGCGCGAGCTGGTCGCGGACCTCGGCGTGCGTGCTGGAGCACGTCAGATAGAGGAAATGCAAGGGCGCGCGCCGTTGCCGGCCCAGCCAGAGAAGCGTTTCAAAGAGAAAGGGTTTGATCCCGCCGTTCTCGCCGCCCGGACGCAGGTTGCTCAGATCGACCGCCACGCGAATGGGGGTCATTCCGGCGAGGGGGGGCGGCGAGGCGGTGGCGTGCATGGGTACATCCAGAGGGCGTCGGCGGATCAGAGCCGCAGCCGCTGGCCGGTGAACTGTTCGCACGCCAGACCCTCGCATTCCAGTCGGAGGACGACCTGCAGATCGAGGCCGGCGGGCAGGGAATCGTTGAGGATTTCGCAGGCGAAGCCCGCCCCCTCCAGCCCGCGCGCCCCCCCGCTCGCCTCGACAGGCTGCGTGGCGTAAAACGCGGCCACGTCCGGCCGGGGAACGCAGCCGCCGACGGCCAGGTAGGCGGTGTCGCCGTGGCGCAGGAGGACCTGGATCGTCGCGGCGCGCATGTCCCACCCGTTCGCGGGGCAAAACGCCCAGCCGGAGACCGCGGTGTGGGTGCCGCGGTCCTCGCACACGTCGAGGTGATAGATCATCCGGTCCGTGAGCAGGCCCGCGGGTGAACGGCGGATTTCCGCTGCTTCCACGACGCGCACGGGAGGCGGGCCGTCGAAGGAGAATTTCAGCAGCCGGCGCGCGAGGGCCAATTCACGCGCCAGCCGGCGCGCCTCGGCGCGGGCCGCCGCTTCCTGCGCCAGACTGCCCTGGAGCCGCAGGCGCAGGTCCGCCAGCACGGCCGGGTCGGCACCGGGATCGGCTGCGGGCCTCTCGCTCGCTGTGGGAAGTCGGTCCATCACCGCTTGCTTGGAAGCTCTCCCGTCGTTTTCCCTGCCGGGATGTGCTCGCCATTCGTGGACATAGAAAAAGTTCGATCCCGCTTTGGTTGACGTTGGTACGAAGATTTGCCGGGCGGCGTCAAGCAGATCAGAAGTGCGCCGCGTCGGCCTCGTCACGCACGTGGGAGGGCGCGGGTTCGTATTGGCGCTCGGCCTCTATTTTCGCAATGTGCGTGGTTAATTCGGTCAGCGCGCTTCCACGGGCTGCCCGGTCCGCCTCGCTGACCCGCAGGAGGGTAGTGAGTTCGTTGATCTGGAGCAGGCGCGCCGCGCGGTCGGTTTCGCTGGTCTTGAGCAGGGCGGTGAGTTCTTC
>CAZZYS010000334.1:0-5041 GCA_964658285.1 uncultured Verrucomicrobiota bacterium
CGACAGGGACCAATGCCTCTCGGAGAGCGCCATCCACCAACTATTTCGGCGGCGGCGGGGTCGGGAGTGCCGCCAGCCTTTCCTTGGCCTGCGGCACCCACGGGGCGTTCGGATAACGCTTGATGAGGTCCTCGTAAGCCCGGCGGGCGCGGGCGAGCTGGGTGGCTTTGACGTTGGCGTCGCCGAGCGTCCCCGCCTGTTTTTCGAGGAGTTGACCACCTTTCCAGAGACCTTCCGGCGCGTCGGGTGCGGTGGCGTAGAACGCGGCCACCTTCAGGTACGAATCGAGCGCCCCGACCTCTCCCCTCGCTTCCTGCACGACGCCGTTGAGGAACAACGCGCGTGCCTTCGTGGCCTGGGAGGCGGACGGGGCGCGCGCCGCGTCGTTGAGGCGCTTCATCGCGTCGTCCCATTTTTTGTCGGCCATCAGGCTTTCGGCGATGCCCAGTTCCGCTTCCGGCGCTTTGGAGGAACGCGGGTAGGTCGCCAGCAGTTCCGCGTACAGCTTCGCCGCGGCCGGTTTGTCCGTGGTCCCGGCGATCTTCGCACGACCCGCGAGCGCGAGCGCCTGCGCTTCTTGCACTTCCTGAGCGGCCTGCGACGGCGCGACGCCCGCCGGCATCGGGTAATCCGTGGCCAGTTTCTCGTACACCGCGGCGGCCGTCGCCGGGTCGCTCGCGAGGAGTGCGCTGCCGTACTGGTCGATGTCCGCCGGACTGTAGAGGACCGTGGGATCGTATGCCGCCCGCATCTCCGACAGCGCTCCGGCCGGGTCCTTGAGCGCCGTGATCGACGCCAGCCGGAAAATGATGCGGCTGCGCGCGGCCGGTTTGTCAGCGTACTTTTCGGCGAGCGCCTGGAAATATCGCGTGACCTCCTCGGGCTTTTTCACGCGCGCGGCGGCGAGCATCTGCTGGCATTCGAGCAAATTTTGCAAACCCGCCGCCCCGGCGGGCGCATCGGGGAACTGGTCCAACTGCCGTTCGCTGGCGGCGATGCTTTTGGCCACATCGGCCTTCCAAATCTCCTGCTGCGGCGCGCCCAGTGAGATGAACGCACCCATCCCCTTCGCCGCCGACAGCCACAGGGCCGCCAATTTGCCCAGCGCCGTCGGCGCGTCGGGCGAACCCGGCTTTTTCTCCAAGAAACGCGCGTACGTCGCTGCCGCAGCCTCGGTCTGCTTGTCCTGCACCTGCACGCTGGCAATGCGGTCGTACGCCGCGAACGCCTGGTCGCTGTCCGGGTATTTGTCCACGAATTGCGTCAAAACCCGCGCCGTGTCGGCGTAGTTTCTATCGGCGATGTAGAGGTTCGCGCGCTGGAAATACGAGGTCTCGGCCTCCCGGGTCCCCTCGAAACGTTTCCCCACCTCCTCCAGTGTGGCGAGCGCCTGGGCCTTCGCCCCGGAACCCTGCTGCGCCTGCGCCTGCACGAGCAACGCGTTGGGCATCAGCTTGCTGTCGGGGAACTGGCTCTGGAACGTCTTGCCCTCAGTGAGCGCCCCCGCGTAATCCTTCTTTTGCAAATCGACCGACGCGACCCAGAAGCCCGCTTCCTCGGCCTGCGGACGGTCCTTGTAATTATCGCGGACCTTTTTGTAACCGGCCAGCGCCCCGTCGAGGTCCCGGTTGTCCTTGAGGGCACCGGCGCGAGCCAGCTCCGCCATCGCGGCGAACTCGCGCTTGGGATTGCCTTTAAGGAACTCGTCGAGTGTCCTGACCGCCTCGCCGTATTTGCGTTGCTGGGCGAACACCTGCGCCTGCTGGAGCATCGCCATCTCGCGCAAACGGCTGTTGGGGTAGTATTTGGCGAGTTCTCCGAGGTACTGGTCGGCCCGGGCCGGATCGGTTGGGAACAGCCCCGCCATGACCAGCGGCAGGTTTTCCGCGATGGGGTCGCCCGGAAACTTGGCGTAAAATTTGTCGTGGGCCGCCACCGCCTTCTCGGTCGCGTTCTGCGCGGCGTAGGTCAGCGCCGTGTAGTAGAGGGCGAATTTCTCGTCCTCGGGCCGCTTCGCTTCGGAGGCGAGCGCGTTCATCAGGATGCGGGTTTCGTCGTACTGGCGCAGGCCGTAGAACGCCGCGCCGGATTTCACGCGCGCCGTGATGACCGCGTCGTCCCGACCCTTGAGCGCGGCGAGTTTGCCGCTCTCGCGCCCCTGGAGTTCGACCAGCTTGCGAGCCTGCGCCGGGTTGGACTGCGCGCCCTTGCGGCGCTCGGCCAGGAGCGCGTCGGTGTAGGACTGGAGACGCGCCTGCTGGGCGGCGATCATCGGCTCCTTGGGTTCGACCGCGCGGTACGCGGCGAGCGCCAGTTTGTAGAGCGCGCCCTGTGCGTCCGGGGAACTCGCGGCGGCCTGGGCCATGAGGGTCTCGCCGAGTTGGAACTGTGCTTCGTTCGCCAGCGACAGGTCGGTGTGCTTACGGATGATGTCACCCAGGAACTTTTCCGCCTCGGTGTAGAGAGCGGTGGCGGCGGCCGCCGTTTCGGCGGGCGTGCCGTCTTCCTTGCCGAGCGCGAGGTTCGCCTGCGTGGCCAGGGTGATCGAGAGCAGGAACTCCGTGTCGAGGATGCTCTCGCCGTTGGGGAAGCCCGCGAGGCTCCCGCGCAGGTCCCTGGCCGCCGCGTCGTAGGCCGCGATCTGGTATTCCACCACGGCCCGGCCGTAGAGTACCGTCTCTACCCCGGCGGCCTTGGGGAACTTCTGGAGATAGCCGTTGTACTCCCGGATCGCCGCCTCGAAACCCGGCTGCCGCTGGGGGTCGCCGGGTTTGAGGGCCGCCGCCTTCTGAGAAAGCACCTGCGGCAGCAGACCGGCGGCCTGTTCGACGAGTTCGGGCGGCGTGGCTGGTGAGACGATCAGCTTGCGCAACAGGTCGGCGGCGGCGTCGAACTGGCTGGTGAAGAAATCGGCGTAGGCGAGCCGGAAGCGGGCGTCGGTGGCGACCTCATTACTGGGATAGTTCTTGAGCAACAGCTCGTACGTCGCCGCGGCATCCTTGTAGTTCCCCGCCTCGAACGCCGCGTTCCCCCGGTTGCTCAGGTCGATGGCGCTGCCGGACGGGGCCTGGGCGCGCAACGAGGCCAGCGGGCACGCCAGCGCGACCGTGACGGTCAGAAAAAGACGGCGGGGGGGCAATCGCATCGTTCGCACGGAGACAGCGGGGGGGAGGGCGCGAGAAAGGAGGGAGTTTCCTCGCGGCTGCCAGTGTCGCTCTAGCTACCACGGCTTTTTTCGACGTGCGAGCGCATTTTCCGCCGGGTCCGGGAACGTGGCTCGGCTGGCTCCAGCCGCGTGTGGGACTTCGGCGAAAACCCACTCGTGCGTCCGCCGCGAGGAACGTCGCTTTTGGGACTTTCCGTGCGTGGCGGCCATGATAATTTGCCCACAGCCCAAGCCTGCCATCGGAACCTGTTTTTTGCTCGCGTTCGCATGAATGTCCCCCCGCCCCGCCCCGAAGTCGCCTCCATCCCGGCACGCGACGATGCCCGGAAGCCGCGCTCCCTCGCGGATCGGCTGCGGCTCGGCTTGATCCTGCTCGTCCTGCCGGCGGCGGCGGTTTGCCTTCCGACGGTCATCATCACGAAATTTTTTGGGCAGCGCCCGCAGCCGAAAGCCCCGCCCGCCGAAACCAAAGTCCTCCAACTGTCGCTGGAGCAAAGCGCCAACAGCCTCCTGCCCCCCGCGTCCGCGCTCGGACCCGACGCGGTCACCGTGACGGTCCGCGCCGATCACTTGGCCGCGCGCATGAAAAAAGTCACCGATCAGGCGCAGGCGCTCGGTGGCAGCGCTTCGGAGGGTCTTTCCACGGCTACGGAGAAGCGGCTCTCCGTCGAACTGCCCGCCGGTCGCGCCGAGGCGTTCCGACAAGCGGTGACCACCAACACTGCGCCGGTGCCCTCGGGGAGCCCGGCGGCCGGCGGCAAGGATTTCGTGGATGTCGTCATCCGGGCGGCGGGCGACGATGAATGACGCCCCTGCCGCAGGTACAGTCGTCGTTTGTTTCGCGGTGCCCGACGAAAGCCGGCTGTTCACGACATTTCTGACCGCACGCCGGAGCTACCACTCCGCTGGACCCGGTTGGCTACCGAGAGTGTCAGGCGAGCTGGGCCAAAAGTCGGTGACGATTGTCCACACGGGAATCGGCGATTCCCCCACCGCCCGCGAGCACTTGGCGCGCGTTCTCGCCAAAACCTTGCCCCGGCCTCGCGTGGTGGTGAGCGCCGGGTACGCGGGTGCGCTCGCTCCAGACCTCGCAGTGGGCGACTTGATCTTGGGCAGAAATTATTCTGCTCCATCACTGGTCGAAATAACATTGGCCTGTTTGACTGCGGATGCGCCGCGCGTTGGAGCGCTTTCGACGCAATCCCGGGCTGTCGAAGCCGCGAGCGACAAAGCCGCGCTGCACCGCGTCTCTGGTGCCTTGGCGGTGGACATGGAAACCGCTTGGATCGCGGAAGTTTGCGCCGCGGCCAGCTTGCCGCTGCTTTCGTTGCGCGTCATCAGTGATGCCGCCGACCAGGATTTCCCCGTGCCCGGCCGCGTGCTCTACGACACCGTCCGGCAACGTCCGCGTTATCTCGCGCTGCCCGCGTGGCTGGCGCTGCATCCGGGACAGATCGCGCCGTTCGCGCGCTTCGTGCATGGTCTCGGCCCGGCGCGGCGACGGCTCACGGACGCGTTGCGGATCGTGCTCGCCCGCTTGTAAGCACCTTGCCCCCGCGTGGGAAGTCTGCGATGGATGGCGTTCTTTTCCCATGAAGCGAATCCTGACCGGCATCCAACCCACCGGCACGCTGCACCTCGGCAATTACTTCGGCGCGATGCGTCCGGCCATCGCGTTGCAGGAAGAGGGCGAGGCGTTTTATTTCATCGCCGATTACCATGCCCTGACCACCGTGCAGGAACCGGCCAAACTGCGGGATTACAACCGCGGGGTCGCGCTGGATTTTCTCGCGTGCGGCCTCGACCCGGCGCGGGCGTCGTTTTTTCTCCAGTCCGACGTGCCGCAGGTCACCGAACTCGCCTGGATTTTGAGCA
>CAZZYS010000335.1:0-5032 GCA_964658285.1 uncultured Verrucomicrobiota bacterium
ATGCTGCGCAGCCGCCCGAACATCCGCGCCGCGTCCTGCGCCGCCGTGATGACCGTCCCGAGGAACTCGTCCGATTTCTCCCGGTACGGCGTGTGTTCCAGTTCGCTGAGCAACAGTTCGCTGTACCCCAGGATGAGCGACAGCGAGTTGTTGAAATCGTGCGCCAGCCCCGCCGCCATCGCCCCGAGCGCGCTCAGTCGCTCGTGCTGGATGACCTGCTGCTGCGTGGAACGCAACTGGGAGAGCGTTTCCTCCAGCCGGGAAAGGGTCTGCCGCAGTTCACCGGTCCGCTCGCGCACGGTTTCCTCCAGCATGTCGTTTTGCCGGGCGAGTTGCCGGTGCTGGGTGCGGAGCTGGAGGAGGTGGCGGATGCGCAGGAGCGCCTCGATCTGGTCAAACGGCTTCGTCAGGAAATCCGATGCCCCGGCCAGGAGCGCCTGGTGCTTGCTCTCCGTGTTCACGTCGGCGGTGAGCACGAGGATGGGCAGGACATCGTCGGGCGGGACGATTTGCCGGAGTTGCGCCATGATCTCGAAGCCGGTGACGAAAGGCATCATCAGATCGAGCAGGACAAGATCGGGCTGGAACTCGTGGAAAACTCCCATCGCCTGCCGGGCATCCGTGACGCAGCGCAATTCCTTGTAGCCCGCAGCGGTCAGGATGTACTGGAGCAACGAGACGTTGGCGGGCTCGTCGTCCACGATCAGGATTCTCATCCTGGTAAAGCCATCAGGCGCGGTCATGTGACAAGGAGGGGAGAGAATCGTTGCTCGTGGGATGGTCCGTCCTCCGCGACGGACATCGCCGGTTGCGTGATGGCGGGCAGGAGCCGGTAGAGACTGCTGACGTTGAGCGGCTTCGTGAGGTAAGCTTGAGCGCCAGCCTGCATCACGCGTTCGACCGTCTCCGTCGCTGCATCGACGCTGACGGCGGCGACGGGGATGTGCCGGGTCGCTTTCTCGCTCCTCAGCCTGGCAAGCACCTCCCAGCCCGGCACGTCGGACAGGTGCAAGTCGAGCAGGATCAGGTCGGGCTGTTCGCGCCGGGCGGTCTCCAGCCCTTCCTCGCCTTGCCGGGCGCGGAGCAGCTTCACCCCCGGGCAGGAGGCCAGGAGATGCTCGATCAAGCGGAGGTCGGAGGGATTATCCTCGATGTAAAGCACCGTGCAGGCCGCCTCGGCGGCGCGGTCCGCCCGGTACGCGTCCGGCGCGCTGGTTTCCCGGACGGCGGATACCCCGCCCCGGCCCAGCGGCAGGCGCACCCAGAACGTACTGCCCCGGCCGGGCGCGGTTTTGACGCCGATTTTTCCACCCATCGATTCGATGAAACGCTTCGAGAGCGTGAGCCCCAGGCCGGTGCCCGGAATCTCCGAACGCTCGGCTCCCAGCCGGTCGAAGGCGACAAAGAGCCGTCCGGCCTGCTCCGGCGCGACGCCCGGCCCCTGGTCGGTGACACTCAACCGCACGGTCCGCGACCGCTCCACCCGGCAGGCGACCAGGACCTTGCCGCCGACGGGGCTGTACTTCACGGCGTTGGAGAGCAGGTTGAGCAACACTTGCCTGAACCGTTGACGGTCCGCGAGCACCGCGCGCCCGGCCCCGACCTCACCGGCGATTTCGAGGGTGATGCCACGCGCGGCGGCGAGCGGGCGGATGAGGTTCAGAGCCTCGTGAACGACCTCCGATACCTGCACGGGTTCGACGGAGAGTTCGACCCAGCCCGCCTCGATGCGCGCGAGGTCGAGCACCTCGTTGATAAGGGACAAGAGGTGGCGGCCGGCGGTCACCACGTGGCCCGCGCATTCGCGCTGCTCCTCGACCGGCAGCGGTCCCCGCAGGATTTGCCCGAAGCCGAGGATGGCGTTGAGCGGTGTGCGCAGTTCATGGCTCATGCGCGAGAGGAACTCGCTCTTGGCCTCGTTCGCCTTCTCGGCCTCCTCCTTGGCCCCCTGGAGAGCGGCATCGGTGTGTTCGTGACGGGCGATCTCGGCCCGCAAGGATTGGTTGACCCGCGTCAGCTCGGAGGTACGCAGGCGGACGCGGTCTTCCAGCGAATCGCCGAGACGCCGGATGAGATGGTGCTGCCGGGTGAGCATCCGCTGGGTTCGCCGACCGCTGTCGGTTTCCGTGCGCAGGCGGCCGGAGAGACGACGCAGGTTCAACTCATCCATCACCACCGCCGCCAGGTCCGCCAGAAACTCCTCGTCCTCCCCCGTGAATTCGCGCGGTGCCGTGTCCATCACGCACAGGGCTCCGAGGGCCTGCCCCTCGGCGGTGCGCAAGGGCGCGCCCGCGTAGAAGCGCGTCGCTTCCGACAGGGCGGCGAACCGCCTGTCCACCCGCGCATCACGGACCACCAGGACACCCTCTTGCAAAATGGCGTGCGCGCAAAAAGAGTCCTCGCGCACCGATTCCGTCCGGGACAGGCCGTGGCTCGCCTTGCACCAGACGCGGTATTCATCGACGAACGAAACCGCCGACATCGGCATGGCAAAAAACTGTGCCGCGACCCGCGCGATCCGTCCAAACGCCGGCTCGGGCGCGGTGTCCATGATCTCGTGGCTGCGCAGTTCGATCAACCGTCTGATTTCGTTCCTGGGGGTGGATAATGGCATACGCGAATCGCGGATTCAGGGCAGATGACGGCGGTGGACCAGCATGAAAAGAGTTCGTCAATCCATCGTCGGGCCGCACAACGTCCCGAGCATTCCCGCCACGCACTGGACGAGCTTGGCCATCGTCACCGGCTTGGCCAGCACGCGCGAACCGGCGGAAAACAACGGTTCGACCGCCTCGCCCTCCGTCAGAAGGCTGGTGATAAACACGATGGGCACCTTCTTCAGGCCGGGCACGGCCTGCAACCGCCGGGCCACGTCACCGCCGTTGAGCCGGGGCATCACCACGTCGAGCAGGATGAGATCCGGCCGGAAGACCCCGGCGGTCGTCAGCGCATGGGTGGGATCGTTGAGTTCGCACACGTCGAAGCCCTCGTGCCTTTCCAGGGTGAGCCGGACCATCCGGGTACACACCGGATCGTTATCGACGACCAAAATACGCTTTATCGTGGATTTCACCGTTTTTTAGTTGTGTAACTCATTACATGTAGAGGCTTTGCAAGCGAAAGAAAGATTGGCGCGCCTGCAGGTTGTCCGCTTGAATCCGAAAGATAGGAACCACTATTCTGAACACTTCAGATAATTACCCTACTCTTCTCCGAGATTGGCAGGGGGTCTTGGCTGTATTCCGGCTAAGGGAAAAACCCCACTAAATGCGTGTTGTGGGGTAAATACCCCATAGCCGTCAGGGGACGAACCGCTAGTAATCCTTCCATAAATCCCGCGCCTCCATCTTCCCGCGCCGCCACGGCCCGCGTGGTCGTCATCGACGACCACCGGGCGGTCCGGGAGTTATTGGTGTCCTCGCTCCGACGCCTCGGGCAGCAGGGCTACGAGGTGGTCGCGGAGGGCGGCACCGGCGAGGAGGCCGTGGACCTGTGCGTCAAACACCGTCCCGACCTGCTCGTCCTCGACGTGGTCCTGCCGGGCTTCAACGGCGTGGAGGTCCTGAGCCGGCTGCGGAAGCGGGTGCGCGGGCTCCGGGTGGTGTTTTTCTCCGGTTGCACCCAGGAGCAGCTCATCGCGCAGGCGGTGGCGCTCGGGGCGGACGCCTACGTCCTCAAAACCCAGCCCTTGCAGACGCTGCTCGACGCGATTGAAAAGGTGCGTCGCGGCGGCAAATATTTCGATCCCACGCTGATCCAGGCAAACAGCCGCATGGCGATCCTGCCCGGCTGGCAAATCCTCACCGCGCGCGAGCAGCAGGTCTGCCGGCTCGTGGCCGAGGGCAAATCCACGAAGGAAGCCGCCTCGGTCCTGGGCATCAGCGCCAAGACGCTCGACAAGCACCGGTCCAGCATGATGCAAAAGCTCAATGTGCACGACGCGGTGTCCGTGACCCGCTATGCGATCATCGCGGGTCTGACCTCGCTGGATTGACCGCGCCCGCGGTGTCCGCAGGCGGCGGAAAAGCCCGGATTTTCCCGTGCAAACCCCATGAAAACAACGGCGTTTCGTGGTAGGTTATTTCCTCCCGACCATGCGCCGCATCGAATACCCCGAACCGCTTCAACGCCTCGTCATCCAGCTCAAGCGTTTGCCCGGCATCGGACCTCGCAGCGCCGAGCGCATCGCCCTCTGGCTGGTCGGTGGACAGGCGCGGCCGGACACGGGAAACCGGGGACGGGAAGTCGCCGAAACCATCCTCGAAAACGCCGCCAAGGTGCGCCAGTGCGCGGACTGCGGATTCTTCACGACCGAGGAACGTTGCGAAATCTGCCGTGACGAAGCCCGGGCCGATGGGCCGCTGTGCGTGGTCGAGCAGGCCACGGACATCCTGCCGCTGGAACGCACCGGGGTCTTCCGGGGGCGTTATCACGCGCTCGGCGGACGGCTGGCTCCGCTCGATCACATCGGACCCGAGGACCTGACCATCGACCGGCTGTTGGAACGCGTCCGCGACGGCCACGCGCGCGAGATCATCCTGGCCCTCGGCGCGGACGTGGAAGGCGAGGCCACCGCGCAGTATCTCGCCGGTCTGCTCAGGGATTACCCGGAAGTAACCGTCACCCGGATCGCCCAGGGCCTGCCAGCCGGCGGCGGGCTCGAATCGGCGGACGAGTTGACGCTTTCCCGCGCGATGACGGGGCGGGTCGTGCTGGCGAAGTAGGGCACGCCTCGCTCAAGGCTGGTAGAACGGCGCGAGTTCCGGCCGGAGGTCCTGTTCGAGGAACGTCGGGTCCTGGAGGATCACGCGGAACACGGCCGGTTCCATCACCTTTTGCGCCTGCCCGATGCGCGCGGCGGCCTCCTTGAAATTGCCGGCCTTGATCGCCCGCGCCGCCGCCGCGAACAGCGCCGGCCCCGACGGGTGCCCCGACGCCAGGTCCGCGTCGATCTTGGCGTTGGTGCTCTTGGCCGCTTCCTGGTCCGCCTGGATTTCGGACAGCCACAGCTTGAGTTGATACAGCCCTTCGG
>CAZZYS010000336.1:0-5018 GCA_964658285.1 uncultured Verrucomicrobiota bacterium
GCCGCGCGCGCGGCGAGATGGCCGCACATGCCGTGCACCCCACCGCCGGGTGGGGTGGACGATGAACAGAGATACAGCCCGTCGCCGCGCATCCGGTAGGGGTTCGCGCTCAGGGTCGGACGCGCCAGCAGGTGCCAGAGGTCACTGCTGCCGCCGCTGATGTCGCCGCCGACGAGGCTGGCGTTGATCGCTTCGAGTTGGGCCGGGGCGCTGGAATGGCGCGCCAGGATTTTCCCACCGAAGCCCGGCGCGAACCGCTCGATCTGTGCTTCGATGGCGGCCGTGCGGTCTTCCTTACAACCGAGCGGGACGTGGCAATACGCCCAGACCGTGTGCTTGCCCGCCGGTGCGCGGGTGGGATCGAAAAGACTCTGCTGCGCCAGCAGCACGAAGGGACGCGCGGAGAGCCGACCCTGCGTGGTATCACGTTCGCTGGTGGCCACCTCTTCCAGACTGCCGCCGAGGTGTACCGTGCCCGCGCGCCGGCATTCGTCGGCCGTCCACGGGATCGGTCCATTGAGCGCGTAATCGACCTTGAAAACCCCCGGCCCGTGCGGGAAGCGTTCCAGCCGCCGCCGGTACGACGCCGGCAACCGGGAACCGGCCACCGCCGCCGCCCGCCATACGCTCAGGTCGAGCAGGGTCGCGCGGGTGGGGAGAAGCTCGCGCAGATCGGTCACCGGACGGTTCGTTTCGATCTCGCCGCCGAGTTCGCGCAAGACGCCCGCGAGCGCATCGCTGATGCGTTGCGACCCGCCCCGGGGCAAGGGCCAGCCGACCGCGTGCCCGGCCGCGCCGAGCACCAGGGCGAAAGCCGTCGTGCCGGGCGCTTCCAACGGCAGGAACGAATGCGCCGCCAGTCCGGCGAATAACCCGCGCGCGGGTTCGCTTCGGAACAGCCGCCTGGCCAGGAAAGTCGCCGGTTGCAAGGCGGCCAGCCCGAAGCCCGCCAGCAGGAACGGATGCCGTGGGAAGTGCAGCATCGGCTGGAGGAATTCGGCGGAGAGCGCCTGCCAGCGTTTGACCAGCGGCGACAGGAGTTTGGCGTACGCCTTGCCGTCCTCGCCCAGCGCGTCGCAGGTCTGGTCCAGCGAGGGGTAAAGCGCCGCCGCCGTGCCGTCGTCGAAGGGATGGGCTACGGCGATTTCGGGCTGAATCCACGTCAACCCGTGGCGTTCCAGCGGCAGGGTATTGAAAAAGGGCGAGCCGATCCCGAGCGGATGGATGGCGGAGCCGAGGTCGTGGACGAAACCGGGCAGGGTCAGTTCGGCCGAACGCGCGCCGCCGCCGAGGGTGGGCTGGGCTTCGAGCACGCGGACGCTGCGACCGGCCCGGGCGAGGGTGATGGCGGCGGCCAGGCCGTTCGGACCGGAACCGACCACGATGGCGTCAGGGGAAGAGTTCATCAAATATTCCCGCCGCAGGCGTCGTCAACAAGGTAGGGATGCCTCTCCGAGGCAGTCCCTATTTTGGATTGGAGAATGCTGTCTAACTCTACATGCATACAAAAAATAGGGACTGCCTCGGAGAGGCATCCCTACCTTAATGGACGACCGGCCGCAACGGCCTGTCCAGAACCCTAACCCAGCCGCCGCGCTTCCCAGATTTGCTCGAAGGAAATGCCCGCCTCGCGGTTCAAGCCGCGTGTGCCGCTGGCCGCGATCTTGTGCAACAGCGCGAGCCGTTCGTGGTCTTCGAGGTTCTGCCAGACCGGTTTTTCGCGCAACTCCAGTCGGTCGGCGCGGCGCACCAACAGTCCCCAGCCCAGCGGGATTTCGTGCGGCTGAAAAATATCATCCTCCGCCACGACGTAGAACAGGTTGCCGCAACGGTAGCGCACCAGCGTGTCGAACTTCGTCTGCTTGAAAAGCCGCTTTTGCAGCAGCGCGATCCGCGCGAGGCACTTCTGGTAGCTTTCGTGCCGCAGCTCGCCGAAATCGTGGCTCTGGTAATCCTGAAACAGTGAATCGCTCACCCGCAACGACGGGTAATGCACCCGCAAGGCGCGTTCGAGTTCGACGCGGCGGTCGCGCAGGTCCTTCAACTCCTTAAGCGTCTCGCGGGTGTTGCGCGAATCCTTCAGAAAATCCGAACGCGCCTGCTTGCACTCGAAAATTGCCGTGGAGCCGAGCGTGTGGCAGACCATGACCTTGTGCGTCAACGCGGGCAGCGCCGGGTCGTGCGCGCGGACCTTGATCTTACCCTTGCTGGGCATGTACGCGGCGAGGTCGGCGCGGTAGCGGCAGTTGGGCAGGCTGACCTCGTACGCACACGAATGGTAGCCCTGTTTTTGTGCCCAGAAGAGGGCCAGGCGCTTGAGCAGCAGGTGCGCGGCCGTTTCGCCCCGGCGCGGCGGTGGAGCGAGCGGTAGCGGCAACTCGTCGGACGTTGCGCCGACCTCTTCGCACTCGGCCGTGAGCGCTTCTTCGGCGGCAGCCTCGACGCGGTCGGCGGCAGCGGTCGCTTTGGCGAGTCGTTTGCTCGCTTTCATTCGCGCAGCCACGCCGCGACCTCTCGTGCCCAGTAGGTGATGATCATATCCGCGCCCGCGCGCTTGAAACTCGTCATCATTTCCATGACCGCCGCGCGTTCGTCAAGCCAGCCGCGCGCGGCGGCTGCTTTGACCATCGCGTACTCGCCGCTGACGTTGTAAACCGCCGTCGGCAGGCCGAACCGTTCCTTCACCCGCCACAGGATATCGAGGTACGGCAGGCCCGGCTTGACGATGAGCAGATCGGCGGATTCCTCCACGTCGAGGGCGGCTTCGCGCAGGGCCTCGCGCGCGTTGGCCGGGTCCATCTGGTAGGTGCGCCGGTCGCCGAACTGCGGCGCGCCCTCCGCCGCGTCGCGGAACGGCCCGTAGAACGCGCTGGCGAACTTCGACGCATAGCTCATGATCGGCGTGTCCTGGAAGCCGCGTTCGTCCAGCGCCGCGCGGATCGCCCCGACGCGCCCGTCCATCATGTCGCTGGGGGCCACGATGTCCGCGCCCGCCGCCGCGAGGGAAACCGCCGTGCGCGCGAGCAGCGCCACGCTGGCATCGTTATGGACGTGAAAGTGGCCGTTTTCGCCGTGCTCGATGACCCCGCAATGCCCGTGGCTGGTGTATTCGCACAGGCACACGTCGGCGATGATGACCAAACCCGGGTCAGCCGCCTTCAACGCCCGCGCGGCCTGCTGCACGATGCCATCGTCGGCATACGCGCCGCTGCCGAGTTCGTCCTTGTGCGCGGGGATGCCGAAAAGCAGCACCGCGCGTACCCCGGCGTCGCGGGCGGCGAGGGCGTCCGTGACGGCTGCCGCGACGGGGAGTTGGAAAACGCCCGGCATACTGGCGACGGGCTGGCGGGAGGAAATCTTCGCGCTGACAAAGAGCGGCAGGATCAGGTCCGAGGCGCGCAGGGTCGTCTCGCGCACGATCTCGCGCAACGCGGCGGAGGCGCGCAGGCGGCGCGGACGCCGGGCGAGTCGGAGGTCGGAGGCAGGCGTCATCAGGCGGAACCGCGAGCATACACTTTCGCGGCGGCAGGCCGCAAGCGGACGGGGATGTTTTTACGGATCGGGCTTTCCTTGCAAGAGCGCCCCTCGCGCCGATGCTCGACAAGACCGGGCGGTGAAAGTATGCTGTCGGCGTATATGCCACCGGTGATGGAAGCGGACACACAAACCGCCTTGCTCGACGCCGTGCGCACGCTGCCCTCGGAGAGTCAGCGGGCCGTTTTGAGCTACGCACTGTTTTTACTATCCCAGGAAGCGGCTCGCCGCCCCATCGCGGAGGCGGATGAAACGGAGTACCTGTTACGTTCGCCTGCCAACCGCGAAAAGCTGCTCGCGGCGGTCGCGGACGTGGAAGCGGGTCGCAACGTCATCGAACCAGACCAGACGCCTTTTCAATGAGGCAAGTGCATTTTCACCAGGAAGCTTTTGCGCAGTTCACGGCTTGGTCGGCGGAAGACACCGCGTTGTTTGAGCGCCTGACTCGCCTGATCGTTGAAGCGGCGCGCGATCCTTTTGAAGGAATCGGCAAGCCCGAACCGCTCAAGCATCAACTCAAAGGCTATTGGTCACGCCGCATCAACGCCGAACATCGGCTGGTTTACAAGACGACCACCGAGGCGATTATCATCGTGTCCTGTCGGTATCATTATTGAAGCAATAACCCTCGCCGACAGGGGCGGGGCGAAGTGGAAGCGAGAGCAAAAGGCAGCGACATGCCCACGGCGGATTTCTTGCTCATCGACCTCGGCAACACGTCCGCCAAGCTGCGGCTGGCCAACGCCGCGCGGCTGCTCGGGCAGACCCGGCGATTACCCACGGCGGTGTTGCTCGCGCCGGGCGGAGCGGATGCGTTGAAGAAAACGCTCGCCGGCTGGCGCTACGGGCGCGCGGTGATGTCCTCGGTTGTGCCAGAGGCGGGGCGTGTCGTGTCAGCCGCGCTGGCAGGCGTTGCGTCCATCGGACCGCGCACGGACACGGGCGTCGACCTGCGCGACTATCCCGGCCGGGAAACCCTCGGCGCGGACCGCATCGCCAATATGGCCGGCGCGCTCGCGCTCCACGGGCCGGGGCCGTTGATCGTGGTCGATTTCGGCACGGCGGCGACGTTCAACGCGCTCGATGCGACCGGGCGCTTCCTCGGCGGCGTCATCGCGCCGGGGCTGGCGGTGCTTCGTGATTACCTGACAACACGCGGGGCGCAGTTGCCGCCGGTGCGTCTGGCGGGCGCGGCCCCGCAGGCGATTGGGCGTTCCACGGTGGCGGCAATCCGCGCGGGTGCGTTGCTCGGCTACCGGGGACTCGTGCGGGAGATTCTCCAGGGGTTGCGCGACGAACTCGGCGGCAAAAAGGCGCGCGTCGTGGCGACGGGCGGCGACGCGCGTTTCCTGGCGGCGCGGGGCTGGGGATTGTTCGATGTCGTGAACCCGGACCTGACGCTCCACGGTCTGCGCGTCATCGCGGCCCGTGCCTGGCAAGGGGGCGCGAAATTTTAACACGGAGACACGGAGGACACGGAGACC
>CAZZYS010000337.1:0-4976 GCA_964658285.1 uncultured Verrucomicrobiota bacterium
CGTGGGCCCGGTTTCCAAAGGCGCTGCCCCTCCGGGGCTTGGGCTCTTTGGCGTGGTATTCCGGTGGTTGGCACCACCGGCTAATCTCCGCAGTCCCTCCGGGACGGAAGAAAGGCTACAACCTTGGCTAAAATGCTCTAAAAAGCGGGATCGTTCAAATAGGCCTAAACGATCTCCGCCGCGTAGAACGGATTGTGCCGCTTTTCCTTGCCCACGGTTGTGACAGGACCGTGGCCCGGGAAGATGATCGTGTCGTCGGGCAGCGATAGGATTTTCTCGCGGTTCGCCTTCAGCGCGTCGGGATATTTCTCGGGGCTGACGCCGCCCATCGACGCCGCGAACATCGCATCCCCCACCACGGCCAGCGTCGGCTCCAACCCTCCGACGACCCAGGTCGTGCCGCCCGGCGAATGACCCGGCGTCAGGCGCGCGGTGATCGTCAGGCCGCCCACCGTGAACGTCTCGCCATCACGCACGGTCGTCGCTCCGGGGAGTTTTTCGAGTTCGGAAACGTACACGGTGGCGTCGGTCTCCGCCGTGAGCCGGTCGAGATCGGCGATGTGGTCCTCGTGGGTGTGCGTCAGGAAGACGGCGTCGAGCTTGAGCTTTTTTTCACGCAAGGTTTGCAGTAGCGCGCCGCAGTCGCCCCCGGTATCGAACGCCGCCGCCCGGCCGCCGTCCTGATCCCAGACGAGGTAGAAATTGACGGTCATGTCGCCGCCGTAAGGCTGGTTGTACGCCGCCGCCGTGGCCGGGAGCGCGATTTCGCCGGGATGCCAGCCGTCGCGTCCGAGGTCGAGCAACGCGGGCGCGTAGAGGTCGAGCGCGCGGGAGATTTTGGCGGCGGTGGCGGCGTCATCGAGCAGCTTGCCAGCGGTGAACGCCTCGACGTTTTCCAGACCGACGCCGGATTTTTGCGCGAGCTGCGACGCGCTGAGGCGCAAGCCGCGCCGCGCCTTGCCGAGAACGTCGCCGAGTTGGTCTTCCAAAGGGATGGGCATATCAATGTGCAATCGTGGCGACCGGCTCCGCGGGATTTCTCATTTCTCTATCGTCACCGTCTGCGCCGTGCCGACGATTTTCAGAATCACCTGCGTCGGTCGGACATCGACGACCTGGAAGCGCGTCGCCGGATCGCGCGGCAACGTAAATTCCTCCCCCTGCTTGACCGTGACCTCCGAGTCGTCGATGGCCAGACGCAGGATCGCCCGCGCGTCCGCACTGTTGGTCGCCATGCCCTTGACCAACACCGTCGTCCGTTTGGTCTCGGTGTTCAGCAACGTCAACTCGGACACGTCCACCGGACGGCCCGTGTCTTTTTCGGCGATGTTGCGCCGGCGCACCCGCTCGACGCGGAACGGCAGGCCGGGAATCCGGCTGCCGACCTCGACCTCGACGCCGCTTTTGCCCTGGACGGAAAGCGTGACCTTGTCGCCTTTGTTCGCCGCGCTCTCGAACATGACCGGGAACGTCTCTCCGTCGATGCGCTGGAGGTGCAGTTTCGTGTAATACGGCGGATGCGACTTCGGATCGTTGGGATCGGTGCCGGCGGCGAGTTCCTCGTCGTTGGTGAAGCCGTCGTGGTCGTCATCCTGGCCGGTGTCGTGCTTGAGCACGTCGGCGGGTTGGACGCCCTTTTCCTTGAGCCAGGCTTGTTCGCGGGCCTGTTCGGGAGTCAGTGGCGGCGTGGGCGAGGCGGCGGCCAGTGCCGGCGGCGCGGTCGGGGTGGCCGACGGTGCCGGCGTGGGGGTGGCGGCGGCGACGGCTGGTTTGCCGCCGGGAATACGGGCGTCGAGCGCCTTGGCGATCTCGGGAAAGCCTTTCTGGAGCGCGATGACGGAGGCGCTCGCGCCGTCCTTGTCGGTCAGGCGCGGATCGGCTCCGCGTGAAAGCAGATATTCCACCGTCTCGCGCTGACCGTACTGGGCGGCGAGCATGAGCGGGGTTTGCTTGTTTTCGACAGAGGTATTGACGTTCGCGCCCTTGTCGAGGAACTGGCCGACGATCTTCGTCTTGCCCAACACGGCGGCGACGGCCAGCCCGCGGTCGATCTGACCGTCGCGCGCGAGCTGGTCGCGGCTGGTGTCCAGGAACACCGCCACGACCCGTTCGTGCCCGGCCTGGACGGCGCGCAGCAGCGGGGCAAACCCGTCGTGGTCGCGCGCCCGCACGTCGGCGTTGGCCTCGATGAGCGCGCGCACGGCGTCGGGTTGGTCGGCCTCGGCGGCAAGATGGAGAGCCGTTTTGCCGTCCTTGGTGGCGAGGTCGGGCTTGGCGTTGTCGTCCAACAGGGCCTTGACCACCTCCGGCTTCCCGGCGGCGGCGGCGGCCATCACGGCGGTCAGGCCGCGCGCGTCCGCCACGTTGTGGTCGATGCCGCCCTGGAGGAACGCCTCGACCAGCGGGCGGTCGCCGTCGGCGGCGGCCTTGACGAAATCGTCGGGCGTGAACGCATGGTGCGCCTGTTTGATTTTTTCCTTGGCCGCCTCGCGTCCCCGGCGTCCGCAACCGGCGACGGCCAGCGTCAGCAGCAGGCACACTGCCGCGACAAAGAGGAAAGACGGCAGCCGGCGGGCGCACAACATCGTTCCAAAATAGACAAGGCAAACGCGAAAAGTAAACGCTACGTTTCGGGCGAGTTTCTTTTGCGGAAGGACCACCCCATGCGCCTGCTCGTCGTCGAAGATGATGCCAAGATCGCCTCGTTCGTCGTCAACGGGCTGAAGCAAAATGGCTTCGCCGTCGATCACGCCCGCGACGGCGAGGAAGGGCTCGACCTGGCGGGGGCGGTCGCCTACGACGCGGCGGTGCTCGACCTCAACCTGCCCAGGCTCGACGGCCTCTCGCTGCTGCGGCTGCTGCGCCAGCGAAAAATCGCCACGCCGGTGCTCATCCTCAGCGCGCGCGCGACCCTCGACGACCGCGTGCTCGGCCTCCAGAGCGGCGGCGACGATTATCTGACCAAGCCCTTCGCGTTTTCCGAATTGCTGGCGCGCGTGCAGGCGCTCATCCGCCGCGCGCACCGCCCGGCCCAGGATCAGCCCGCGCACAGGTTCGCCGTGGCGGATTTGCGGCTGGATCTGTTGACACGCGAGGTCACGCGCGGGGAAGGCGGGGCGGTGGTGTCCATCGATCTCCAGCCACGGGAGTTCGCGCTGTTGGAACTGTTGCTGCGCCACGCCGGCCGGGCCGTGACCAAGACCATGATCCTCGAACACGTCTGGGACTTCGCATTCGATCCGCAGACCAACGTGGTGGACGTGCTCGTGCACCGGCTGCGCGCGAAGATCGACAAGGATTTCCCCGTCAAACTCGTCCACACGTTGCGCGGCGTCGGCTATGTCCTCAAAGCGAGTGCTTAAACAAATTTGGGGTAGTTTTTCGCTGCGGCTCAGCCTGTGGTACGCGGCGGTGTTCACGCTCAGCGCCACGGTGCTCTGCGCGTTGTTGTACCTGCTGCTGGCGTCGTTCTACGAACGCAGCGAGCGGGAAGTGATCTCCGCGCGGCTCAAGGAATCCGCCGCCGTCTACACGCGCGGCGGGGTGCCCGCTTTGAGCGACCTCGTGCATCGGGGGACGGATTTCACGGCGGGCGGCGGGTCGTTCTTCGTGCGCGTGACCGGCCCGCTCGGCAGCGTGCTGCTCGTCGCCGCGCCCGCCGACTGGATCGAACGCAAAGCGCCGGACGAGGCCGCCGCGCTCGACCCACGCGCGGGTCGCGGTGGTAATCCCGAGTTGCCGCCGGGCACCGCGTGGCTGCGCATCCCGCGCGACGAACGCAGCGACTTCATGATCGCCTCCGCGCTCATGCCCGACGGCGCGGTGCTCCAGGTCGGCCGCAGCACGGACCGGGGGGCCACGCTGCTGCGGCCCTTCCTCGTCGCCTTCGGCGCGGCGCTGGGGCCGACGCTCCTGCTCGGGCTGATCGGCGGGGCGGTGTTCGCCCACCGCGCGACGGCCCCCGTGCGGCAGGTGCTGCGCACGGCGCGCGACATCGTCGCCACGGGCAACATGGCGGCGCGCGTGCCCGAGACGCACGCCGCCAACGAACTCGCCGAGCTGGCCCGGCAGTTCAACCGCGTGCTGGACAAAAACGCGTCGCTGCTGCGTGCCATGCGCGAGGCACTGGACAACGTCGCCCACGACCTGCGCACCCCCATTACCCGGATGCGGGTCTCCGCCGAGCACGCCCTCGCCGGCTACGCGCCACCGGACCTCGCCACGATGCGCGAGGCGCTGGCCGATTGCGCCGAGGAATCCGAGCGCGTGCTGACGATGCTCAACGCCGTGCTCGACGTGACCGAGGCCGAATCCGGCACGATGAACCTCCACCGCGAACGCGTGCCAGTGCGCCAGTTGCTCGCGCAGGTGATCGACGTGTACGCGCTCGTGGCCGAGCAAAAAGGCATCACGGTCACGACGCTCTGGCCCGCGTCGGACCCCGAGCGGTGCGAGGCGTTCATCGATCCGACCCGGATGCGGCAGGTGTTCGCCAACCTCCTCGACAACGCCATCAAATACAACGTCGAGGGCGGCCGGGTGGAGGTCGGCTGCGCCCGAGTCGGCGCGGGGTTGCAAATCACGGTGCGCGACCACGGCATCGGCATCCCGCCCGGGGAACAGGCGCGAATCTGGGAGCGGCTCTACCGAGGCGACCGCAGCCGCAGCCAGCGCGGGTTGGGATTGGGTTTGAGCCTGGTGAAAGCCGTGGTGGAGGCCCACGGCGGCCGGGTGGAAGTCGCCAGCCTACCCGAAACCGGGACAGTCTTCACGGTGACGCTGCCGGACGTTTCACCGCCTCCGCCGGGCGCGTGATTCGTCGCTACATCCTTTCTCAGGTTAATCGAAAGTCGCAGTCGGCTGCGCCGCAGGCGCGTCGTCAACAAGGTAGGGATGGCTCTCCGAGCCGTCCCAAATGTTTCTGGCGAGGCGCTGCGTGCGCACAAGGGTCATCCAAGCCAAAATAGGGACTGAGA
>CAZZYS010000338.1:0-4971 GCA_964658285.1 uncultured Verrucomicrobiota bacterium
TGATAAAACTCATGTTGATCGTCGTACCGTCAACGGAAACTGTCGGGGCGGAAGTCCGATCCGAAGATCAAACTCCCGCCCCTGGTTAATCCATCATCGTCTGGTCATGTTCGGCCGGGTTTGCGCGGTCCTGCGCCGAAGTGAAAATCGAATACTAGCCAAGATGTCCTTTTCGTCCCTCGAAACGATCCCGTCGTCAGATGCCCCACGCCGTCGATCCGTCCCGTGCGATGGTTTATGACAGCGAACGCCAAAAAGCGTCAACCCTTATTTTTCAGTTTCTTGCCACGACCGCCGACGCGCCGCCCAGCGTCCGCAGATCGTCGAGACGCAACGCGCACACCGGCAGCGCGGTGGAACGCCCCCGCAGGAGCAACTCATGGAAGGGTTCATCCACCGTCAGACCGGCGGCGTGCAGGGTGTCGCGCGAGACGACGAGCGGCGCGGCCAGTTCCTTGGTCGCGCTTTCGAGCCGCGCGGCGGTGTTCACCGCGTCGCCGAGCGCGGAGAGGATCGGTGTCTTGGGCGGACCCATCAAGCCGACGATGGCCGGTCCCGTGTGGATGCCGATGCCGATGGCGAAGGGCTCGGTCAACTCGGACGCCATGCGCCGGTTCAGGCCCTCGATCTTTTCGAGCATCTGCCGCGCGCAGTCCAGCGCGGCCCCCGCGCCGTGGTCCCGGCTGTCCTCCAGGCCGAAAAGCGCCATCAGGCCGTCGCCGGTGAAGTTTGAGTAATGCCCGCCCGAGCGTTCCACCGCTTCCGCCATCTCGGCGAAGTAATGGTTGAGGATGAAGACGACATCGAAGGGCATCCGCGCTTCCGCCAGCCGGGTGGAACCGCGCAGGTCGATGAAGAGGATCGTGACGTGACGTTCCTCGCCGAACTCCTTGCCGTGCGCGGCGCGGGCGTTGGTCGAAAAGGCCAGGCGTGGGTTGAGCAGCGGGACCACGGACAGATCGGCGCTCGGCCGCAACTGGCACGCGAGCCGCAGCCCGAGCGGCGCGCGGATGCGGGCGAGCGCGTCGGCTTCCAGTTTATTGGGCGGCGGCAGGAGGTCGTCCGTCCGGTCCACGCGCACGCGGCACGTCGTGCACCGCGCCCGTCCGCCGCACACGGAGACGTGCGGCCGGTGGGCCATGCGGCTGACCTCCAGGATGGACATGCCGCGCATCGCCTCGACCGAGAGGTCTTCCGGGTAGGTCACGCGGAACCGGAAACGCCGCTCCAGCCAATGGCGGATCTGCGCCGCGAGGAAGACGACGGCGACCACGCCGAGCCACGACAGGCCCACCCATTCACGCAGCGAGGCGCGCGTGGCGGCGCGGGCGGGATCGGCCGGGATGCCGCGCGTTTTCATCGCCTTCATCCACGCGGGGTCGCTCTGCGCGTGCGCGGTCATGGTCATGCCCACCTCGGCGAACCCGAGCAGCGCGGCGACCGGCACCAGCACGTAAAACAGGAGGATCAGCGAGAACCACCGCCGGTACCACCCCTGGATGCGCAGCCAGAAGTGCAGCCCGGTCACGAAATGCCCCCAGACCAGCGCGACCAGCAGGATTTGGCGGCAACGCGTCCACGGATCGACCCAGAGGTTGGCGATCTCGTAGGGGTAATCGATGTCGATGCCCGTGAGGATGCGCGTGCCGCGGGTGTTGACGATGTGCACGAGCAACAGGTACGGGATGGCGAGGCCGAAGAGGAGTTGGGTCGATTGCCAGAGCGGCAGCCGGAACTCCCGCCGCCGCGCCAGGGCGATCAGCGCACAGATGGCATGGATGCCGAGGCTGCCGTAGAGGAGGATTTGTCCGGGCAGCGAGTGCCACACCGCCATCACGTAGGGGCGGGCGGCTTCCTGGGCGTCGAGCGAGATCAGGCCCAGCGCGTGGTTGCAGAGGTGCATCGTGACGTAGAGTCCGATGATGACGCCGGTCGTGGAACGCAGCCGGGCGTGGAGGAAAGGCGCGAGTTGCATGGCGGGAGGCGCGGGCGGTGTATTCTAGCGTGGGCGGGTCGGGTCGGGAAGCTCAATCCGGTCCGAGAAAATCGATGACGCTTTTTGTTCGGCCGCAGTGGGAGAGCCGATCTCGCTCCCCTTTTTTCTCTGTCTGTCATCCTGAGCGGAGCGCAGCGCAGTCGAAGGACCTCCCGAGCGGGGTACTCACGTTCCTACGGCTTCTGGTCGGGTGTGAGACGAGGGCCAAACGTGTACCTCGGGCGAGGTCCTTCGACTGCGCTGCGCTCCGCTCAGGATGACAGAGTTTTTTTACTGATGGTTTGTCCCACTGCGATTAAGGAAAAAACGCCATCGTATCATTCCGGGGCTCCGTCAGAATTTCGGAACGAACTCACTCCTCGTACTCCACCGCGACGATCTCCAGTTCCTCCTCACCCGCCGGGAAACGGAAACGCACCCGCTCGCCGAGCCGCCGGTTGATGAGGGCCCGCGCGACCGGGGCCTGGAAACTCACGCGTTCGTCGCCGAAATCCACCTCGTCCACGCCGACGATCTGGTAACGTTCCCGTTCGCCGGACCGGACCTCGCGCACCGTGACCGTCGCCCCGAACACCACCCGCCCACGGTCCGCCTCGCCGGTGGGCGGCGGGACGATTTCCGCCGATTGGAGGATGGTTTCGAGTTCGGCGATGCGGCCGTTGAGCTTGCGGCGTTGCTGGACCGCTTCGCTGCCCGCGTCCGCGCCAACGGCGAGTTTTGGCCGCTCGACCTGCACGAGCGTCTGGAGTTCCGTCCGCAGGCGTCGCGCGCCGCCGGGCGTCATGTAGTTCTTTGTGCCCGGCGGCAGCGAGGCCGAGGCAGGCAGCACACCGAGGGTTTCCTCCGGTTCGTCGTCGGATTCTTTGGTGAACGCTTTGCTCATCGTCGCGGAGGGGGAAAAAGAAGGGTCTCCCGGGAATATGCCACAGTTTGGCATCGCCGTTGCCACCGGGCCGCCGTCGCCTCCGCTTGCGATTCCGCTGCTGACGTGATCGCTTATTTTATGTCCGGACGCCATTTTCCCACCCATCTGCCCGTCGGCCTCGCCGCTGCCACCATGCTCGCCGCTTCCTCGTTGACCGCTTCCGCCGCGCCGGAACCCCCCGTGGCCGGGCAGCGTTTCCACTACCCACAGACGGCCAAGATCGAGCACGTCGATGACTACCACGGCACGCAGGTCGCCGACCCGTACCGCTGGCTGGAGGACGCCAATTCGCCGCAGACCCAGGCATGGGTCGAAGCGCAGAACGCCGTCACGTTCGACTACCTGCGCCACCTGCCCGCGCGCGACGGGATCAAGCAGCGGTTGACCCAACTCTGGGACTACGAGAAGTACGGCGTGCCCTTCAAGGAAGGCGGCCGGTATTTTTATTCCAAGAACACCGGACTCCAGAACCAGAGCGTCATCTACACGGCCACCGCGCTCGCCGACAAACCCACCGAGTTGCTCGATCCGAACAAACTCTCGGCCGACGGCACCGTTTCGTTGAGCAGTTATCACATCAGCGACGACGGCCGTTACATGGCCTACGGGCTGAATGCTTCCGGCTCGGACTGGATCGAATGGCACGTCAGGGAAGTCGCCACCGGGAAAGACCTGCCCGACGTGCTGAAATGGTCGAAGTTCTCCGGCGCGGCGTGGACCAAGGACAATAAAGGGTTTTTTTACAGCCGCTACGACGCGCCCGACGAGAAGACGCAACTCCAGGCGGTCAACTATTATCAGAAACTATACTATCACGCCGTCGGCACGGCGCAGGACAAGGACGCGCTGATCTACGAGCGCAAGGACGAGAAGGAATGGGGCTTCGCAGGCATCGTCACCGACGACGGGCAATATCTCGTCATCGACGTGAGCCACGGCACGGACCCGAAGAACCGGGTCTTTTACCGTTCGCTGAAGGACTTCTCGAAGGACGGCCAAGCGCAGATGAAGGTCACGGTTGACCGCGAGAAAGCCGCGGCGCAAGGGTTGAACCTGACCCAGGTCGAATCGGACCTCTCGACGATGGGCATCACGAGCGCCGATCCCGTGGTGGAACTCCTGCGGGACGCCGACGCCCACTATGTTTTCGTGGGCAACGACGGTCCGGTGTTCTACTTCACGACCGACCGCGACGCCGCGCGCGGTCGCCTCGTGGCCATCGATACCACGAAAGACGCTGGCAAAGCGCCCGCGTTACGCGAGATCATCCCGCAGGCCGACGAGACCCTGGAAGGGGTCAGCTACGTGGGCGGGCGTTTCGTGGCCGGTTATTTGAAGGATGCGCACACGCAGGTCAAGGTCTTCGGCACGGACGGTAAATTGCTCCACGAGGTACCCCTGCCCGGCCTCGGCACGGCGGTGGGTTTCACCGGCAAACCGCACGACGAGGAAACGTTCTTTTCGTTCACCACCTACACCGCGCCGCCGACGGTTTTTCGCTACGACGTGAAGACGGACGCGGCCTCGGTCGTGTTCGCGCCGAAGGTGGCGTTCGACCCGACGCAGTACACGAGCGAGCAGGTCTTTTACCACAGCAAGGACGGCACGCGCGTGCCGATGGTCATCTCGTACAAAAAGGGGATGCAGCGCGATGGCTCCAATCCGACCGTGCTGTACGGCTACGGCGGGTTCGATATCTCGCTGACACCCGCGTTTTCCCCGGCGAATCTCGTGTGGATGGAGATGGGCGGCATCTATGCCGTGCCCAACCTGCGCGGGGGCGGTGAGTACGGCGAGGAATGGCATCTGGCGGGCACCAAGGAACGCAAGCAAAACGTCTTCGACGACTTCATCGCGGCGGCGCAATACCTGATCGACAACAAGTACACCTCGACGCCGAAACTGGCGATCCGGGGCGGCAGCAACGGCGGGTTATTAGTCGGCGCGACGATGACCCAGCGGCCCGATCTCTTCGCGGCGGCGTTGCCCGCGGTCGGCGTGATGGACATGCTGCGTTTCCAGAAGTTCACCATCGGCTGGGGCTGGGCGT
>CAZZYS010000339.1:0-4964 GCA_964658285.1 uncultured Verrucomicrobiota bacterium
TGCTCTTCTCGTGCCTGGTCGACGCCGACTTCCTGGAAACGGAGGCCTTCTACGATGGCGCGCGCCGAAGCTCCGCACCCGGTCTCGCGCCGTTGCAGGCGCGCCTGGACGCCCATCTCCGCGCGATGCGGCGCGACGACACGCCCCTGAACCGACAGCGCTCGCACGTGCTCGCCCACGCGCTCGCCCGAGCCGGCAGTGCGCCCGGCCTGTTCACGCTGACAGTGCCGACAGGCGGCGGCAAGACGCTGACCTCGCTTGCCTTCGCGCTCGAACACGCGCGGCAGAAGGGACTGCGCCGGGTGATCTACGTGATCCCCTACACCTCCATCATCGAACAGACCGCCGCCGTATTCCGCGGCGCGCTCGGCGCCGACGTGCTCGAACATCATGCCAGCTTTGATTGGGACCGGGCATCCGGCGGCCCGCACGCGGCAGACAAACTGCGCAAGGCGGCCGAGAACTGGGATGCGCCGATCGTGGTGACCACGGCGGTGCAGTTCTTCGAGAGCCTGTTCGCGTGACGCCCGTCCGCCTGCCGCAAGCTGCACAACATGGCCGAGTCCGTCGTGGTGCTGGACGAGACCCAGACGCTGCCGCTGCGGTTGCTGCGCCCCTGTATGGCGGCGCTGACCGAACTGGCGGCCAATTACCGCACCAGCATCGTGCTCTGCACGGCAACCCAACCCGCACTGAGGGTTTGCGACGGCTTCGTCGACACGGGGCGCGGACCGGACAGGAAAATCGGTTTCGACGTCGACGGCTCCCGCGAACTGGCGCCCGACCCGGAAGCGCTCACCGTCGCTCTCAAGCGTGTCGGCGTGGAGCGACGCCCGGACAAGACGGACGACCCGGCGATCGTGGCGCGGTTCGCGGAGGCGCCGCAGATGCTTTGTATCGTCAACACGCGGGCGCACGCGCGCGCGCTGTTCGACCGGCTGAAGGCGGACCCCGCTTGCGCCGAGGGCGCTCGGCACCTGACCACGCTGATGTGCCCGCTCCACCGCCGGGCCGTGCTGGCCGAGGTACGGGCGCGTCTGAAAGCGGGGCTGCCGGTCCGTTTGGTCAGCACGTCGCTGATCGAGGCGGGGGTCGACATCGACTTTCCGGAGGTGTGGCGGGCGCTGGCCGGGCTCGACTCGATCGCGCAGGCGGCGGGGCGTTGCAACCGAGAGGGCAAGCTCAACCTCGGGCGAACGGTGGTGTTCGACCCGGCCGAGGTTGTGCCGCCGCGCGACCTCGTGCCGCTGATCGAGAGCGCGGAGGAGGTCTTCCGGCGCGGGCTCGATCCGCTTTCGCTCGACGCGATCCGCCTCTACTTCCAGACGCTCTACTGGCGGCGCGGCGCCGAGCAGATGGATGCCGGACGGCTCGAAGGCGTGCGCTGGCCGATCCTGGAAAACGTCGCCAAGCGCGCGACGAGCGGCGCGTTCGATTTCGAGACGATCGACCGGGTTTTTCAAATGATCGACGACCAGCAGGAAACGGTGATCGTGCCGTACGATACCGGGGCGGACGCGGTCCTCCGCCGGGTCGCGGCGGTCGACCGCCCGGCGCGGGACGATTTACGCAAGCTGCAGCAATACGCGGTCTCGATCCCGCAGCGGGAGTGGAAGTCCTGGCTGGCGGCGGGCGTGTTGCGCCCGGTGCATCCGGCGTTGGGCGACGCCCTGCTCCGCTTCGAGGACCGCGCGCACTATCGCGAGGAGACCGGCGTCGATTCGCGGGGCCGGAGCGGCGGGATGCTGGGCTGAACATCATTGGATGATCGTTGCGACCTTGCGCTTACGGGCCAGAGTTGCTGACATTCGGCGAGCGGGGGGATGTTGTAGTAAGCTATGGCCCACGGTTGCATGTTTGGGGCGAGCGGGCGTGCTTCACGCGCCCGGAGATGAAAGTCGAGCGGGTCAGCTACGACGTCATGACGCCGTTGGCCGCGCGCGGGCTGTTGGAAGCGATCCATTGGAAACCGGCGATCGCCTGGGTCGTCGATCGCATCCACGTCCTCAGGCCGATCCGTTTCCAATCGTTCCGGCGAAACGAAGTGGGGGCCGTCATGTCGGGGCAGACCGCGCGCTCGGCGATGCGGCGGGGCGACGTGAACGGGCTCGGCCTGGTCGTCGAGGACAACCGGCAGCAACGGGCGACGATGCTGCTGACCGACGTTGCCTATGTCATCGAGGCGCATTTCGAACGCACGGCGCGCGCGGAGGCGGACGACACGCCGGCCAAGCATGCGGCGATGTTCCAGCGGCGGGCGGAGAAGGGCCAGTGCTTCCATCGCCCGTGCCTCGGGACGCGCGAGTTCCCGGTCGACTTCGCCTTCCTGCCCGACGGCGCGGACTTGCCGGAGAGCGAATTGCCTGAGGCCGACCGCGAGCGAGACCTCGGCTGGATGTTGCACGACATCGAGTTCCGCCCGGACGGCAGCGCGATCCGCTCCAACTTCTTCCGTGCCCGGCTGACCGGCGGCGTGCTCGACGTGCGACGCTGCCTCGAGCGTGACGGGACGGCGTCATGATCCTGCAGTCGCTGGACCGCTACTACGACCGTATGGCCGCGCGCGGTGAGGCGGAAGAGCCGGGCTGGGCAAGGGCGCCGATCGGCTGGGCCATCGAGATTTCGGCCGAGGGCGAGCCACTCGCGGTGATGCAGCGACTGGACCCGAACAGCCGTAAGCCACGCCCGGCGATGCTGTCCGTGCCGGCGCCGGTCAAGCGAACGGTCGGGATCGCACCGAATCTCTTATGGGATAAGACCGCGTACACGCTGGGCCGGACCGCGGGCGAAGGGCGGCGCACCGCCGACGAGCACGCCGCGTTCAAACGGGCGACACTGGCCTTGATTGGCGAGAGTGAAGACGCGGGCTTGCTCGCGCTGCGCCGTTTCCTGGAGCGCTGGGGGCCCCACCGCTTCGACGCCGAGCCATTCAAGCCGGACATGCTGGACGGCAATTTCGTGTTCCGGCTCGAAGGCGAACTCGGCTTCATCCACGACCGGCCGGCGGCCAGAGCGCTGCTGCGCCGGGCTCCGCCAGCGGAGGGCGACGCCGCCGATTTCTGCCTCGTCACCGGTATGGCGGGCCCACCGCGGCGGCTGCATCCCGCCATCAAGGGCGTGCCCGGCGCGCAGGTCGCCGGGGCGTCGCTCGTCTCGTTCACCACGAGCGCGCCTTCCGCCCCGTCAAGCCGACCCCCGGCGAAGAACTAAGCGCCGACGCCGGAGATGCCGAATGACCCGTCCCGCCCCGCTCGCCCGCCGCCACGATTTCGTGCTGTATTTCGACGTGGCCGACGGCAACCCGAACGGCGACCCGGACGCCGGCAACATGCCCCGGCTCGACCCGGAAACCGGCGAGGGCCTCGTCTCCGACGTGTGCCTCAAGCGCAAGATCCGCAACTACGTCGAACTCGCCCGCGAGGACGCGCCGGGCTTTCGCATCTATGTCACCGAGGGCGCGATCCTGAACGACAAGCACCGCGAGGCCTACATCGCGCATCCCGACGCGGCCGCCGGCGGGGACGTCAAGAAAGCGCCCAAGCTCACGCCCAAGAGTGACGAGGCCGCCGCCCAGGTCCGCCGCTTCATGTGCGATAATTTCTTCGACGTCCGCACCTTCGGCGCCGTGATGTCCACCGGCATCAACGCCGGCCAGGTCCGCGGCCCCGTGCAGATCGGCTTCGCCCGCTCGGTCGAGCCGGTGCTACCGCTGGAGATCTCCATCACCCGCATGGCCGCGACCAACGAGGCGGAGAAGAAGCAGCGCGCCGAGGGCTCCACCGTCGAGGAGAAACGCGGCGACGCGCGCACCATGGGCCGCAAGCACGTGATCCCCTACGGCCTATATCGCGCCCACGGCTACGTCTCGGCGCCGCTCGCCTCGCACAAGGTCAAGGGCACCGGCTTCTCCGATGAGGATCTCGAACTGCTGTGGACGGCGCTCGGCGATATGTTCGAACACGACCGCTCCGCCGCTCGCGGCGCGATGGCGACCCGCAAGCTGGTCGTGTTTCGCCACGAGGGCGCACTCGGGAACGCCCACGCCGACAAACTGTTCTCCCGGGTCCAACATTTCAGGCGCAGCGGGGACGATCACATCCCGATCGGCGATCAGCGGCTGGACAATCTGCGCCCGGCGCGCCGAATCGAGGACTATGCCGTGACCGTGGACCACGACGGAGTGCCAGCCGGCGTGGAGATCCTGGAGATGGTGTGACGTCGCTCGTCGCATCGCTGCCCGTCGCATCGCCGTCGTCCGAGGACGCGCTGATCCCGCTATCGGCGCTCCAGCATTGGCTGTTCTGTCCTCGCCAGTGCGCGCTGATCCATGTCGAGCAGCTCTGGGCCGAGGACGGCGCGACCATGGAGGGGCGTTTGCTGCACGAACAAGTCGACGCCGGGCACGGCGAGACCCGGCCCGGTATCCACATCGCCCGTGGCGTGCAGCTCCGTTCGTTGTCGCTCGGCGTCTCCGGCAACAGCGCGGTTGTCAGCGCTGTTCGTTGCACGACCTCTGTCAACCCGAACGTCTCCAACGCCCGCCTGCCGTGCAGCGCTGGCTCGCCCGGCAGCTTGATGCCGCCCTCGGCGCCGCGTGAGACGCCTGGGGAACACGATCTATGTGACCAGCGAGGGCGCGTGGCTGCGTAAGGATGGCGCCAATCTGGTGGTCGAGGTCGAGGGGGTCGAGCAGGGGCGTGCGCCGCTCCACATGCTCGAGGGCGTGGTCGGCTTCGGCCGCCCCGGCGCGTCGCCCGCACTGATGGCAGCCTGCGCTGAGGCCGGAATCGCGCTGTCGTTCTGTTACCAAAACGGACGCTTTCAGGCGCGTGTGGAGGGCCCCCGTTCGGGCAATGTGCTGCTGCGCCGGACGCAATATCGGGTCGCTGACGACCCGGTCCGCAGCACTGCCCTGGTCCGCAACATCGTCGCCGCCAAAGCGGCCAACCAGCGCACGGTGTTGC
>CAZZYS010000340.1:0-4928 GCA_964658285.1 uncultured Verrucomicrobiota bacterium
AACTTTTTCGCCCGCACCGCTTACCTGCGCGACCATCCGCTGGCGGCAGCCTACTCCCTGACGCACGATTATTCCGCGCTGTTGCTCGCCGCCTTGGAAAACCGCCTCGGGGTCATCGACGCCGAATTACTTGACCATCGCATCCATCCGTCCGACGAGGTGGACGCCAGCCCGGACGAGGCCGTCCGCGAAACCCTGCGATTCAACGTCGATCTCGCCCGCCGCCTCGCTCCGCGACTGGCCACCGAGCCGGAGCTGCGCCGGGCTTTTGCGCGCTACCATCGCTCGGCCTGGAGCAACGTCAGCGCGTTTCGCGCGGACCTGTTCAGCCTGGTCCTGGTCGAGGCCCTGGCCCTCCTGCCACCCACGGCGGTGGATGCGTTGCTCGCCGGACTCGACGCCACGCGCTTCCCCGAGATCGGACAATTTCCCAACCGCGCCATCGTGAACACCCACGATCCCGCCGCGCCCGCGCTGGGACCCGCGAGTGGGTTGGCGGACAAGTTTTTCGGGCTCAAGGCGCAACTCTCCGCCGTCCGGGCCAGTGCGCGCCCCTGGGCCGAATACCGCCAGATTCAAGCGGTGTTGCTCGAATCCCGATGGTTCGCGCTGGGGCGCCTGTTGGGCCTGACGCGTCCCGTCAATCGCGCTGGTGGCAGCACCGCACCGGAGAAACTCGCCCTTTTGCGCGAGCGTTTGTCGAGTTCTCAATGGTTGCGTCTGGGCAGCAAGATCGGCTCACCCTCGGCCGCTCGACTATTGGCGCTCGGCGCGGCGATGCACGACGACTGGCGCGGCTGAAAGTCGTGCCGATTACTTTCGGAACAACCAGCCAAAAATTCCGCCGCCGCCACCTTCGGCAGATTCGAGATAGCGTTTGGGCATCACCTTGCTGTGACGGCCCCGGCGACGTTTCTTTCGGCGGTGGATTTCCACGTTTCCGTCCTCCTCCGGGTCCGTCGAGATGGCCCGGGCGGGCGACGCGGAGACTCGCGCTTCGGGGAGCGGGTCCGAGCGTTCACCACCTTCCGCCGGCAGGCCCAGAACTGCTTCCGCCACGACCGGACGCGGGCGCTCACGCGGTCGGATGATCTCGAGGTCGCGCTTGGGCCGCAGGCCAGCACGTTCCTCACGACTCATGTGGTGAATTTCCAAATCGTCCGACGCCCGCCGCCAGTAAATGGTGTTGTAAAGAAACACGCCCTTCACGAATTGCTTGAAGCGAATCCAAAAGGTGGTTTCGAGGGGGCGTTGCACGACAGAAATCCTACGATGGGGCAGAACAAAAGTGTATCGGGCGCCCAATCCGCAGCACGGGTAAGAAGAGCAAGGAAACGCTCACAGACCGTCGTCTTCCACGGGCAGGAAACGGCGGAAGCGGTTCTTATCGATGGCCTTCATGTAAGCTTCGTGCGGACTGACGATCCCCTGTTGCATGACGTGCCAGATCGCGTCGTCCATGAACTGCATCCCCTGGGACTTGCCGCCGACGATCACGTCTTCCAACTTTTGCGACGCACCCTCCCGGATGATGGCGCTGACGGCGCTGCTCGAAACGAGGATTTCATTCACGGCGACGCGTCCGGAGCCGTCGGCTTTTTTGAGCAGAAGCTGGGCCACGACCCCGCGCAAACTGGCCGAGAGCATCGTGCGGACCTGCGCCTGCTGGTCGGAAGGGAACACATCGATCATGCGATCCACCGTCTTGCGCGAGTTGTTCGTGTGCAGCGTGCCGAAGACGAGCATTCCCGTCTCCGCGGCGGTCAGGGCGAGGCTGATCGTTTCCAGGTCGCGCATCTCGCCCACGAGCACAATATCCGCATCCTCGCGCAACGCCGCCTTCAGCCCGGCCGGGAAACTCGGCGTGTGCTCGGGCACCTCGCGCTGGGTGATGATGCTCTTTTTGTTCGTGTGCACGAACTCGATGGGCTCTTCCACCGTGACGATGTGGCGGGCGAAATTGCTGTTGATATAATCGATCAACGCCGCCAGCGTCGTGCTCTTGCCCGAGCCGGTCGGCCCCGTGACGAGCACCAGGCCGCTGCGCATGTGGCCAAACTCCTTGATGACCGCCGGCACCTTGAGTTGTTCGAGCGTGGCGATCTTCGTCGGGATCAACCGGAACACGCACCCGTAGCCGCCCGTTTGTTTGAGGAAGTTGCAGCGAAACCGCGACTCCTCATTCATCTCGTAGGCGAAATCGTAGTCGCCGCGTTCCTCGTAGGTCGCCCAGCCTTTGGGCCCGCAGATTTCGCTCATCATGTAAGCGGCCTCTTCGCTGGTGATCGGCTCCTCCCGGATTGGGACGATCTCACCGTGGACACGGATCATCGGAGGCTCGCTCTCGTTGATGTGCAAGTCAGACGCCTTGGCTTGGATGAGCACTTCAAAAAATTGGTCGATGTAAGCCATGAGGGGAAAGTCAGAAGTCAGAATGCAGAATGCGGAAGTGGAAGAAAAGGTGCATGTATCAGGTAGGTCGCCGCGCAGGATGCTTTTACTTCTGCATTCTGCATTCAGACTTCCGCATTTATCAGACTCCGAGCATCGTCTTCATCAACTGCTTCTGCTCGGCGCGGGACATGGCTTCTTCGGCGGTGATGATGCCCGTGGCGCAGAGTTCGCGCAGGGACTCGTCCATCAGCTTCATGCCCTGTTTGCGCCCGGTCTGGATGATGCCCGGCAGCATGTACGTCTTGGCCTCGCGGATCGTCGCGCCGACGGCCGGATTGTTCATCAGGACCTCCATCGCGAGCACCCGGCCCTTGCCGTCCGCGCGCGGGACGAGCTGCTGGCTGATGATGCCGCGCAGGCTCTCGCTGACCATCACGCGGATCTGCTCGCGCTGATCCACCGGGAACACGTCGAGCACGCGGTCGAGCGTGCGGGAAGCACTGCCGGTGTGGAGCGTGCCGAGCACGAGGTGGCCCGTCTCGCTGGCCGTGATCGCCAGGGAAATCGTCTCCAGATCGCGCATTTCGCCGACCATGATGACATCCGGGTCCTCGCGCAACGCCCCGCGCAGCGCGGCGGCGAAGGAACGCGTGTGCGTGTGCACCTCGCGCTGGGTGACCTTGCAGCCCTTGGTCTTGATGATGTACTCGATGGGGTCTTCGAGTGTGATGATGTGGTCGTGGCGGTTGTTGTTCACCTCGTTGACCAGGGACGCCAGAGTCGTCGATTTGCCGCTGCCGACCGGTCCGGTGACCAGCACGAGACCGTTGTGGTACTCGGTCAGCTTCTTGAGGATCTGGGGCAGGCCGAGATCATCCATCGTCCGCAGGTTCGTGGAAATGACGCGGAAAACGAGGTCGAGACCCAGCCGCTGGCGCACGACGCTCGTGCGGAAACGGCCGAACGAATTGGAATACGCAAAATCCACGTCGCCGATTTCCTCCAGCCGCTTGAGCTGGACCTCGTCGAGGAATCCTCGCGCGAGGTTTTCGGTGTCCTGCGCGGACAGCCGGGGAGCCAGCCGGAAGATGGGTTCCAGGTTGCCGAAACGACGCCAGAGCGGCGGCATGTTGACGCCGAGATGGATGTCGGAGGCATCGGACTCCTGCCCGATGAGCAGATACCGGTCGATGTGCTCGAAAAGGACGTGCTCTCCCTCGGATGGCGTCATGGTAGTGGGGACCACGGCGAGGGCGTTCACGTCCGTCGCGGTGGGAGGAACGGACATGGTTTACAATGGGAACAAAGCACTCGCGAAGTCAACCCTGAAAGGGTGCCAGTCCACGCACTCGATCCGACCCGCCCCTGTCCACCGGCCGGTGGTACTGTTTCCCTTTACGAGGGTCAGATTGCCGCTGCCGCCACGTCCGGACCGTCGTTGCTGGCTTTCGACGAACCGGACGCCGGTTCCAAGTAGCCGGAAAGTTGCTTGGTCAGGAAGCGGGTGGCAATCGGCTTGATGATCGGCATCAACAGCCCGAGCAGCATCATCCAAAAGCCCGGCTTCTTGGGATTTTCGATGTCCTTGACCTTGGCTTTGCCACCCCTCGAAAGCGGGTTGATGTACACTTTCTTCTCGCGCATCGGCAGCATGGAGATCGCTCCGCCGGTGACGAGCGCCCCGGTTAACCAGGCACCGACGTGATGTCGGAACGACGACTTGATCCGGCGACCCACGTCCGCCTGATATTTCATCTGCCCGACGTGCAGCGTGATGCCAGAACGCGACCGCGCCAACTCGGCGATCAGCTCGTTCTTACGACGCTCAGACTCTGTGATCTCTGACTTGTGGACTTTGTTTGACTCAGCCATTCCTTGTCCTTTTTAAATTCTGCAATCGAGGCGGGGAAGCTCGGGGCTTTGAATCGTGCCTTGGCCACCAAAGCCAGGCCGGCAGTCAGCGCCAGGGAAAAAACCGCGAACCCCAGGAAAACCCACCCCCACCGGAAGCTAAAGATTGCCGCAACCGCGTACACCGCCGCCATCACAAGAAACAGCAGCCCGACCAGCAAAAACAGCACCAGACAAACGAGCACGATGGCCAGCTTGACATAGTTGGCACCAGCGTCCTTCGCTTCCAAGCTCAGAAGCTCGAAGCGGGCATGGAAATATCCCGCCGCCGACGCGAGGATCAGCCGGATGCTTTCGGGCAATCCGGGTGTGTTCGGTTCGGGGGTCGGCTGGGGATTTGAGTACGCCATGTGTAAAGCGAAGGAGCAGATCGACGGAGCGGGAAGCTGCGCCGGTTACTTGCGGAGGATCAAGCCGAGCACGAAGCCCGCGCCGAGTCCCATGAGGACGGCGCGCGTGGGGTTTTCGCGGACGTAATCCTCACCGTCCTCCTGGAACGTCCGGGCCTTGACCTTGGCATCGCCCCAGGCTGCCTCGGCTTTGCCGCGCAGTTCGTCGGCCTTGGCGCTGGCGGCGCGCCGCTCGTGAAGGTGCTCGACTTCGGCATCGCCAAGGCCTCGTTC
>CAZZYS010000341.1:0-4924 GCA_964658285.1 uncultured Verrucomicrobiota bacterium
ACGGGAACATCGGCAACGAAGCGCCCATCCGCCATGACCAGGACACGGTCGGCCAGCGCCACGGCTTCCTCGACATCGTGGGTGATGAGCAGCATGCCGAAGCGTTTTTCCAGCCACAGGCTTTCAATGAGCGCCTGCATCTCCAGACGTGTCAGCGCGTCGAGTGCGCCGAGAGGTTCATCAAGGAAGAGAAGTGGCGTGCTGCTGGCAAGCGCGCGGGCCAGGGCGACGCGCTGACGTTGTCCGCCGCTCAGCGCAGCAGGCCAATCGTCCGAACGATCAAGCAGCCCGACCCGAGAGAGGGCTTGTCGAGCTTCGCGCAGGCGTTCGGGCTCCGGTGTGGCGAGCAAAACATTTTGCAGCACCGTTTTCCACGGCAGCAGACAGGCATCCTGAAACATCAGGCGCGCGGCGTGGTTTAGACCCGTCAGGTGCTGGCCGGCCAGAGCGAGATCTCCCCCCGAAGCTCGCTCCAGGCCGGCCAGCAGACGCAGCAAAGTGCTTTTACCGCACCCACTGCGCCCAACGACGGCGACGATTTCTCCCGGCCCCAGATCGAGATCGATCCCGGCGAGAACCGTCCGCCCGTCAAATTGTTTGGAAAGATGGCGCGCCCGCAAAAGCGGGGTCCGCGTCGCGGCCGGTGATGGCGGGGCGGGGCAAGCGGCCATCGCAGGCCCGGGCAGGAGAGCGTTCATGGCGGGAAAGATCAGGCGGCCCGGTACGCCGGGTTCCAACGCAGCAGGGAGCGTTCGAGCCCGCGCGCGAGCGTGTCGGCACCTTTGCCCAGCAGCGCGTAGAGCACGATGCCGAGCAGGACCACGTCGGTCTGCATGAAGTCGCGCGCGTTCATGGTCATGAAGCCGATGCCGTCGTCGCTGGCGATGGTTTCGGCCACGATGAGGGTGAGCCACATCACGCCCAACGCGTAACGCAACCCGACCAGGATCGCAGGCAACGCCCCCGGCAACACGACGTGCCGGAACAACCCCCAACGCCCCAGGCCATAGACGCGGCCCATCTCGATCAGTTTCGGATCGACCGAGCGGATGCCGTGGACCGTGTTGACGTAGAGCGGAAAGAGCACGCCGAGCACGATGAGGAACTGCTTGGCTTCCTCCCCGATGCCGAACCACAGGATCGCCAGCGGGATGAGCGCCAGGTGCGGCACGTTGCGCACCATCTGGACCGACGAGTCGAGGAGCCGGTTGGCCCCCGGGGACAAGCCGTTGAGAAAACCGAGCGCCAGCCCGAGGCTGCCGCCGATGGCCAGTCCGAGGAGCGCGCGCTTGGTGCTTTCCCAGAGGTGGAGCGGGAGTTCGTGGCTGCGCGTCAGCCGCCAGCCTGCCGCGAGGACGGCGGAGGGTGCGGGAATCTTCTGACTGGAAACGATCCCGGCCGTCACCGCCCATTGCCAACCGGCAACCAGCAGCAACGGCACGATCCACGGGACCAGATGCCTGCCCAGATAGCGAGGAAAGTTCATGGCGTGGCAAGCGTCGGCGCAGGGGCAGGCGCACCGCTGCGGTTCGACGGGCCGGAGCGTGCGGCCGGCACCAGTTCGTTGGCCATCACTTCCCCGGCGTGGGTTGGCCGCAAGATCGCGCCATTGCTGACGGCGGCGTCATGGGAGAGCGGCAAACGCGGAAAGAGCAGTTCGGCCACGCGATATGCCTCCTCCAGATGGGGATAGCCCGAGAAAATAAACGTCTCGATGCCGATCCCGGCGTACTCCTTCATTCGCGCGGCCACGGTGTCCGCGCTGCCCACGAGCGCCGTTCCCGCCCCACCCCGCACCAAGCCGACGCCCGCCCACAGGTTGGGGCTGATTTCCAGCGTCGCGCGGCTGCGCTCGGCCTTGCCACCGCCGTTCCTTTGCAGCCCGAGCATCCGTTTTTGTCCGGCGCTGTCTTGTCGCGCGAGCATCTTTTGGGCGGCGGCCACCGTGTCATCAGTGACGTGGGCGATCAGACGGTCGGCGGCCTGCCAGGCTTCCTCGTCCGTCTCGCGCACGATGACATGCAGGCGGATGCCGAAGCGCAGCCGCCGCCCCTGGTTGCTGGCGGCCCGGCGCGCGGCGGCGATCTTCTCGGCCACGGCGTCGGGCGGCTCGCCCCAGGTAAGATAATGATCGACGTGCCGCGCGGCCACCTCGATGCCGGCGGGAGACGATCCCCCGAAGTACAAAGGAGGGTAAGGCCGCTGTAGCGGTGCGAAGATGGTTTTGGCCCCTTTGATGCGCAGATGCTTGCCGTTGAAATCCACCGCGTCCGTGCTGGCCAGGAGCCGCCGCCAGATGTGCAAAAACTCATCCGTGACCTCGTAGCGCGTGTCGTGCTCATGGAAGATGCCGTCGCCGGCCAGTTCCACCGGATCGCCGCCCGTGACGACGTTGATGAGCACACGCCCGCCCGAGAGCCGGTCGAAGGTCGCCGTCATGCGGGCGGCGAGGGTGGGTGACACCAATCCGGGTCGCACCGCCACGAGAAATTTCATGCGCCGCGTTGCCCCGATGAGGGCCGAGGCCGTCACCCAGGCGTCCTCGCAGCTTCGCCCGGTGGGCAGGAGCGCGCCCTGGAATCCCAGAGTGTCGATGGCCCCGGCGACCTGCTTGAGATAATCGAAATCGAGCACGCGCCCGCCCGTCGTCGTGCCGAGATAGCGGCCGTCGCCGTGGGTCGGGATGAACCAGAAAAGTTTCATGAAAATTACTTGGCCGGGTGGTACACCAAGTCCTCGACGCGGATGGCTTTGGGGATGAGGCCCAGCTTGAAAAACGTGTCGGCGACGGCCTGCTGGTCGGCCACGGCCTGGCCGCTGAGCGGTTCGCCGCCGTAACGCTGCTTGCGCGCCTCGCTGCGCTCCATCACCGCGAGGCTCAACCCGAGTTTGGGTGCCAGGAAGGCGGCCGTCTTCTTCGGATCATCCATCGCCTGTTTGCCCGAGACCTGCAGCACGTCGAGCAGCGCGGACACCAGCGCCGGGTTGCCCTCCACGAACTCGCGCCGGCCGAAGTAAAACTCCCGGTGCGGCGAGAGCTTCAGGCCCGCGGTGAGCGAGCGCGCCTGCGCATCGATCTCGGCGGCGGCCAGGAACGGATCCCAGACCGCCCACGCATCCACCGCACCCGAAAGGAGCGCCGCCCGGGCGTCCGCGGGCTGGAGATAAACCGGCTTGATGTCCGCGAAGGTGAGTCCCGCCTTTTCGAGCGCGAGCGCCACGAGGTAGTGCGCGCTGGAACCCCGGGCGAACGCCACCTTCTTGCCTTTGAGTTCCGCCAGCGTTTGGAGCGGCGAATCTTTGGGCACCACGATCCCGCTGCTTTCCGGGCTGACCGCGCTCACGCCGAAGTAAACGAACGGCACGCCCGCCGACTGCGCGAAGACCAACGGAGCATCGCCGGAGTGCGCGAGGTCGAGCGCGCCGGCGTTGAGCGCCTCTACAATCGGCGGCCCGCTGGGAAACTCCCGCCACTCCACACTGTAACCGAGCGGCGCAAGTTTCTTCTCCAGAGAACCATCCTGTTTGACCAGGAGGAACGCCCCGCTCTTCTGGTAGCCGATGCGCACGGGCTTCGGCTGGTCGGACGCGCCCGCATGGCTCGCCGCCAGCACCAGCACGAGGGCCAGCACCGCTGCGACGACGGGATGGATGCGGTGCATTTTCATGGTCCAAAATTCCGGGGTTGCCGAGGCGCCGAGAGGTTCGGAACGGGACGCGGCAAAATTTCTTTGCGAATCTCTATGGGCGTACTAGGGTGGTGTCAAATCTTTACTAAACCAGTAAACTAATAAGCCGTTCAGCCCACGATGAAACTTTTCGAACGTGGCGAGTATGCCCGGCGCACACCCTGACTGATCCACGACATGACCACGACTTCCCTGCACCCCGACATCCTCGGCACCATCGGCCGCACGCCACTCATCAAACTCAACCGCGTCACCGCTGGGTTGGAGGCGACCATCGCCCTCAAAGCCGAATTCTTTAATCCCCTGGGCAGCGTCAAGGATCGCATCGGTGCCGCCATGATCCAGGCGGCCGAAAAAGAAGGCCGCCTCACCCCGACGACGACCATCGTGGAGCCCACGAGCGGCAACACCGGCATCGCGCTCGCCTTTGTCGCGGCGGCGAAAGGCTACCCGCTGATCCTGACCATGCCCGAGAGCATGAGCCTGGAACGTCGCACGCTGCTGGTCATGCTCGGCGCAAAACTGGTGCTCACCCCGGCCGCCGAGGGGATGAAGGGAGCCATCGCCAGAGCGGAAGCGCTCGCGAAAGAAATCCCCGACGGCTGGGTTCCCCAACAGTTCAGCAACGCGGCCAACCCGGAAGTGCATCGGCGCACCACCGCCGAGGAAATCTGGGCGGACACGGACGGCAAGGTGGACATCCTGGTCTCCGCCGTCGGCACGGGAGGCACCATCACCGGCGTGTCGGAAGTCATCAAGTTGCGCAAGCCTTCCTTCCGGGCCATCGCGGTCGAGCCGACCGACTCACCGGTCATCACCCAGACGCGCCACGGCGAACCGCTCAAGCCCGGCCCGCACAAAATCCAGGGCACCGGCGCGGGCTTCATCCCGGGCAACCTGCACCTCGACATCGTGGACGACGTGATCACCGTGACCAACGACGAGGCCATCGTCATGGCTCGCCGCCTGGCCAAGGAGGAAGGCATCCTGGCCGGCATCAGCACCGGGGCCAACGTGTTCGCCGCCATCGAGGTGGCCACACGTCCCGAAAACAAGGGCAAGTTGATCGTCACCATCGGGTGCTCGACCGGCGAGCGTTATCTCTCCACGGCGCTGGCCGAAGAAGCCCGGCACGAAGTCGGCGGAGAATAACGGATCCGCTCAATGCCTCTCGCGCGGTGTTGCCCAGTTTACTCACCGCCCGGGCAAAACGACCCCTTCCAACTCCCAACCAT
>CAZZYS010000342.1:0-4917 GCA_964658285.1 uncultured Verrucomicrobiota bacterium
CCCGACTGCGGCCCGGCCTCGTCCAGACAAACGTGGCAGGGCGTACAGGTGTCATCGACGTACCAGGGACCAGGAATGCTTTCGGGGATGCGGATCGTTTTGTCAGCCATAGTGGATGGGAAGTGGTTCGCGGCGAACGGTGAACAGGCCGCCCCGCCCCGCCCGGTATACCGAAAAGTCTCCGCGCGAGGCAAGCGCGCTTTTCGGCGGCGGTTTACATCGCGCGGCGGAGAGCTACCTTTGACGGCACCTTTTTCTCTCCCGCTCCCGTTCCATCCATGTCGGCCCCGTCCACTTCGGAAATCGCACCCCCCGAGAAGACCCCCGCTGTTCCGTCGTCTCCCCTCCCCGCCCCGCGCCCCGGCAAACCGGCCTGGATGCGCCAGCCGGTGTTCCGTTTGTTCAGTTCGGTCAAGCTGGCGGTGGTGCTCATCAGCGTGCTGATCGTCGCCAGCATCGCGGGCACGCTTTACGAGACCAGCTTCGACGCCCGCGTCGCCCGCGCCTACATCTACAACGCGTGGTGGTTCAACCTCTGGCTGGTCTTCCTGTGCCTGAACCTCACCTGCTCGGCGCTCTCGCGCTGGCCCTGGAAACGCCACCACACCGGGTTCCTGCTCACGCACCTGGGCATCATCGTCCTGCTCGTCGGCGCGATGATCGGCCGCCACTGGGGCATCGAGGGCACGATGACCCTTTTCAAGGGCCAGCCGCCGGACAACCAGCTCAACGTCGCCGACGAACGCGTCCTGCGCGTCGAGGACGGCAACGACGGGCGCGGCGAGGTCCGCCAGTTCCCGGTGGAGATCATCAGCCGGCACCCGACCCCGGCGCACCCGTGGCGGCTCGGGCAGACGGCCGGGGGCTGGGACCTCGCGCTGGTGGATTACGCGCCCGCGCTGGAGGCGTCGTTCGAGCCGAGGGCGGTGCCGGCCGACAACCCTGTTCCCGGCGTCGGTCAACCGGCGGTGCGCGTGCGGCTGGTTTCCAAACGGCTCAAGCAGACGACCGACCAATGGCTGCTCGTCGGCGACACCGACCACGGGGCGCTCGACCTCGGGTTGGCGGCCGTGCGCGTGCTCGCCGGCACGGCCCCGGCGGTGGAGAGCGTCCCCAAGCCCGCCCCCGCGCCGGCCGGCGACACGGTGGACGAGGGTATCTTCGCCTTCGCGCACAAAGCCGACGCGCAGATCGCCCAGCCGCTGCCCGGCGGCAAGGCGTCCGGGGTCAAGGTCCGGCTGCAGGTGGCGGACGACGGCAAAGCGCGGGTGTTCCTCGACTGGCAGGGCGCGACGTGGGAGTTCGACCCCGCCACGGAACGCGGTAAGGACCAGGACCTCGGCGGCTCCGGGCTGAGCGCGACGGTCGAAAATTACTGGCCCGATTTTGTCGTCGGCCCGGATAACCAACCCACCAGCGCCTCCGACCAGCCGCGCAACCCCGCCGTGTTCGTGCGGGTCCGCGGTGCGCTGGCCGCCGCCGCCCCGGACGACGCGCCGAAACCGCCGGCCGGCGCGGCCCCGAACATCGGCACGGCGGCCGACAACCAGGCCACCGTGTACTGCGACGCGGCCGGGACGTTGACCTTTCTCCTCAAATCCAGCGCCGTGGCCGAGCCGATCCGGGGCACGCTCCTGCCCGGCCAGCCGATCAACACCGGCTGGGCCGACTGGCAGCTCGAAGCCGTGCAGACGTTGCCCGCCGCCGTGGCGCACATGGAGTTCCGACCCACCCAGGATGCTCCCCCGCCCACCACCGACGACAAGGCGGCGACCTCCGGCGACCCGAACCTCGTCGGCAGCGGCGGCGGCGGCCCCGCGACGGGCAGCCGCGCCAACGGCAACCGCGCGGAGGGCGTGCGCGTGCGCCTGACCCGGGGCGGGGCGGTCATCGAGCAATGGACGCCCAGCGGCTGGGAGTTCACGCTGCCGACCGCGCCGCGTCCGACGAAGCTCTCGTACGACTTCCGCGTCGAGGGGCTGCCCATCGGCCTGCAACTGGAGGATTTCGAGGTGGTGTTCAACGAGGGCACGGACAACCCGGCGAGCTTCAAGAGCACCCTGCGCGTGACCGACGTGGAGGGTGCCACGGGGACCGGGAGTTGTTCGATGAACAGCCCCTTCAACTTCCCCGGCAACTGGTGGAACACGTTCAGCGGCCTGACGTACAAAATGTCGCAGGCGTCGTGGAGCCCGCAGAACCACAACCAGAGCACGGTGCAGATTTTGCGCGACCCGGGCTGGCTCCTGAAATGGATCGGCTCGCTGGTGATCTGCACGGGCATTTTCACGTTGTTCTACCTGCGTCCGCCGCAGAAAAGAGAGGTTCGGTAAAAACGCCGCGCCGGTGTGGCGGTTTTGTAACTTCCTTTGTTCCTGACGGCTCGCTACCGTCATCCCCGCTCCCCGATGTCCGACGAAGAAAAAACCGACCTGCGCCTGGAGATTGCCCACGTGCTCTTCATGGACATCGTGGGCTACTCGAAGCTCCTGATCGACGAACAGCGTGAGGCGCTGCACGAGTTGAACCATCTCGTGCTCAACACCGACGCCGTGCGCGCGGCCGAGGGCACCGGCAGCCTCATCCGTCTGCCCACGGGCGACGGCATGGCGCTGGTGTTCACCTCCTCGATGGAAGCGCCGGTGGAGTGCGCCCTCCAGCTCAGCCAGGCCCTGCGCGCGCAGCCGAGCCTGCCCCTGCGCATGGGCATCCACAGCGGCCCGGTGCAGCACGTCGAGGATGTCAACGGGCGCGCGAACATCGCCGGGGCGGGCATCAACATCGCCCAACGCGTCATGGATTGCGGCGACGCCGGGCACATCCTCATTTCCAAGCGCGTGGCGGACGATCTGGCCACCTCGCGCCACTGGCAGCCGTACCTGCACGAACTGGGCGACTGCCAGGTCAAGCACGGGGTCGTCGTGAGCCTGTTCAACCTGTACGCGGAGGCGACGGGCAATCCCTCGCCGCCGGCGAAGTTCGGCGGGGCCAGGACCGGTCGCGGGCCGGTCGCGCGGTCCACCGGCCGCGGCCGGCTGCTCGGCGCGGGGGCGTTGGTCCTCGTGGCGGCGCTGGCGCTGGCGGGTGGGTGGTGGTTCGGGCGTGAGCGCCGTGGTTTGCCCGTGGCAGCCTCCCCGTCCCCCCCGGTGCCGGTCGCCGCCGACGCGCCAGCGCTGCCCGTCGCGGAGAAATCCGTGGCGGTGCTGCCCTTTGAAAACCTCTCGGCCGACAAGGACAACGCGTTCTTCGCCGACGGCGTGCAGGACGAAATCCTCACCGACCTGGCCAAGATCGCCGACCTGAAGGTCATCGCGCGTTCCTCGGTCAAACAATACCAGGCCGGCGCGCCGCGCGACCTGCGCGCCATCGCCGCCGAACTCGGGGTCGCCCACGTCCTGACCGGCAGCGTGCAGCGGGCGGGCAACCAGGTGCGCGTGACCGCGCAGTTGACCGATCCGCGCACCAACGCCCAGCAGTGGGCCGAACGCTACGTCAAGGCGCTCGACGACGTGTTCGCCATCCAGAGCGAGATCGCCCTGGCCATCGCCGGGCAACTCCAGGCACGACTCTCGCCGCAGGAAAAAAGCGCCATCGACGCGCAGCCGACGACCGACCTGGCCGCCTACGATCTGTACCTGCGCGCCGAGGACCTCCTCAACCGCTACGGCAGCACGCTGCAAGGGGCCGCCAAGATGCCGGAGGCCGTCGGCCTGCTGGAGCAATCGCTCGCGCGCGACCCGAAGTTTTTGCCCGCCTGGTGTCTGCTCGCGCGCATCCACGGCAGCCTCTACCGGACCGACCACACGCCCGCGCGGCTGGACCAGTTCAACGCCGCCGTGCAGGCGGCGGTGCGCTTGCAGCCCGACGCGGGGGAGACCCATCTGGCGCTCGCCGATTACCATTACCAGCGGCGCGATTATCCCAACGCCACCGCCGAGCTGGCGCTGGCGCGGCGGACCTTGCCCAACGAGGCCCACATCGCCGAGACCGCCGGCTACATCCTGCGCCGGCAGGGTCAGTGGGAGGAATCGGTGCGCAAAATGGAGCAGGCGCTCGCGCTCGATCCGCGCAATTTTTATCTGCTCCAGCAACTCAGCAGCAGCTACCTGCACATGCGCCGGTACGCCGACGGTGAACGCACCCTGGAGCACGCCCTGGCCGTCAAGCCCGGCGATCCGTTCACCCGCCAGCTCCTGGCGGAGGTGCCGCTCGAAGCGCGGGCGGACATCCGGCCGTACCAGACCGTCCTCGCCACGTTGCTGGCCGAGAACCCCGACCTCACGTCCGATCTGGATTCCCCTACCCTGGCCCTGCTCGAACGCACCCCGGCCGCCGCCGCCCGCGCCCTCGCCCATTTGCCGCCCGCGGGAACGACCATCGCCAGCGGCCTGACCCTCCCGCGCGCTTATTGGGAAGGGGTGTTCGCCCATTGCGCGGGTGACGCCGCCCGCGCGCAAACCGCATTCGCCGCCGCGCGGGTCGAGGTGGCCAAAACCGTGGCCGCGCAACCGGACGCGGCCGTGGCCGTGTGTTACCTGGGCCTCATCGACGCCGGGCTCGGGAACAAGGAAGACGCGATCCGCGAGGGCCGGCGCGCCTGTGAACTACTATCTGTCGGCAAGGACGCCATCCTCGGTCCGGGCATCGCCGTGAACCTGGCGCAAATCTACGCCTGGACCGGTGAAAAGGCGGCGGCCATCGAGCAACTCACCACCCTCGCGCGGGTGCCGCACACGTTCTCCTACGGCGACCTCAAGCTCGACCCGGAATGGGACGAATTGCGTGGCGACCCGGGCTTCGAGGCGGTGCTGGCATCCCTCGCGCCGAAGCCGTGAATTGAACACGGAGACACGGAGACACGGAGGCTGGAGGAGGAAGGCAAAAGGTGGGAGAAGGAGATGGCTCCTCTTTTGTTGA
>CAZZYS010000343.1:0-4885 GCA_964658285.1 uncultured Verrucomicrobiota bacterium
CCCCCTTCCGTCTCCTCCGGTCTCCGTGTTCTCCGTGTCTCTGTGTTAAAACAACACTTTCACCCCACGACACGCGCGCTCTCGTCCACGGCGTGCCCGTTTTTGCCGTTGGCATGGGCGTAGGCATGGCCATTGCCGTTCTTCCCGTGGCCATTCTTGCCGTTGCCATTGACGTGCACGTGACCGTTGCGGCCATTTTTGCCGTTGGCGCGCGGACGCTGGGCCACCGGTCCGCCGCCGAACTGCACCTTGGCCGTGTTGATGGCCAGTTCCATGATCGGGCCGGAAAGGCTCGTGCATTCGGTGAGCGTTTCGTCCAGGGCATTGACGAACCGATCCACCTCCGCCTCGCCGATGGTCAGCGGCGGCAGGATTTTGATGACATCCATGTGGTGCCCGGCGACCTGGGTCAGAATGCGGTGCTTGCTGAGCAGCGGCACGATCAGGAGCTGCGGGAAAAGTGACTCGTCGATCTTGTGCATGAGCCGCCACGCCAGCTTGCCTTTCAACTGCGGCGGCTCGTGGAACTCGATGGCGATCATGAGCCCCTTGCCGCGCACCTCCTTGAGGAACGGATGCTTCTTTTTGAGCGCGCGGATGCGCTTCATAAGCAGTTCGCCCATGACGGCGGAGTTTTCGATGAGCTTTTCGTCCTCCAGCACGGTCAGCGTCGCCAGTGCGCACGTCATGGCGAGGTTGTTGCGGCCGAAAGTGCTCGAATGCACCACGCAACGATCCAGCCGGCTGAAGGTCCGCTGGTAGATCGACCGGCGCGTCACGATGGCTCCGCAAGGCACGTAACCGCCGCTGAGCGTCTTGGCCATCGTCACGATGTCGGGCTCCAGGTCCCAGTGCTGGAACGCCCACCACTTGCCGGTGCGGCCGAGACCGGTCTGGACCTCGTCGCAAATCAGCAGCGTGCCGTGTTTGCGGCAGAGCGCCTGTGCCTTCTGGAAATAATCGTCGAGCGGGTAATTGACCCCCTTGCCCTGGATCGGCTCGACGATGAACGCCGCCACGTCGCCCATCGCCAGGGTGTTTTCGAGGGCGTTGAGGTCGCCGAGCGCGACGAGTTCCGTGTCGGCGAGGAACGGCCCGAACCCTTCCTGGAACGAGTCGCTGCCCGTGATGGATAGCGCCCCGTAGCTCAGCCCGTGGTAGCTGCCCTTCAGCGACACGATGCGCGCCCGGCCGGTGGCGGCGCGGGCAAACTTCAACGCCCCCTCCACCGCCTCCGTACCCGAATTGCAAAAGAACACGGCGTCGAGGTGCGCCGGGGTTTTCTTGAGGAGCGCCTCGCCGAGCAGGCCGCTCATCAACGAACAATCCATCTGCACCATGTTGGGCAGGTCGAGGTCGAGCGCGTCGCGGATCGCCTGGGCGACGACCGGGTGGTTGCGACCGACGTTGAACACGCTGTAACCGCTCAGGAAATCGAGGTAATCCTTCCCCTCGGCGTCGTACAGGTACGCGCCCTTGGCACGGACGTAGACGCGGTCAAAACCGATGGTGCGCTGGACCTGAACGAGCGTCGGATTGAGGTGCTGGCTGTGCAGTTCGTAGTTCTCGCCCATGCGGGCGGCCACGAGAGATTTGAGGTCAAAGGGCATCTGGATCAGGCGATTCTAACAGATTCTTTACAATAGGGAAGTCGCCAGAGACCGCCAGCGATCTCTCGGGTGGCGTCGGGGCACCGGGGGAGGATGGAAAAGCGCCGGGTTTAATCCGCATTGTCGAGCCCCTCTTCCTTGGGCGGATTGTTGTTGCTGTCGTCCTGGTCCTCGTCGTGGTGCTTCTTTTTGTGCGGCTCGGGCTTCTTGTCCTTGTAAATTTCGCGCAGCACCTTGCCGATGAGCGGCACGGCCGTCTCGCTGCTGTGCCGCCGGTCGCCGGGGTCGCCCTCGACCAGCGCGGCAAACGCGTACTGCGGCTTGTCCGCCGGGGCGAAACCCACGAACCACCACGCCGTGCGCGACTTGGCCTTGTTCTCGTTGCCCGCCCCCCATTGCGCCGTGCCGGTCTTGCCGCAGACTTCCACGTTGGGCACGCGCGCCTGGGCCGCCGTGCCGTGCTCGACGACCATCTGCATCCCCTTGTGCAGCGTGGCGACCACGTCGGGGCTCAGGCCCATGTCGCGGCGGATGCGCACGTTGTAGGCGGCGACGATCTGCTCGTCGAGCGTCTGGACCTGCTGCACGAGCCGGGTCTGGAAGAGGTTGCCGCCGTTGGCGACGGGCACCATCGCCTGCGCCATCTGGACCGGCGTCACCTCCAGGTCGCCCTGGCCGATGGAGAGGTTGGCGATGTCACCGTCGAGCAGGCGGCGGCCGTGGTGTTTCTTCATGTAATCGTCGGTGGGCACGATGCCGATCATCTCGTCGCGCAGCGGCAGCCCCGTGCGCTGGCCGAGGCCGAAGCGTTGCGCGTAGTCGATGATCTTGGCCGATCCCGTCTTGATGCCGACCTGGTAGAACCAGGTGTCGCAGCTCTGCGCGAGCGCCTGCGCGAAGTTGAGGTCGCCCGCGTCGGTCTTTTTCCAGTTGTGGAAGAGGATGTTGCCGACGTACATGCTCGCCGGGCCGCTGAACAGGTCGTCCTTGCTGATGGTCTGCGTCTGGAGGGCCGCCGCGCCCATGATGACCTTGAAGGTCGAGCCGGCCGGGTAGGTGGCGCGGAAGGCGCGCGGGATGAGCGGGATGTTCGGGTCCTCGTTGATCTTTTTGAACTCCTCCTCGGAGATGGAAGGCACGAACTTATTCGGGTCGAACGTCGGCCACGACGCGAGCGCGAGCACGTCGCCGTTGTTGGGGTCCATGATGACGATGGCCCCGCGCTTGCCCAGCTTGGTGAGGTTCTGTTCGCAGAGTTGCTGGAGATGGAGGTCGAGCGTGGTGACGACGTTGTTGCCGGGAATGGGCGGGGTGACGATACGCTCGCTCGTCTTGTTACCCTTGCCGTCGAAGGTGAGGTTGAGCACGCCGGGCTTGCCGGTGAGCTGCTCGTTGAAGGTTTTTTCGAGGCCCTCGCGGCCTTCGAGGTCGGGCCAGAGCAGTTCGTTGGGCTGGATGGCGCCGTGCGCCTGCGAGGCGGTCTTGCCGCTGTAGCCGATGATGTGCGCGGCCAGCGAGCCATTGGGATAGCAGCGCAGGTAGACCGGGCGCAGCTTCAGGCCGCTGCCGAGGCGCTCGCGCACGCTGGCGACCTCCTCGGGCGTGAGGTAGGTGGCGATGTCCATCGGGAGCATCCGCCGGTTGTGGTAATGGTCCAGCACGTCGCTGGTGTTGACCTCCAGCTTGCGGGTCAGCAGCGTCTGGGCGAGGACGAGCTGGCCTTTGACGAAGGCGACGACCTGCGCGTCGGACATCGGGTCGCCGGGAGGGAAATTCAGGTCGAGATGGTAGCCGACGCGCGACTGGGCCAGCGGCAGGCCGTTGCGGTCGGTGATCTGCCCGCGCGGCGCGGGGATCTGGAAATACATCGTGCGGTCATCCGGCCGCGTGTCCCAGGTGGGCACCAGCGTGTCGGGGATTTTGTCGGTGCGGACCTCGTTGGAGACCGGACGCCAGCCGTCGGCGGGGTTGTGCATGGTCGCCGGCTGCTGACCGCCGGCGGCGAGGGGCCAACCGGCAGCGAGGCACAAACCCAAGGAAAGGAGCGGACGGGAAGCACGCATGGCGGCCAATGTGCGCCGAAACGCCGCGCCTTGCGACCGGATTTTCACGGGCGGCTGGCGAGGCGCGGCCAAATCATCGATTCGAGCTTGCCGCCGGCGGCGTTTCCCTGGAACCGTGAGTCTGCCGAGGATGGAAACTTTCGATGCGTACACCGAATTAGCCCTGCGGGGCGGCTTCCGGCTGATTTCCGTACGAAACGCGCAAGAGCCGATGATGGACGCGCTGAACCGTCCGGCGCTCGCGCGCACGACCATCCTCGGCCTGACCCTGGAAATGGAAATTGCCGACTCGCTTTCGGCGGACGAACTTTCCATCACGCTTTGCCACGAAGTTTTGGAGGCTGTCACCGTGGCGGCACCGTACCCGCCGCCCTGAACCGAATGCTGGAGCTTTTTGGTTTTTGAGGTTACTCTCGTCCTGTGATGAGCGATCAAATCCGTGTCGAACTGCTGAAGTTGGCCAGCGGGGAACGATTGCTCCGGTTGGAACATCCGTCAGCCGGCCTGTGCCTGGAGAAGCGTCTCGATCCGCGCGCGCCGGTGGCGGTGCAAACCGCACGGTGGCGGGAGGTCTTCGCCTCGCTCCTCGCCCGTGAATCCGTCGCGGCGTGAGCCCGGCGGCCCGTCTGGAAGTGCCTACCTTTCGTCTTGTTTCACGCGCGGTCTTCCTCTAGCTTCTCTCGCCCGCACCACCCTTTCGCATGACCCAGAACCCGACCACCACCGCCGCCGCCGAACCCGCCACCAACGCCGCCCCCGAGCGCGGCCCCGTCATGGACGGCGCGGAGATTCTGGTCGCCTGCCTCGAACGCGAGGGCGTGGACACGATTTTCGCCTACCCCGGCGGGGCGAGTATGCCCATCCACCAGGCGCTGACGAAATCCACCAAAATCCGCACGATCCTGCCGCGCCACGAGCAGGGCGGGGTCTTCGCGGCGGAAGGTTACGCCCGCGCCACCGGCCGGGCGGGCGTTTGCATGGCCACCAGCGGACCGGGCGCGACGAACCTCGTCTCGGGCATCGCCGACGCGTACATGGACAGCGTGCCGCTCGTGGCGATCACCGGGCAGGTGCCCCAATGGATGATCGGGCGCGGGGCGTTCCAGGAGACGGACGTGTTCGGCATGACGCTGCCCATCGTCAAGCACTCCTACCTCGTGTGGGACATCAACGACATCCCGCGCATCGTGAAGGAAGCCTTCCACATCGCGC
>CAZZYS010000344.1:0-4865 GCA_964658285.1 uncultured Verrucomicrobiota bacterium
GAGCCGGACGTGACGGTCCGTGCGGCGGCCAGCGTCGGCGGCTTCGAGTTGCTCCAGACGCTTCTTAAAACGAGTCAGAAACTTGAGAAGATGGGTTTACGACTGGATATTCGCGCCGGCAGCGTGCGGATCACCACGGCCGAAGTGCGTCCCCCTGCCCTGCGCGAATATTTCGCCGCGATCACCGACCAATTTAAATCCGACGCGAGCGACGCAGCCTCCCACGGAGACGACGAGGAAGGTCCTCTGAGTGCCGCCGGGCTGGAAGTGCTCGCTTGCATTGCCTTCAAGCAGCCGCTCGGCCTGCCGGAGATCAACGGCTATTTCACCGCCGACCGACGCGCGGTCGTGCACCGGCTCCAACATCTGGGTTTGGTGGACTGTCGAAAGTCTGGCGAAACCGGGCGCACGGTGTGGATGACCACCGGAGAGTTCCTGCGACGTTTCAATTTGCAGTCGCCCGCCGATCTGGAACGCCTGCTTGCGACCGCAGACCTCTCGAAGGCTGCGTAATCCCACGCTCGTGGACCGACAAGCGCGAGTATTCTATTAGTCTGTTAGCCTACTAGGCTATTCGGTTCCTTCATCTCCACTAGCTGGACCGAAGCTCGTAGCGAGAAACGATAGACTAATAGTCTATAGACATAAAACATGCTTGGAGCTGGCACCGGTCGATGGGTATACGACTTCGGTCATTGACCATCATAGCTAATAGTCTATCGGTGCCGTGTTACGCCCTCGCTGCGCTACCTACCCGCATCGGAGGAACGTCCCTCCGTGGACTCGACGGCGGTCGACGCTATAACCTATTAGCGTACAGCCGCCCCGCGATAACGGCTGCTCATCGGCTTTCGAGCATTTCGGCGGTACGCGACGACAACCTCATAGGCTATCAGGCTAATTGTCACTCGCCGCTCGACAAGCTCGGGACCGATACCCGAATAACCTCGCAGGCTAATAGGCTATCGTGTGCGCCTATTTTTTCTGGTGCCGAACCTTACGCCCGTCTTTCTCGATCAGTTCGCGGACTTTCTCGACCAATCGGTGATCGCGGGGAATCATGCGAATCGCGGCTCGCAGGACCAGGTTGTGACTCGGCTTGATGCCTTGGCTGTAAAGCAGCATGCCTGTTTCGTGGAAGATCGCGCGATCTTCGTCGTCGAGCCAGAACGCGGCCTGTTTCCCCGACCCGGTGGACGGCGGTTTCTCCGACAGTTCTGGCTTGGGTGGTGGCGCAGAGGCTCTGGGTCTTGTCGTTACCGCTTTCGCTCGCTTCGAAGTGTTTTCAGGAACCGGTGCGGCCACCGGCTCTACCGGAGCGGCCGCGAGGTTCTGGCTGATCTGGGCAATCAGGTCTTTCTTGTTCTTCATATTAGGCTAGAAGGCTAATAGGCTATCTACCGCAACGAAGTGACGGCAACGGTAAGTTGAAACATCTCCTTTTCCGCTTTGGGGTCCAGCGCTTCCCAGCCGCCGAGCACCGCGTGTTGATAGCTCTGACGATCTGCGAGCGTCACCGACAGGATGGGCTCGGCCACCGTTCCCAGGCTTTGATGGATCGCCTCAGTGAGCAAGGTGCCCGTCCGCGTGCGGTTGAGCACCACCCGGATGATGGCCTTGCGATTTTTCGAGCGGGCGAAGCGGGCCGCCTCATCGGCCTCCCAAATATCGACGGGAGAGGGGCTGGTGGGAATCAGAATGATGTCGGCGGCGGTCACCGCGGCGGCGGTCGCTGGAAGGGTCAACGAGGGTGGGGTGTCGATCAGAAGCACATCGTACTCGCCTCCCGGCGCTTCCTTCGTCCCGCCGAACCGCTGTAGCGCCTTCGACGCGGAGCCCTGTGCATCGTAGTCTCGTACGGCGACGGTCTGACCCGTCTGGCGGATCGCCTCGTGCAGCAACAGACAGAGCGTGGTTTTGCCTACGCCTCCTTTTTTCGCAACCAGAGCAATTTTCATGGGAGTAAACTTATAAACTATTAGGCTATCGTTCTAATAGAGTATTAGCCTAAACGCAGCGGTCGCGGCAAGACAAACTTCCTTGCCGGTACGAATTTTTGGGCGCGTCACCGGGCTCAATCTAAATTGTGGGGAATTGGTGGCGTGGCCGCGGCCCGCCCGACTTAAAACTGCCGCCGTGCGGCCACGCGCTTAGGAACAATCTTGCAAATCGGTGTACGAAGCTCGGAAAAAAGTTCCCAAGTCAGGCTTGGGGGTACAAGATCGACCGAGTCCACCGCACTGTGAGCCGACACACGGCGCTTGCATTAAATAGCAGCGGTGCCAAGCGTGGTGCACATGAGATCACGGCAGGGGGTTCTATTCATTAAATTACCATGAGCAAAAATCTCAGCGTCACCTCGGTACCCGAGCCATCGGACCCGGCTCCCACCGATCTGCAGCTGAGTCTGTTCAACGGGTGGCACAGCAAAAATCCCGATCATTCGCGCACGCTCGACTTCTTTGACGCACTGCCGAAGTTCTCTCTGACCCACACGCGCGCGGTCAAACGTGCGTCCATCCTGCGCTTTGACGATGTGCAGATCAGCGGCCACCGGGTGGCCGTCTCCATCTCTCCAGCCATCATCGCCGCCAAAGGCGGCAAGCAATCGAAGCACGCGGCGAGTGAAGAAGACGCCAAGCTCATCTTTCCGGGAGTGCGCGAGGAACTCGTCGAAATGGCGATCCGCAAGCTGGCGGTGCAACAGACCGTCAGCACGGGTCTGCACATCGGTCGCCAGACGGGGGCTCACATCATCCGGGTCATGTTCACGCTCTCGCAGTTGCGCCAGGAGCTGACCTCGGCGGGGCACAGCTTGATGCTCAGCCAAATCCGGGAGGCCTTGGAGGTCCTTTCCAGGGCGATTTTGACCGTGGAAGCCGAGCACGACCGAACGATTCACGGGATGGCCGCGCCGATCTTGCAGAATTTACGCAAGCAGCAGCCGAAGAATGACGTGGACGGCAGCCGCTCCTACATCTCGGTGGATTACCATCCGCTGGCTACCAAGGCGATTCTCGATCAGGCGTACAAGCCCATCAACTACACTCGGGTGATGCGCCTGAGCCTGCCGCTGGCGCGCTGGATCATCACCCGGATGAGCCAGCGATACCGGCAGGCATCCCGGCAAGACATGGTCGACGGGAAAGGGTACATCCTGACGCTTTCCCGGGTATTGGCGGAGAGCGGGATCACGGCGGAGGAGCGCCAGCGCAACACAGTGGATCGGGTGCGCCAAGCGCTCAAAGAACTCAAAACGCAGGGTTTCCTGCATCCGATGAAGCCCTACGATGAGCGGCCGATCTACGAGCGCACGAAGGGGCGGCCAAAAATCACCGAGGTGGAGTGGAAACTCTACCCGTCGAGCACTTTCGTTGGCGAGATCGTCGAGGGAAACATCGAAATGAGGACGTTACGACAGGGAGCAGAAGGAGCGAAAGCCAAGCGACTCGGGAGTAGAAAGAGCGAAACTTGATCGAGTCGGGCGTAGAGAGAGCGAAAGTGCCGAGGCAACTCCAGGCGTAGACAGAGCGAAAGTTTGCCGAAGCGGGGAGTGGAAAGAGCGGAAGTCAGCTGTCGCCAGCCGGTCTGAACGCCCGCCGGTCAGAGTTTTGCACAGTTATTCGCAGGCTTTCGGGAGTAGAAAGAGCGAAAGTGCCGTGCCGCGCTATTTTCAGGAGTGGGAGGAGCGGAACCTACAAGGTGCCGGGCGCAGAAAGAGCGAAAGCCGGTGGGGGAGGGGAGTAGGAAAAGCGGAAGGAACCGCAATCGCTCAGAGCACGAGAAAGTGCCGGGAGTAGAGGGAGCGAAAGCCTCCCCGCCCTACCGGTGCCGGTAGCGGAGAGAGCGAAAGTCCGGGCGCAGAGAGAGCGAAAGACGACTAAGTCATTCACATATTATTCACCGGCAGAAGAACTTATGCACTCCAATCGGCGGCGCTATCCCTTTCTTTATCCCCTTATCCCCAAATCAAAGAGAAACCACCGCCCAACGGACAATCCCCCCGCCAGACAAATCGAGGCGGCGCAAGCGCCGCAATAGGGGTGCCGACTCTCCGTTACACTCCGACTCGGACGCGGCTATCCCCCCGCCCTTTCGCTACGCGCGAAAGGGAGCCTCGCTTCGCTCGAACCGGCTGCGCCGGAAGTATTGAATAAGGAAAGAATCGATCACTCGCCGCCCGCAAAACCTCCCGTGTGTCAGGGTACAACAGAGGCCCAAACTTGAATCCGCATGGAATGACGAGCAAACTTGCGTGATCCGCTGGGCGTTGTATACACCGGGATTCCATGCCAGAAGACGGATCGAACAGCAGCGACGGAAATCATCGGGCGACGCATGACCGGGAAATCATGCGGACAGCACTCAACGGGATGACGGTGGATCAGCTACGCGAGCTGCGCTCAAGCATCATCCGACTCAAGCACCTGCCGTTCACGAAGCTGGTTGAAACCTTGTTCACACAGCAGACGGTGCAAAACAGCGACGAGGTAGAGGCTCCGCCGCAAATCTACCGGGATGACCACGCTTTTGTAAGGGATTCAGGTGGCCACTACGAGTCGAGAGCCACCCGTGAACTTTGCGAGGATGTTGAAATGATCCTCAGAGAAAGAACTGGCGCGACCGACTGATCGGTTGTGTACAAGAGCGGCAAGCCACGCGGCCAAAAGAACAAAGATCGAGGCGGCCGATCAATCGTCGGCTTCGGCAACGGTCAATTGCGAAATAAACGGAGCGGTTTCTGACGTGCTCTCTTCATGGTCGCCTTCCTGCACCGCAGACGCGGTGTGCTTGTTCAACGCCCCGTAAAGCTCGCCGAGGTTGCGGCCTTCAATGCGTAGTACCCAAGTGGAAAAGTGCAGCTC
>CAZZYS010000345.1:0-4851 GCA_964658285.1 uncultured Verrucomicrobiota bacterium
CTAGCTTATTGCTCACCCGCTTCCACCTCTAACAAGTTCATAACAGCCTCTAGCCGGCGGAGTGCGCAACGCTGTCTCCTTGGAAAAAACGCATTCTTCCGCAAAGAACAGAAACAATGACATCACTCCATGGATTCTTAAAGTTTGGAGGACATGCGGTTGTTGCTGCTGCCCACGCGGCCACAGGCCGCAGTCAAGGTTCGCAGCCGTTCCATGACTTCGTGGGTCAGCGCACCGTCTTCGAGTCGCCACTGCCAGTTTCCCTGCTCAACGCCGGGAAAATTCATGCGGGCTTGCGATCCGAGTTCCACAAGGTCTTGCGCGGGGGTGATCACCGTGTCGCTCCGAGAGGTCAGCGCGTTACGGATCATCGCCCAGACTACTTCCTGGCTGCTGGCTCCGAGTTGTGTCTGCAATGCTTCGCGTTGTGTGGTCGGCAGCTTTTCGTACCAGCCTGCGGTGGTGTCGTTGTCGTGGGTACCCGTATAGACGACAGACGTTTCCGGATGCAATCCTGGCAGGTCTTGCTGTGCGGCAGGATTCGAGCTGAACTCAAACTGGAGTACACGCGTACCGGGGATTTGAAACTGATTCAACAGGGCGATCACTGCAGGCGTGGTCGCACCGAGGTCATCCGCGATAAATGGCAATGAGCCGAGGGCTTGGCGTACAGCGTGGAAAAAAGGAGCGCCGCCGCCGGGCTGGTACTGCCCCTGCTCAGCCGTGGTGGCTCGTGCAGGCACTTCATAGGTACGAATAAAGCCAATGAAATGATCAAGCCGACTGACGTCAAAGAGTGCGACCACCTTCCGCAGCCGTTCGATCCACCATTGATAACCTTGCGCGTCGAGCACATCCCAGCGATACACAGGCACGCCCCATACCTGCCCCGTGCTTGAGAAGTCGTCGGGGGGAACTCCCGCGACCACGGTGGGATTGCCATCGGAATCCAACTTGAAGAGTCCGGGATGAGCCCAGACATCCGCGCTCTGGTGTGCAACGAACAGAGGGACATCGCCTATCAGGCGAATTCCTTTGGAGGTGCAATCGGCTCTCAACGCACTCCATTGCACGGAAAACTGCCACTGGACGAACTGATGGTAGCGTATCTCGTCAGCGAAGCGCTTCCGGGCATCGATTAGAGCGCCAGGCGTGCGGGTTCGCATACCCCCGCTCCATCGAGTCCAATCCGGAGTACCCTCGTTTTCCTGGATCGCCGAGAACAACGAAAAATCCTCCAGCCAGAAGGATTCCGTCCTGACAAAGGCGTCGAACTCAGACGGTGTGCTGCCGTACCTGATTTTGTCAAAACGTTCGAACGCCTTTCTTAGCCAGGGCAGCTTGAGGCGCGCGGCTTCACTATAATCCACTTTTCCCTCTCTTCGAGGCATCGCCAGCGCGACATCGTGGCGGTCAAGCAGTCCCTGCTCGACCAACCGATCGGGACTTAGCAGGAGCGGGTTGCCCCCAAAGGCCGATGATGATTGGTACGGAGAGTTCGTGCTCCCGACCGGACCGATGGGGAGCATCTGCCACCAACGCTGTCCCGCCTCGGCCAGGAAATCCGCAAACGCGAATGCGGCGGGTCCGAGGTCACCGATGGGATAGGGGTTGGCAAGGGAGCTGGGATGAAGCAGCACCCCGGCAGCGCGTGGGTTCACGCTACCACTCCCCCGGCGGCGAATCCCTGCGGTTGGGTCATGAGGATCGCGCTGGAGCGGGCTTCTAGGTGATACCTCGTCGGATGGTCCAGGCAGGATTCCTCGCTCCGGGCAGCGGAGTCCGGCGGCGTGGCGCGGGCGGTGTCGAACGCGAGATGCCAGCGACCTCCGGGCGGAAGCGGCGGCAAACCGAAGTCGGTCGCCGCCGTGCCAGCGTTGAATATCAGGTAAAGACTCTCCGTCCCGGTTTCATGAATCTGGCAGGCGAGTTGTTTGCCTTTCGGATTGGCCCAATCGGGCGAAGCCTGTTGGGGATCAAACCAGCGAATCCCGGTATCCGTGTAAAATGCTTCCTTGCTCAGCACGGGATGGGCACGGCGGAAGGCGGTCAGCGCGCAAACGAACCGGTAAATGTCCTGCTCCTTTTCGAGTTGCGCCCAGTCGAGCCAACTGGTCTCGTTGTCTTGGCAATAGGCGTTGTTGTTACCGCCCTGGGTGCGGCGGAGTTCGTCTCCTCCCAACAGCATCGGCACGCCGCGCGAAACCAACAGGGTCAGCAGGAAGTTCTTCACCTGGCGCTGCCGGACGGATTCGATCCCAGTGTCCTCCGTCGTCCCTTCCACGCCGTAGTTGTCGCTGAGGTTCTCGTTGGTCCCGTCGTGGTTGTCTTCGCCGTTGGCTTCGTTGTGCTTGCCCTGATAAGTAACGAGATCGTTCAGGGTGAAGCCGTCGTGGCAGGTGATGAAGTTGATGCTGCTCTCGGGGCCTTTGCCGGAACGGGTGTAGATGTCCGCGCTGCCGCAAAGCCGACTGGCGAACAAGCCGAGCATCCCATCGTCGCCGCGCCAGAACCGCCGGACATCATCCCGGTAGCGGCCATTCCACTCCACCCAGCGCCGCTTCGAAAAATTCCCCACCTGATACGCGCCGCCGGCGTCCCAGGCTTCGGCGATCATCTTCACGTCGCGCAGGATCGGGTCCTCGGCGATGCGGGTAAGCAGCGGGGCGTTGGCCAGGAGGCTGCCGTTGCCATCGCGGCCGAGCACCGACGCCAGGTCGAAACGGAATCCGTCCACGTGCATCTCGATCATCCAGTGACGGAGGGCGTCGAGAATATGTTCCCGCACGACGGGATGGTTGGCGTTGATGGTGTTGCCGGTGCCGGTGTAGTCTTTGTAGAAGCACTTGTCGCCCGCCAGCGTGTAGAAGATGGTGTTGGCCAACCCGCGGAAACAGAGCGTCGGGCCGAGTTCGTTGCCCTCCGCCGTGTGGTTGAACACCACGTCGAGGATCACCTCGATGCCGGCCTGGTGAAACGCCCGGACCATTTCCTTGAACTCCCGTGTCTGCTGTCCGAGACCGCCCGCGCTGCTGTACGAAGCTTTGGGCGCGCAGAAGACCACCGGATCGTAGCCCCAGTAATTCTTGAGCGGCTGGCCGGTTTTCGGGTCGCGGCGCGTCACGGAGTTTTCGTTGAACTCCTGCACAGGCATCAATTCCACCGCGGTCACGCCGAGGTTTTGGAGGTAGGGAATCTTTTCGACCAGACCCCGGTAGGTTCCCGGATGGTCTACGCCAGAGGTCGGATCCATGGTGAAGCCGCGAACGTGCAGCTCATAAATAATGGTTTCCGACCACGGATGCCGGAGCGGTTGGTCGCCGTGCCAGTCAAAAGGCTCGTTGACAAAGACGCACTTCGGCGTCGATCCGGCGTTGTCGAGCGGCGAGGTAGCCGAATCCTCTCCCGGTGCCGATGGAGCGTACCCCTGTGCCGCGATAAAATCCCACGGGGGGAGCAGCGAGATAGCGGTCGCACGCGGATCGAGGAGGAGTCGGTTGGGATTGAAACGCTGTCCTTCGCTGGGCTCGTACGGGCCATTCACGCGGTAAGCGTAGAGTTGACCCGAGGTGATCCCTTTGACCCAGATGTGCCACACGTCTCCGGTACGATGATTGGTCGCATCCAAGTCGAACGACCGGGCGGGCGCGCTGTCTTCCGGATGGTGGAACAACTCCAGCCGGACGTGCGTGGCGTCGCGGCTGAACAGCGCGAAGTTCACCCCGCCCCCGCTTTCGTCAGTTCCCAGAGGCAAAGGACACCCTACCCCAACGTCGGCTCGCTCGGAAATCTCCGTAGAATTGCCGGACGACTCGGGACCGGGCGCTTGCATCATCGTTGCCACACGATGCGGGCGTCCTCCAGCGGGACGGACACGTCGTCACAGCAGGGGCTGGCCCGCGCCGTGTAGTCCGCGGCCGGACGCGCCGTTGGCACCGACGCGCAGTAAAGATCGCCGCCCGACGAGTCCGCCACGCGTCGGACCAGTTTCATCTCCTGCCGCTCGCCCTCGCCTCCCGCCGCGCCGTTGGCGTACAGCTCCACCAGCACCGCCCGGGGATCGAGATCGCCCAGGCAGATCCGGACCTCGAACACGTGCTCGTCGCCGCAGGTTTCCACCTTGACCTCGCCAAAGTGCAGCGCGGCCCATTGCCGCTGGAGATCCTCTTGCCAGTCGAGCATTTTGCGTCCAACCGCCCCTCCATGCGCCGTGCGCGCACGGTAGGCGGCAGCCGCCGGGATGTAGTGTTGCTCCGTGTACTCGCGCACCGCCCGGTCGGCGGAGAAGCGCGGGGTCAAGCGCGCCATGCTCTCGCGCATCCGCGCCACCCAGGCCGTGGGAATGCCGTGGGTGCCGCGGGTGTAGAACTCGGGGATCACCTCGCGTTCGAGCGCGTCGTAGAGCATCTCGGCTTCGGCGCGGTCCCAGCCGGGATCGTTGCCATGTTCCTGGCCGTCGCCCAGCGTCCATCCCAGATCGGACACGTAGGCTTCAGCCCACCAGCCGTCGAGTTCCGAGAAGTTGATGCCGCCGTTGACGAGCACCTTCATGCCGCTTGTGCCGCACGCCTCCCAGGGCCGCCGGGGAGTGTTGAGCCAGACATCCATGCCTTGCACCATGCGCTCGGCCAACTGCATGTCGTAGTCGCTCAGGAAGACGACGTGATCGCGCGCTTCGGGGCGGCGGCTGAAGTGCGTCCATTCCTGGATGAGAGCTTGGCCAGCTTGGTCCGCAGGGTGGGCCTTGCCGGCGAGGACGAGTTGCACGGGACGGTCTGGATTCGTCAATAGACGCAGCAGGCGCTCCGGGTCATTCAGCAGCAGGTTCGGGCGCTTGTAGGTCGCAAAACG
>CAZZYS010000346.1:0-4840 GCA_964658285.1 uncultured Verrucomicrobiota bacterium
CGTCTATGCCATCGACCCGACCCGAGGGACCGTGTTGCTCAGCCGCAACCTGGGTCTGTCCACCGTGGTGGCGTTCGTGCTGGGCATGGGTCTCTACGGCAGCGTGTACCTGATCCCGCTCTACCTCGGCGAGGTGCAGGGCTACAGTCCGCTGCTCATCGGGGAAACCCTGATCTGGGTGGGGCTGCCGCAGTTGCTCATCTTTCCGGTGCTGCCGTTGTTGATGAAAAAATTCGACATCCGGTTCCTCGTTTTCTTCGGCTGTCTGCTCTTCGCGGCGAGCTGTTTCATGAACGCGTTCATGGACGCGGGCTACGCCAAGGACCAGTTCATCTGGGCCAACGTCGTGCGCGCGCTCGGGCAGCCGTTCACCATCGTGCCCATCACCGGGTTGGCCGTGGCGACGCTGGCGCGCAAGGACGCGGGTGACGGCTCGGCGATCTTCAACATGTTCCGCAATCTCGGCGGTTCGGTGGGCATCGCCATCCTTTCGACCGTGGTCACGCGCCGGGAGCAGTTCCACGACGAGCGCATCGGCGAGAGCGTGACGGCCTTCAGCCTGGCCGCGCAGGGTCGTTTCCAGTCGATCCAGGCGCAGTTCGTGGCCAGGGGCTTCGACCCGACGACGGCGATGAACCAGGCCTACGGGGTGGTCAAGCGCACCGTGCGGCGCGAGGCGAACATCATGGCGTTCAACGACGCGTTCCTGATCGTGGGCATCAGCCTGCTGGTCGGCGCGGTCATCGTGTGGTTTTGCAAGAAGCCCCAGCCCGGCGCGTCGGCGGCGGCGCACTGAGAAACCCGCGTTTTCACGTCCCCGCCACCGCCCGGTCTCCCCTTTGTGCCGGAACCGCCATCGCATCGCGCTTGCGCCGGCCGCTGAACTGGCTCCATTGCTGTCTATGCAAACCGCGACCAACCCGTTGCGAGAGGGCCTTTCCAACCGTCCGCAGGCCAAGCCCTGCGCGCTGGTGATCTTCGGGGCCACGGGTGATCTGACCCACCGCAAACTCATCCCGGCCCTTTACAACCTCGCCGCCGACGGCGACCTGCCGCCCGGCATGGCCGTCATCGGATTCGCCCGGCGCGACAAGAGCGACGACGTGTTCCGCAAGGAAATGGAGGAGGCGACGAAGAAATTTTCCCGCCAGCCCGTCCAGCAGGAGCTCTGGGACCATTTCGCGCAAAACCTGTTTTACCACCGCAGCGACTTCGACAACGACGATGGCTACAAGTCGCTCAAGGAGCGCATCGACGGGCTCGACAAGGACAACAGCCTCGGCGGACGGCGGATGTTCTACCTGGCGGCGGGCCCGGAGCAGTTCGAGCCGATCATCTCGCGGCTGAAGAGCAGCGGCCTCAACCAACCCGGCGTGGACGGCGGGTACTCGCGCGTCGTGGTGGAAAAACCCTTCGGCACGGACCTGCCGAGCGCCCGCCATCTCAACGAGGTCGTCGGCAGTGCGTTCCACGAGTCGAACACCTACCGCATCGACCACTTCCTGGGGAAAGAAACGGCGCAAAACATCATGGTGCTGCGTTTTGCCAACGCCATTTTCGAGCCGATCTGGAACGGCCGCTACATCGACCACATCGAGATCACGGCGGCCGAAACGCTCGGCGTCGAGGGGCGCGCGGGTTACTACGAGACGAGCGGAGCCCTGCGCGACATGGTGCAAAACCACCTCATCCAGCTCCTGACCCTCGTGTGTATGGAGCCGCCGACTGACCTCGGCGCGGACAGCGTGCGCGACGAGAAGGTAAAGGTGCTGCGTTCGCTGCGGCCGTTCAAGGACGCCGAAGACGTGGCGAAGAACGTCGTCCGCGGCCAGTACGCCGCCGGGGCGATCAACGGCGAGAACGTGCCCGCCTACCGGCAGGAGCAGAACGTCAAACCCGACTCCAAGATCGACACGTTCGTGGCGATGCGGGCGTTCATCGACAACTGGCGTTGGTCGGGCGTGCCGATCTACGTGCGCGTGGGCAAACGGCTGCCCAAGAGTGCGGCGGAGATCGCGGTGCAGTTCAGGAACGCGCCGAGCGTGCTTTTCAACCAGCAGACCGGCGAGGCGGGTTCCAACGTGCTGGTCATCCGCATCCAACCCGACGAGGGGGTATCCCTGCGGATGCAGAGCAAGCTGCCCGGCGCGGCGTTGCGCGTGGAGCCGGTGAAGATGGATTTCCAGTATGGGGAGAGCTTCGGCAAGGCCAGCCCGGAAGCATACGAGCGGCTATTGCTGGACGCGATGAGCGGCGACCCGACGTTGTTCGCCCGGCGCGACGAGGTCGAGCAGGCGTGGCAGTTCGTGGACGCCATCGAGGGCGCGTGGCACGCGGAGGACGGCAAAGCGCCGGAGTTGTACGAGTACCCGGCGGGTTCGTGGGGACCGAAGGCGGCGGAGGAACTCATCGAACGCGACGGGCGCAAGTGGCGGCGGTTTTGAGTGGACGACGGGGACCGCAAGGCGTCATGCAAAAAACGTTCCTGAAATCTGTTCTGCTGGCCGTGATGATCTCGGCAAGCGCCGTCGTGTCGGCACAACTGCCGACGCCCTCGCCAGAAAGTCAGACGTTGCTGGCCGAGTTCTATAAAAGAGGATATGTCATCCCTGAGGACCTCGTGAACGAACGGGTCAAAACCATCGTCCACGAGGAGTACAAAGACGATCAGGCAGCTTTTGAAAAGGCACTTCAAAAACAAGGTCTCGTCGAGGCAGGCTTTCGCATCTTGGAGCGTGAGAAAATCGCTGTGCAGGCGATGCGCTACCAGTTGAAAAAAGAGGAAATGGAAGGAAAGCCTCCAATACAAAAACCTTCCAAATAACGATATGCCCGCCACCGCCGAAGACACCACCACGCAGCAGAGCGAATTTTTCGGCCCCGGCATCTCCGTCGAGGTCGGTAAAATCCAGCGCGAACTCAAGAAACTCTGGCAGCAGAGCGACCAGACCGCCACGCGCGCCTCGCGCCTGAACCTCGTCATCTACCACTCGGGCGAAAGCTCCATCCGCGCCAACACCGCGCTCGTGGAAAAAATCGCCCGCCAGCACGCCATCCGCGCGATCATCATCGCCGCCAAGCCGCAGCTTCCCGGCAACCACGTCCGCGCGTGGGTCAACGCCCATTGCCAGATCGACAAAAAAGGCGTCAAGCAGCGTTGCAGCGAACAGATCGCCTTTGAACTCACCGGCGAGGCGCGTCAGCAGGGGTTGACGCCCAACATCATCCTCGGCCACCTCGATAGCGATCTGCCCATGTATTTCTGGCGGCAAGGGGAATTCGCCAACCCGAGCGAACAGCTCATGGCTTGGGTGGACCGCCTGATTTTCGACAGCGCGGACTGGCCGCAACCGGCTGACCAGTTCACGATCCTGCGGCACATCAGCGCGGCGTCGGACCTGGAACCCGAAGCGCTGGCGGATTTGAACTGGACGCGGCTGGCCGGGCTGCGTTTCGCCATCGCGCAGTTCTTCGACGCGCCCGACGCGCTCGAATCTCTCCGGGCGCTGGCCTCTGTGGAAATTTCTCATGCGCCCGGCGCGGGGGTGCGCACGCGTGCCCTGCTGCTCGTCGGCTGGCTGGCGGCGCAACTCGGCTGGCAGCGCGCGGAAGGACCGGCGACGGGCGATGCACTGAGCTTCCGGGCGGAGAACGGCCGGACGGTGGCGGTGAAACTGGACGCCGGCGGCGCGGAAGGCGAGGGCATCCGGAGCGTGAGCCTGCGTGCGAACGAAGACGGCGGCGACTTCACGGTCAGCCGCGAGGCGGGTTCGGATTTCTACAACACCTGCGCGCATTGCGGCAGCCGGAGCGAGCAACGTCAGTTGCTCCCGGTCGGACCCGAGGACACGGCGGCGCTGGTCAGCGCGGAACTCGTGCACGGCGGCGGGCACGGGGCTTATTTACGCGCGTTGGAGATGATCGAGGCGGCACTCGGGTAACGCGCGGATGCACCCCCAAACACCCGCCCCCGTCTTCCTCTCGGCGGAATGGCGGCAACTGGCGATGGTCAACTACGAGGTGGATCCGGCCGTGCTGCTGCCGCTCGTGCCGGCGGGCACGGAACCCGATACATTCGAGGGTCGCATATACGTCAGCATGGTAGGCTTCCTGTTTCTGCAGACGCGTGTGTTCGGGTTCCGCTTTCCGTTTCACACGAATTTCGAGGAGGTTAACCTGCGCTTCTACGTGCGCCGGCAGATGGGCGGCCCGGAAGGCTGGCGGCGCGGGACGGTGTTTATCCGCGAGATCGTGCCGCGTCGGATCATCGCCACGATGGCCAGACTGCTTTACAACGAGCCTTATCTCACCTGCCCGATGCGGCACGAGGTGGAGACCACGCACGCGCGGTATGACTGGCGACACGACGGGCGCTGGCAATCTCTGTCCGTGGCGGGTGACCAAGGCGACTGGCAGGAAATCGCCGCCGGCTCGGAGGAGGAATTCATCACCGAGCATTATTGGGGGTACAACCGGCAGCGCGACGGCCGAACGTTGGAATACCAGGTGGAGCATCCGCGTTGGCGCGTGCGCCGGGCGCGGGAGTACCGGTTCGATTGCGACGTGCAAGGGTTGTACGGCGCGGGGTTCGTACCGTTCTTGACGGGCAAGGCGTCGTCGGCGTTTCTGGTGGAAGGTTCGGCGGTCAACGTGCGCAAGGGGCGTCCGGTGGCATCGACATAATCTCCGCCGCCAGAGCATTTTCACCGAGGTTGTAGCCTCTCTTGCGTCCCGGAGGGACGGCGGGAATTAGCCGGTGGTGCTAAAGCGCATTTCAATTGCTCATAACGCTCTCGTTATAGCCACGGCACTCCGTTGCCGTGTTTGTCGGCGGCCAGAG
>CAZZYS010000347.1:0-4817 GCA_964658285.1 uncultured Verrucomicrobiota bacterium
CTTCGCCGGAAACATTTGGGACGGCTCGGAGAGCCATCCCTACCTTGTTGACGATGCGTCTGCGGCGCGGCCGATGGCAGCTTTCAATCAACCCGAGAAACGGTGTGCCTTGATTTGGAAACTCAACCGATCCGCTCGGGCAGCACGTTCTCGCGGTACGCGCGCAGCAGGAGTTCGAGCGCGGCGATCTCGTGCCGCAACGTATCGCCGTCGTGGGTGTCGCGCACGCGCCGGGGCGGATCAAACACCGTCACGTCTTGGATCGTCGGGATGATGTCCGCCCCGCCCGTGATGGCCTCGCTGATCGACTCGAAATGATGGTGTTGCGCGAGGTATGTGCGGCCCGCGTCGAGCACGAGCGTGTAACCGGCGTCGCCGTAAACTTCCGAGAACGCCCCGTCGATGGTGATGGCCTGCCCGCTCTCTTTGATGGGCGACTCGCCCTGTTCGATCTTCACCGGGACGTGGCCGTTGACGATGAGACCGTGGTCTTCATCCACGCCAAAATCCGCCAGGATGCTCCGGCAAAACCCTTTCTCGTGGATGAGCTTGAAGTACGGATTTTTCGTTTCCGCGTGCGTCGGTTTGTCCGCGATGAAATAACTCTCGAACGTGGCGATCTTGTCCTTGCCGAACAACGGCGACAACGGTCCGCACCACAGATACCACAACAGGTCCAGGCAACCCGGGTCCTTGTCGCGGAACGCCCGGTGCACGGCGGCGTCGAGCGCGTCGTAGAGCGCCCGGCCCCGGTACTCCACGCCGCCCACGCGCATCGGCAGAAATCCGCCCGACCCATCTACGGGTACACAGCCGTGAAAGATCAGGTTGTAGTCGCGCACGAGGTGCATCGCGCCCTTGCGTTCGAGGTAATGCATCTGCTCCCAGAGCGTCTGGCTTTGCAGGAAAGAAATCTTGAACTGCGCCATGCACTCTTCCTCCTGCGGCGACAGCTTGCTCGGGTCGCTCCAGTCCACGGTCGGGAAGTTCCAGTCGGCCAGCGGATAGACGAAGCCGTCGAGCGCGATGGTGCCGTGCTCGGCGTTGACCTGGTTGAGGAGTTGGCGGTGTCCGAGTTGGAAATCCGGGTTGCGCTGGATCGTCTGGCTCTCCAGCTTGAACTGGATGACGGCCATCGCCTTTTGCATCCGCGACATGTTGAGCGGGTCGCGGATGCCGTTGCCAAGGCAGGGGAAGCGTTCGGCCGGATCGTCGTAGTAAACGTTGCGGACGAGTTTTTCCAACGCCGCCAGCGGGATGCCGTAGCCCATTTCCAACTGGAATAACCGCTGGTAGCGCAGACTCATGCGCAGGACGTTAGCAATGCACGCTTCCTGCCCGAGACACGCGCCCATCCACGAGGCGTCGTGGTTGCCCCAGACCAGCGAGACGTTGGGCTGGCGCATGACGTACTCGATGACCTTGTCGATGCGCGGACCGCGGTCGCCGAAGTCGCCGGCGACGATCAATTCGGAGAATAAGAGGTTGCGGATCACGCGGGCGAGCACGCGCAGGAAGATGAGTTCCTGCCCGTGGTCCACGAACTCGTCGAGCATCCCGTCGAGATATTCGTCGCTGCGTTCGAGGTAAGCGCCGAGGAAAAGCTCGCGCAGCAGCGTGCGGTAATCGGCCGGGAAAACGCGTTCGATGGCCTCCAGGCTGTAGGGACGGGAAATGCGGCGCAGAAGTTCGATTTCCAGGCGCGTCTGACGGTGCAGGAACCCGCGCCGGGCGTCGGCGTCCGGGAGGCGTTCGGCGAGGACCGGGTACATCTCGCGCGGGTAATAAATCATGTTGAGCAGGTCGAGCTTTTCGCCGGCGGTCAGGCGTTGGCCGAAGGTCTGCTCGACGAGCGGGCGCAGGCTGCCCGAAGCGTTGTTGATGACGTGGATGAGTTTCTTGAACTCCCCGTGTACGTCGCTGACGACGTGGATCGTGCCCTTGGGCAACGTCAGGGCCGCGCGCAGGCTGGCGATGGCGGCGAGGGTGGCGTCGGTGTTGGGATATTGCGCGCCGAGGGCGCGGAGGTAGACGAGCGTCTGGTCGTCCACGGCGAACCGGGTGGGGGGCTGGCTACTCATTTTTCCAGAGGGGAGAATTTAGCCACAAAAAGCACAAAAATCGCAAAAGGGAAAAGTAAGATTTGCCTCTTCACCTTTTTCTTTTTTGCGTCTTTTGCGCTTTTTGCGGCTAAAAATTCTGGCACAAGCGGAGTCTCGTCAATCCTGCGCGCGTTCGCCACCGGGACGGCGGAATTTCAACGGCCGGCGGGGTGGCCCACCGGCGGGTGACTCCGCCACGCGCCCCGCGCCGTTGCCCACGCCGGACTTCATGTAATTGACCTTCCCCGGCCGCTTCTTGGGCTCGATCTTGGAAATGCCCGTACCGTTCTTCAACTCCATGATCTGGTCGCGCAACAGCGCTGCCTTCTCGTATTCCAAGCTCGCCGCCGCCGCCGCCATCTCGGCTTCCAGTTCGCGCAACACCTCGCTGATGCTGAAATTACCGCCCGCCTCGCGGATGACGCTCTCTTCCTTGTCCTTGCCCTTGAGGATCATGTGCAGGCTCTCCTGCACCGCGCGCCTGACACTCTGGGGGGTAATGCCGTGCAGCTCGTTGTACTCGATCTGGCGTTTCCGGCGGTACTCGGTTACGTCGATGAGCTTCTGCATACTCTGCGTCACCGTGTCCGCGAACAGGATCACCGACCCATTGAGGTGTCGGGCCGCCCGGCCCGCCGTTTGGATGAGCGAGGTCTGGCTACGCAGATAGCCCTCCTTGTCGGCGTCGAGGATGCACACGAGCGAGACTTCCGGCAGGTCGAGACCCTCGCGCAAAAGATTGATGCCGATCAAAATATCGAATTCCGCCGCGCGCAGCGCCCGGAGGATTTCCACCCGCTCGATGGTGTCAATGTCACTGTGGAGATAACGCACCTTTAGCCCCACGTCCTTCAAGTAGTCGGACAAGTCTTCGGCCGTGCGCTTGGTCAGGGTCGTGACGAGGATGCGTTCGCCCAGTTCGATGCGCTGGCGGCAGGCTTCGATGGTATCGTCGATCTGGTTCTTGAGCGGGCGAATCGTGATCTGCGGATCGAGCAAGCCGGTCGGCCGGATGATTTGCTCCACGATCAGCGGCTGGCCGTCCACGAACACGTCAAAGCTGTCGGCGATGTCGCTCTTCGCAAATCGGTCTTCATAGCCGTTGCCGTTCGCTTTCTTTTCACCATCGGTTTCCGCATTGGCAACCGGCGTCGCGTGGCGGCGGATGATCTTCAGGTTCGGCCGGGGAATGGGCGGCGCTTCTTCGCGTCGAGTCGGCGTCAGGTAGGAGCCCGCCGCCTCGGCGACCGCGCTCATGCCGGGCAAACGGGCCGGCGTAGTTTCGCCCTCGCCGATGTTCGCCGCCGCCTCGCGCGGGTGGGGAACATACGTCTTGTTGCCGACGACACTGTTGTTCATCTCGAACTGCGCGGGCGTCGCGCTGATGTAAAGGCATTGCCGCTGGTGGGCCATGAACTCGGGAAACCGCAGCGGCCGGTTATCCATCGCACTCGGCAGCCGGAAACCGTAGTCAACGAGCACCTGTTTGCGCGAACGGTCGCCCTCGTACATGCCGCCGATCTGCGGGATGGTCGCGTGGCTCTCGTCCACCACGAGCAAGAAATCGTCCGGGAAGAAATCAAGCAACGTGTACGGCGTCGAACCCGGCGGCCGGCCGCTGAGATGACGGGTGTAGTTCTCGATGCCCGAGCAGAAACCCATTTCCTGCAACATCTCCAGGTCGTAGTCGGTGCGCATCTTCAGGCGCTGGGCTTCGAGCAACTTGCCCTCGCCCTCGAATTGCGCGATGCGCTTTTCGAGTTCCTCGCGGATCGTGACCTGCGCGCGGCGCAGCTTGTCGTGCGGCGTCACGTACTGCTTGGCGGGAAATAGCGTCAGGCCGGGCACCGTTTTCTCGACGTGACCCGTCAGCGGGTCGAACAAACTCAGGCGGTCGATCTCGTCGCCGAAAAACTCGATGCGGATGCCCTGTTCGTCCTCGTTGGCGGGATACACTTCGATCACGTCGCCGCGCACGCGGAACTTGCCGCGCGCGAACTGGATGTCGTTGCGTTCGTAGAGCATGTCCACGAGTTTAGATAGGAACGCCTCACGCGAGAGTTGCTGGCCGACAGACAATGGGGTCAGCATCGCGCGGTAGTCCTCCGGCGAACCGAGGCCGTAGATGCAGCTCACACTCGAAACCACGATCACATCCCGGCGCGAGAGCAGCGCGCTCGTGGTCGAAAGCCGCAGCCGCTCGATCTCCTGGTTGATGGAAGAGTCTTTCTCGATGTACGTGTCCGTCCGGGGGATGTAAGCCTCGGGTTGGTAGTAGTCGAAGTATGAGACGAAGTATTCGACGGCGTTCTTGGGGAAGAACTGCTTGAACTCGGAGTACAACTGCGCGGCGAGCGTCTTGTTGTGGGAGATGACGAGCGTGGGCCGGCCGAGGTTGCGGATGACGTTGGCGGCCGTGAACGTCTTACCCGAACCGGTGACACCCAGGAGCGTCTGGTGGCGGTTGCCGGCCCGGAGGGATTTGGTCAGTTTGGCGATGGCCTGCGCCTGATCTCCCTGCGGTGAATAGTCCGAGGCAAGCTGGAAATCCATAAGGGGAGCAGCCTACCACGTTTGATCCGCAAAGTCATCGGGCGAAGGTGGAAATTTCGCCCTCCGGGCAGGCCGCTGCGGCCGTTCGTCCTGTAAGGTCCTGATGGCTCTCCGAGCCAGTCCCTGGATTCTCTGGCTAACCATCACCGAAACAACGCGCCT
>CAZZYS010000348.1:0-4699 GCA_964658285.1 uncultured Verrucomicrobiota bacterium
ATCCTGGTTTCGGTGGGCAGCTACGATGCCGCCAGCAAGAGTTTTACCTACCTCTTTGAAATGGAGATGATGCCGGGCATGAAGGTCAAAGCGCGCCAGGTCGTGAAAATCCTCGATCCGGATCATCACCAGATGGATTGGTACGAGACCCGCGGCGGCCAGGAGGTCAAGACCATGCAGATCGATTACACCCGCCAGAAATAGACGGCCGGAGGCCACTTTGTCCCGGTGGCCGGACCGCCGCGCCAGGTTGCCATGCCTCCTTCCCTCGATCCCAAACGCACCGTCGCCGAACTCAGGGAACTGCGCGCCCTCACCGGCGATGAGCACGGCGCGCAACGGGTGGCCTTCACCCCGCGGTGGGTCGCCGCGCGCCGGTGGTTCCAGGAAAAGCTCGCCGCGCTGCCCGGCGTCGAGGTGCACACAGATGCGGCCGGGAACCTGTGGGCCACGCTGCCCGGCGCTGCCGCCGAACGCGCCCTGCTCATTGGTGGGCACCTCGACTCCGTCCCCGGCGGCGGGTGGCTCGACGGCTGCCTCAACATCCTCGCCGGATTGGAAATCCTCCGCCGCCTGCACGCGCGGTACGACAGCCGCCCGCCGGTCACCGTCCGGCTCGTGGACTGGGCCGACGAGGAAGGCGCGCGTTTCGGCAAAAGCCTCTTCGGCTCGTCGGCGTGCTCGGGCAACCTCGACCTGGACGAAGCGCGTACCCTGCGCGACCGCGACGGCGTGCGCTTGCCCGACGCCCTCCACGCGCTCGGCATCGACTTCGAGCGCGTCAAGGAAAGCGGCCGGGAACTCGCCGGGGCCGCCGCTTACATCGAACTCCACATCGAACAAGGCCCCGTCCTGCTCGACCTCGACCTGCCGCTGGGCACGGTGCTCGGGACCTTCGGCGTGGAACGGCACGCGATGACTTTTCACGGGCAGGCCGCGCACTCCGGCAGCACGCCGATGAACCGGCGCAAGGACGCGTTCCTGGCCGCCGCGAAGATGGCCTCCGAGATTTATGCGATCACGGACCGGCACGGGGGCGTCTGCACGATTGGTTCGTGTACGACGAGGCCGGGCATCGTCACCAGCGTCGTGGAGGAATGCCGGATCACGCTCGACCAGCGGCACCTGGACGCGGCGGCACTGGCGGAGATGCTGCGGGATGCGAAGCGGGCGAGCGAGCGGTTCGCGGCGGAGGGGAACGTCACCGTGACGTGGGAACGGGTCTGGAACATCGCGCCGCGCCCCTTTCATCCCGAGTTGTTGGCGCGTTGCGACGAGGCGCTGGCGGAGGTGGGTGCGCCGTTGCACCGGTTGCCGTCGGGGCCGCTCCATGATGCCGCCGAAGTCGCGGCAGCAGGCGTGCCGACGGCGATGATGTTCGTGCAAAGCCTGCACGGCATCAGCCACAACAAAATCGAGGACACGCGCGAGGAGCACATCGAAATGGCGGTCGCGGCGTTCGACCGGCTCGCGGATAAAACGCTCGCGTGGATCGGCGGTTGAACGGTCTCGTGCCGAGGCCATCTTTTCGCTGGCCAAGCGCGCGGCGCTTTCCTAGGCTCGCCCCTTTGTCAGTGACAGACCAGGGAAGCACGGAAGGACTCGCACCCAGCACATGCCGACACTTGCCACCACCGTTGACGGGCTCAAACTGCCCAATCCGTTCATCATCGGCTCCGGCCCTCCCGGCACGAACCTGAACGTCATCAACAAAGCCTTCAAGGAAGGCTGGGGCGCGGTGATCGCCAAGACGGTCAGCCTGGACGCCAGCAAGGTCACCAACGTCACCCCGCGCTACGCGAAACTGTATTCCGCCGACCGTTCGGAAGTCATCGGCTGGGAAAACATCGAACTCATCAGCGACCGCCGATTCGACATCTGGCTCGACGAGTTCAAGCGTTGCAAGGACCAGTTTCCCGACGGCGTGCTCATCGCCTCCATCATGGAGGAGTGTTCCAAGGACGCCTGGGTGGAAATCGTCGAGCGATGCGAGGGGGCAGGCGTGGATGCGTTCGAGTTGAACTTCTCCTGTCCGCACGGGTTGCCCGAACGCAAGATGGGCGCGGCGATGGGTCAGAATCCCGAGATTTTGGAGGAGGTCTGCGGCTGGGTCATGAGCGCGGCGAAGAAACCCGTCTGGGCGAAAATGACGCCCAATATCACGCGCATCGAAGACCCGAGCCGGGCGGCGTTGCGCGCCGGTTGCCAGGGCCTGAGCGCAATCAACACGATCCGCAGCGTCACGAGCGTCAACCTCGACACGTTGCGACCCGAGCCGACCGTCGAAGGCTACACGACACCGGGCGGGTATTCTTGCAAGGCGGTGCGGCCGATTGCGTTGCGCATGTGCATGGAAATCGCCACGCTGATCCGGCGCGAATTTCCCGGACGGACGCTTTCCGGGTTGGGCGGCATTGAAAGCGGCGAAGACGCGGCGCAGTTCATCCTGCTCGGCAGCGACACGGTGCAGGTGTGCACGGGCGTCATGAAATTCGGCTACGAGTGCGTCAAGCCCATGTGCGAGGAGCTGCTGGCGTTCATGGCGAAGCACGGGTTCGAGACGCTGGCTGACTTCAAGGGTCACAGCCTGGATTATTTCACCACGCACGCGGAGCTGGTGCGGATGCAGGCCGACAAGAAGGCCGCGCAAAAGGCCGCCGTCGCCGCCGAGCAGCAAAAGAAGATGGTGCTCGCCGATGGTGAATGGAGCGGGGACAGCTTCGTGCAGCAATCCGACGCGCTGGCGCGTGGGTAGGTGTCACCAACCGATCCTTCGAATTCCCGGAATCACATCGAAATGCCCGTCACGACTTACCACCGGTAGATTGTGTTGAACCGCGAGCGCCGCGATCCAAAGGTCATGATAGGGCAGAACTCGTCCCGCCCGCGTCGTGTGGTCACGCAAATTTGCGTACGACCGAGCCGTTTGCGCATCGGGCACGAGAATCCCACCATCCGCTTCCATCTCGTCGAGCCAAATTTCCAGGATGGCGCGCCGAACCGAGCGTAATAATCCGAAGCGATATTCGCCGAGCGTGATGGTGGATACAACCCAAGGACGATCCATCGACACCCGCCGGAACAAGGCAGGATCGCTTTCCGCCCAGGCGGAGAGCGCATTGGTATCAAAGAGCATCTGGTCGGATGCTGTCGAGGCAGCCAAACTCCTTTTCGATCACTTCGTGAATGCGCCTCAATTCTTCGAGAGGTACGTCCGGCGGTTTGACCGGCCAGACTGGCAACGGGCTGTCCGGGTCGCCGTGTTCTTCCATCCGGCGTCGGCGCATGCGTTGTGTCCAGCGCTCCTGGACTTCCGCATGAAAGCGCGCCAAACGTTCCTGCTCCGCCAGAGGGAGCACGGTTGGTTCGTATTGAAGATCAGGAACGATTTTTTCCACGTTTGAATTTACCACGTATCTCCCTGCTCCTGCAAGCCATGACCCCCTGCCCCAACCTCATCGCCGGCGAATGGCGCACCCCCGCCAACGTCCCAACCACGCCCGTTTACAATCCCTCGCGCGGTGAGGTCATCGCCGAAACCCCACTCTGCGGCGCGGACACGGTCAACGAGGCCGTCGAGGCTGCTTCCGCCGCGTTCTCCGGTTGGGCCGATACGCCGCCGACCGAACGCGCCCGCGTGTTCTTCCGCTTCAAGACCCTGCTCGAAGACGCCTTCGAGGAACTCGCCGCCAGCGTCACGCGCGAGCACGGCAAGACCGCCGCCGAAGCGCGCGGCGACGTGCGCCGGGGCATCGAGATGGTGGAGTTCGCGTGCGGCATTCCGTCGCTGCTGATGGGCGAGATTTTGCCCAACGTCGCGCGCGGCATCGACTGCGACGCCATCCGCCAGCCGCTCGGGGTTTGCGTGGGCATCACGCCGTTCAACTTCCCCGCGATGGTCCCTCTGTGGATGTACCCGGTCGCGCTCGTGTGCGGGAATACCTTCGTGCTCAAGCCGAGCGAAAAAGTCCCGCTCACCGCCATCCGCATCGCCGAACTCCTGGAAAGAGCGGGCCTGCCGCCGGGTGTCTTCAACATCGTTCACGGCGGACGCGAGGCGGTCGATACACTTCTGTCTCACCCGAAGGTGCGCGCGATCTCGTTCGTCGGCTCGACGCCCATCGCGCGCTACATCTACGAGACCGGCACGAAGAACGGCAAGCGCGTGCAGTCCAACGGCGGCGCGAAAAATTACGTCGTCATCATGCCAGACGCCGACGTGGACCACAGTGTGCGCGGCGTGGTCGAGGCGGCGTTCGGCTGCGCGGGCGAACGCTGCATGGCCGGTTCGACCGCCGTGGTCGTCGGCGACGCGGCCAAGCGTTTCCTGCCGCCGCTGATCGATGCCGCGAAGGCCATCACCGTCGGCCCGACCGACGTTTCCGCCAGCCAACCCGGCATGGGGCCGGTCATCACGCGCCGGCACGCGGACCGCATCCACGAGTTGATCGAACACGGCCGCCGCGAAGGCGCGACGATTGCCGCCGACGGCCGCGGCGTGAAGGTCGCCGACGCGCCCAACGGCTTTTTCGTCGGCGCGACGATTTTGGATCACGTCCAGCCCGGCACGATGGTCCACCACGAGGAAATCTTCGGCCCGGTGCTCAACGTCATGCGTTTCGACGACCTCGACGCCGCCATCGAACTCGCCAACAAGAGCGCCTACGGCAACGGCGCGTCGATCTTCACGCGTTCGGGC
>CAZZYS010000349.1:0-4682 GCA_964658285.1 uncultured Verrucomicrobiota bacterium
TCCAAGGCATCCTTGATCGAAAACGGCACGCCGTGCAGCGGGCCGAGCCAAGCGTCGCTGGTGACAGCCCTGTCGGCAGTGTCCGCCGCCTTCAATGCATCTTCCGCCATCAGCGTCACCACAGCGTTGACCTGCGGGTTCACGGCACTAATCCGGTCCAAGTGCGCCTGGACGACCTCGCGTGACGACATCTGTTTGGTTCGGATGAGCGCCGCCAATGCCGTCGCGTCGAGGTAGTACATGGGATCAGTGAGTTTGGTGGTCATAATGTAGGCCAATGCAGGTCGTTCAACCCGCGGCGGTGACGCTCGGGGTTCCAGGGGCGATGGGCAGACTCGGCAACGGAGCCGGTGTTTCGCTGGCGGCGGGAACCGCACGTTCGGTGAGCTTGCGGATCACCACGTAGAAAACCGGCGTCAACAACAACCCGAAGAACGTCACCCCGAGCATCCCGAAGAACACCGCCGTGCCCAGTGCCTGGCGCATCTCCGCGCCCGCGCCCTTGGCGATGACCAGCGGCACCACGCCCAGGATGAACGCAAAGCTCGTCATCAGGATGGGCCGCAGGCGCAGACGCGCGGCATCAATGGCCGCCGTCACGCGGTCCTTGCCTTCCTTTTCCTGCTCCTCTTTGGCAAACTCCACGATCAGGATGGCGTTCTTACAAGCCAGGCCCACCAGCACCACCAGCCCGATCTGGGTAAAGATATTGTTGTCCATGTGCCGCAGCCACACGCCGCCGATAGCGGAAAGCAGGCACATCGGCACGATGAGGATGATTGCCAGCGGCAAGCTCCAACTCTCGTACTGCGCGGCCAGCGTCAGGAACACAAAGAGCACGCACAAGGGAAAGATGTACGCCGCCGTGTTGCCCGCCAGCTTTTGCTGGAGTGTCAGCTCCGTCCATTCGTAGGAGAACGAAGACGGCAGGTTCTTCGCGGCAAGCTCTTCCATCTGCTTGACCACCTGTCCGCTAGACACGCCGGGAGCCACGTCACCGAGCACATCAGCGGCGGCGTAGAGGTTGTAGCGGGTCACGCGGTCGGGACCGCTGGATTGCAGGGTCTTGGCCACGGCGCTCAGGGGCACCATCGCACCCGCGTTGTTGCGCGTCTTGAGCTGCCCGATGTCCTGCGGTTGCAGGCGGAACTTCGCGTCCGCCTGCGCGGTGACATGGTAGGTGCGCCCGAAGCGGTTGAAGTCGTTGACGTACAAGCTGCCCATGTACGTCTGGAGCGTGTCGAACACGTTGCCCAAGGGCACGCCCATGCTGCGGGCTTTGACGCGGTCCACGTCCACGTAAAGCTGCGGCACGCCGGAGCGGAGAGTCGAAAAGACGTTTATCAACCCCGGCGAGCCGTTGGCGGCGGTGGCGAGTTTACCGGCGGCGGCCTGGAGGGCCGGGTAGCCCTCGTTGCCCCGGTCCTGGACCATCATCTTGAAGCCACCCGCGTTGCCGATGCCCTGAACTGGAGGTGGCGGGAACACGGCCACGAATCCCTCCTGGATGGTGGACACTTTGGCGAAGATTTGTTTAGCGATGGCCGGGCCGCTCAAGTCAGCGGTCGTGCGCTCATCGAACGCGTCGAGCCCGATGAAGAACGCGCCCGCGTTGGGGCTGTTGACGGCGTTGAGCGGCTCATAGCCTGGAAACTCGACCGTGTTGCGCACCCCTGGAACCGTGCGCGTCATGGCACAGGCACGAGCGACCACGTCTTCAGTGCGTTCAAGCGAGGCGGCGTCCGGCAGCCGCACGATGCCGATCAGATAACCCTGGTCCTGCGAGGGGATGAAGCCCGTGGGCACGCTATGGAACCCGAGCCAGGTCAACCCGAGCAGGCCGACGTAAACGATCAACGCCACGGCCGCCAGCCGGATTAAGCCACCCAGCAGCCGCACGTACAGTTTGTTGGCGCGCTCGAAGGTCCAGTTGAAGGCGCGGAAGAACCAGCCGAAGAGAAAATTGAGCACCTGCGTAAACCAATCCGGTTTTTCCTCCCGGGGACGAAGCAGCAGTGCGGCCAGCGCGGGCGAGAGGGTCAGCGAGTTGAAGGCGCTGAGCACCGTGGACACCGCAATGGTCAGCGCGAACTGCCGGTAGAACTGGCCCGTGATGCCACTGACGAACGCCGTCGGCACGAACACGGCGCAGAGCACCAGCGCCACCGCCACGATGGGTCCGCTCACCTCCCCCATCGCCTTGAAGGTCGCTTCCCTTGGCGCAAGTCCCGCCTCGATGTTGCGCTCCACGTTTTCCACCACGACGATGGCATCGTCGACCACGATGCCGATGGCGAGCACCAGCCCGAACAGCGACAGGTTGTTAAGCGAGAAGCCCATCATCGCCATGACCGCGAACGTGCCGATGAGGGACACCGGGACGGCGATGAGCGGAATGATCGACGCGCGCCAGGTTTGCAGGAACACGACCACCACCAGCACCACCAGGATGATGGCCTCAATGAGCGTGTGCGCCACCGCGACCACCGATTCCTTGACGAACACCGTCGGGTCGTAGGCGATGGAATAATCCAGGCCCGGCGGGAAGCGTTTCTTCATCTCCACCATCTGCGCGCGGACGCTGCTCGACACGCCCAAGGCGTTTGCGCCCGGCAACTGGAAGATGACCATGGCCGCCGCCGGCTTGCCCGAGAGGTTGGAGTCCACCGAGTAGTCCCGCGCGGCCAGTTCCACGCGGGCCACGTCGCGCAGGCGCAGGATTTCGCCGTTGGCCCCTTCCTTGATGACGATGTCCTCGAACTGCTTCTCGTCCTTCAAGCGGCCCAGGGTGTTGATCGTCAACTGGAACTTCGACGAACCGTTGGGCACGGGCGGCTGGCCAATGATGCCGGCGGCCACCTGCACGTTCTGCTCGCGGATGGCATTGACCACGTCGGTGGCGGTCATGTCGTGCCCGGCGATCTTGTCCGGGTCGAGCCAGACCCGCATCGAATACTCCCGCGCACCGAAGATTTGTACGCTGCCCACGCCTGGCAGACGCGCCAGGGTATCGCGGACTTGCAGGAACGCGTAGTTGTTCATGTAGAGCGCGTCGTGGCTGTTGTCAGGCGACACGAGGTGGACGACCATGAGCAGGGCGGGTTGTTGCTTGTTCGTGGTCACGCCCAAGGCCTGAACGTCCTGAGGGAGCTGCGGCACGGCGATGGCCACCCGGTTCTGCACGAGCACCTGTGCCGTGTTGGGATCGGTGCCCAGCTTGAAGGTGATGGTCAGCGTCATCGTGCCGTCGCTCGTGCATTGGCTCGACATGTAGAGCATGTTCTCGACGCCGTTGATCTGCTGTTCGATGGGCGTCGCGACCGTCTCGGCCACGACGGCGGGATTGGCTCCGGGATAGAGTGCAGTGACGACCACCGTGGGTGGCGCGATCTCGGGATACTGCGAGATCGGCAAGGTAAACGCCGCGATGGTCCCGACGATGACCGTCACCAGGGACAGCACCGCCGCGAAGATCGGCCGGTTGATGAAGAAGTGGGAAATGTTCATGGCGTGCCCAAGCGTCAGCGTTTGCTCACGACCGGACCGGCAGCCGGTTCGGTTTGCCCGGCGAGTTGCGCGTCCACGACCGAGCCGGGCATGGCGCGCATCAGGCCGTTGACAACGATGAGTTCGCCCGGTTTGAGACCCTCGTGGATCACACGCAGGCCGTCCGAAAGCGTCCCGAGCTTCACGGTGCGTTGCTCGACCTTTTTGTCGCCTCCGACCACCAGGACATACCGCTGCCCCTGGTCCACGCCGATGGCATCGTCCGGGATGAGCAGGGCCTTGTACTTGGGACTCGCGGCCACGCGCACCCGCACGAAGAAACCGGGGCTGAGCAGTTCATCCCAGTTTTTCCACTGGCCGCGCACGCGCATCGTGCCCGTGCCGGGAGCGATGCGGTTGTCCACGAAGTCCACGAATCCTTCGTGCGGAAAACCTTCCTCGTTCTGGAGCCCGAGAAAAATCGGCACGCGGGAGTCGCGGGCGGTTTTGAGTTTGCCCTCGTCGGAAAGCTTGATGTAGTTGAGGATCGCGTTTTCGTCCACGTCCATGTAGGCGTAGAGGGGATCGACGGCGACCACGCTGGTGAGCACGCCATCTTGCCCGGCGGTGGTGGATTGCACCAGGTTGCCGACTGTGACGTTCTCCCGGCTGGCGCGCCCCGCGATGGGCGATCGGATGTAGCAAAATTCAAGGTTGAGCTTGGCCGTCTCGACGGCGGCCTCGGCCACGGCGGTGGCACCCTGGCTGCCCAGGAAGGTGGCCGCTTTATTGTCGAAGTCGGTGGCGGAGGTCACGTTCTTGGCGCGCAAATCCTTGGCGCGGTCGAAGTCGGACTGCCCGAGCTTCTGCTGTGCCTGCGCCTGCAAGAGCGTGCCGTTGGCGTGGTCCAAATCGGCTTGGTACGGGCGCGGATCAATGGTAAAGAGCAGGTCGCCCTTTTTGACGATGCTGCCCGCCTTGAAATCGACGCTCATCAGGTAGCCGCTGACCCGCGCGCGAATCTCGACGCTTTCGACGGCATCGGTGCGCCCGATGTATTCGTTCCATTCCACGATCTCGCGTTCTGTGGCAGCGGCGACCGTCACTTTGGGCGGCGCAGCGGCGGAAGGTGCCACCGCAGGGTGGCAGCCCACGAACGAGAGCAAGCAAAGCAGCACCGTGGGCAACCGGATACC
>CAZZYS010000350.1:0-4626 GCA_964658285.1 uncultured Verrucomicrobiota bacterium
ACCGCCGCCAGCGGCGCGCCGTTGCCGATGCTCTTGGCCATCGTCACGATGTCGGGAACGACGCCCTGCGTCTCGAATCCCCAGAAGTGCGTGCCCGTCCGCCCGAACCCCGCCTGCACCTCGTCGGCGATGCACACCCCGCCCGCCGCGCGGACGTGCGCATACGCTTTTTCCAGGTAACCGTCGGGGAAAACCACCGTGCCGCCGACGCCCTGGATCGACTCGGCGATGAACCCCGCCACCCGGCCGGAAGTGGTGTAGTCGATGACGCTCTTCACGTCGTCGGCGTACTTGCGGCCCGCCTCCGGGTCATCGTAGCCAAACGTCCCCCGGTAACGATCCGGCGCGAGCGCGTGATGCACACCGAAGGAATGCGGCACGTTGAACTTCCACGTCGAGTGCGCCGTCAGCCCCATGCCGCTGCTGTTGCCGCCGTGGTAGGCGTTGCGCAGGGCAATCATGTCATAATTGCCCGTGTACGCGCGGGCCATGAGCAGCGCGAGGTCGTTGGCCTCCGAACCGCTGTTGACGAAATAGCACGCCTTCAGGTCGCCGGGCATTTTTGCGGCGAGGTCACGAGCGAACTCGACGATGTTCGGGTGCAGGTAGATCGTCGGCGCGTGCTGGAGGAGGGCGTTCTGGCGGTTGGCGGCGGCCACGACGTGCGGATGGCAATGACCCACGCCGACCGTGACGATGCCGCCGATGGCGTCGAGGTAGCGGCGGCCGGTTTCGTCGTAGAGATACTGCGCGCGGCCCTCGACGAGCAGCAACGGTTTCTGATAATAATGAAATAACCCGGGATTGAGGAACTCCCGCCGCAGCCGGTGAACCTCTTTGGCCGAAGGGCCGGTGTAGGGCGCGGGCGTGTGGTCAAAGGGCGGCAGCGTGGGGGCTTGCATCGGAGGAAGATAGACGTTTGCCTGGCGTCCTGGCGAGCGATTCCTATGCTGCCTGGCGGAGGAGAGGCCGGGCTGCCCGGAAACAAAAAAGCCGCCCCTCGGGAGGCGGCTCTCTCCGGCGGCGAGAAACGTCAGGCCTGACGGCGACGATACCGCCGCATCGACAAGCCGAGCAAGCCCGCGCCGACCGAGGCCATCGCCCAGGTGGAAGGCTCGGGAACCGTGCTCGTCGTCAAAACCGTCAATTCGCCGGTGCCGGTGATGTTGGGCAGTTGGAAATTCGCGGCGGTGTCCCCGATGGGGCCGTACTTGCCGGCCGCCATCCCGATGCCGTTGACGGTCAGGGCATTGACCGTTTCCTGCGAGGTGCCGGCGGTCCCGTTCAAGGCCAGGATGGCGTTGGTGCCCACGACGGACCCGAGGGTCAGCGTGGCCGTGTCCGCGATGGCGTTGGTCACCCCGGCGGAGAGGGTCAGCATGATGCCGTTGGCGATGGTCACGTTGCCGCCGCCCAACGCGCCGTTCACCGTGGCCACCAGGCTGCCGCCCGAGACGCTGGTGCCACCGCTGTAGGAGTTCAGCGCGGAGAGCGTCAGGATCCCGGAGCCGCTGTAGGACAGTCCGCCGACGGTGCTGCCGCCGTTCGCCACGGTGCCCGTGATCGTGATGTTCCCGGTGCCGCTGAGCGCCAGTCTGGTGGTGGTCGCGGCGGCGTCCGAGGTCGCCACGTTGCCGGCAAAAGTCGTCAGGCCGGTGTTGTTCACCGTGAGCGTGCGCGTCTGGCTGGCCGAGGGATTGACGGCACCGGTGAAGGTGAAGTTGTTCGTCCCGCCGATGACGCCGGGTCCCGAGAGGGTGAGAACGTTGGCGATGGTCCGCGCGCCGTTCGTCGCGGCGAGCGTGGCGTTGCTGCTGTTGAAGATCAGCGCACCGGTGCCGAGGGCGGTGTTGCTGCCGACGTTCAGGGTGGCCGCACCGCCGGTGACGTTGGTCCCGGTCAGGGTGATGCCGGTCGTCAGACCGCTGTTGTCGCCGTTGAACGTGACGGCCCCGGTCGCGGCGATATTGATGGCGACCGGCGTCGTGGCGCTGACCGCGCTGTTGAAGACCGTGGTGCCGCCCGCGCCCGTCTGGTAGATCGTGGAGGTGGACGTGCCGTTGCCGGAGGTCAGCGTCACGGGAACGTCGAAAGTGTTCGTTCCCGTGCTCGATGAGTAGACGGCCGGGGCGGCGCTGGCCGTGGTCCCGGTGGCACTGGTGCCATATCCGTTCAGCGTCAGCGAGAACCCGCTCCCGGTGATGTCATATCCGCTTGCCGAAAAATTGAGGCCGCCAACGGCGATGCTCGCGGTCAGAGCCGGCTGCGTGGTAGGAGCCGTCTTGAAAAAGGCGACGTTCGACCCCGCGATGGTGCCGGTCCCGCCCTGCGTGTAGCTGGTCTTGGCGTCGAAATCAGTCGCCGTGTTGGCCCAGTCGTACTCCGCCGCAAGGATGGGCTGGCAGGTGGCGAGCGCGGCTCCGGTGACGAGCAGCAGGGTTTTCTTCAGCATGATTTTTTGTGTTGATGAGGGTTTTCTTCGGCGTTCGTCGGTTCCGCGCAAACTGGATGTTTCTCGAAGGGCCGCCAAGCTGCGGGTTGTCGGATCGACCTGCCATCATCAACGTGTGACGATTTCGTGACTGCCGAACTGCCCCCAATTCTTCTCCCTCCGCCGTTCAAACGACGCATCAGCCAGTGACTGGCCGGAGTTCTAGGGAACGGTCGAGACGGTGTCAACATGGAAAGTACGCTTTCTCCCCGCCAGCGGAGTTTTTCTATGAGACGGCGGGCGCAACAAACTTGCGCAGCACCAAATATGTAGCGGATGCCACCACAAACCCTAAAAACCACGCGTAGTCGTACGCCGCCACGAGGAACGCGGGTACGCTCGTGGCCGGGAGCCACTTCACCGTGACGAGGAAGCCGGGCAAATTCGGCAGGATGGCCAGGACCAGAGCGCCGATGCCTGCGAGTGACCAGCCGTTCGTGTAGGAGTATTTCCCGCCCGGCGCGTAGAGCGCGGCGGCGTCGAGTTGGCAGCGGCGGACGACAAAATAATCCGCGATCAAAATGCCGGCAATTGGCCCGAGCAACGCCGAATACCCCACCAGCCACGTGAAGATGTAGCCGCTCGGGTCGGCCACCAATTTCCACGGCATGATGAGAATCCCGATGCTCCCGGTGATGAGCCCGCCCGTGCGAAAGGAAATGCGCCGGGGCGAGAGCGCCGCGAAATCGTTCGCCGGTCCGACGACGTTGGCCGCGATATTGGTAGCGAGGGTCGCCACGCAGAGCGCCAGCATCGCCACGACGAGCACCACCGGGTTTTTGAAGCGCGTGAGCACATCGACCGGGTCCCAGAGTATTTCGCCGTAGATGATGGTCGTCGCGCTCGTCACCGCCACGCCGATGAACGAATAAAACGCCATCGTCAGCGGCAGCCCGAGCGCCTGTCCGGCGACCTGGTCGCGCTGCGTGCGCGCGTACCGCGAGAAATCGGGGATGTTCAGCGAGAGCGTCGCCCAGAACGAGATCATCCCCGTCAGCGCCGGGACGAAAAACTTCCAGAACCCGCCCGCCTTCGGCTGACCCGCGTCGAACGCCGACGGCTGCGAGAGCATCGGCCCGAACCCGCCCGCCGCCCCGTAGGCCCAGCCGAGCAACCCCAGCCCCAGGAAGATGAGCAGCGGGGCCTTGATGGAAAGCAGCACCCGGATGGAATCGATCCCGCGGTAAATGATCCACACGTTGATTCCCCAAAAGAACAGGAAGCACGCCAACTGACCGAACGTGATCCCGAGCACCGGCAGCGGCGGGGCGTGGACGAGCGCGGGAAAAAAGACGCCGAGGATTTTGAAGATCGCATTGCCGCCGATCCACGTCTGGATGCCGAACCACCCGCACGCCACCAGCGCGCGAAGGAGCGCCGGGACGTTCGCCCCGCGCGTGCCGAACGCCGCCCGGCAGAAGACGGGGAACGGAATGCCGTACTTCGTGCCCGCGTGGGCGTTGAGGACCATCGGCAGCAGCACGATGAGGTTGCCCAGGAAGATCGTCAGGACGGCCTGCGACCAGTTCATGCCGCCGCCGATGAGCGACGAGGCGAGCATGTACGTCGGGATGCACGCCGACATGGAAATCCACAGTGCGGCGAAGTTCCACACGCTCCACGTCCGGCGCGCGGCCGGCACGGGGGCGAGGTCGGCGTTGTAGAGGTCGGAGTCTTCGAGGCCGGATTCGGTCTCCGTGGGAATCGGTTCGACGAGCTTCATTGAACAGAATTTTTAGCCGCAAAAAGGCGCAAAAATCGCAAAGGGGATTTTTGACGGATCAGCGGTCTTCACATTTCCTCGGCTTTTCTGGCTTTTGCGTCTTCTGCGCTTTTTGCGGCTAAAAATTCTGCCTCACCTGTCCGCCCAGATGCTGCCCTCGCCGTAATTGAACCACCGCGACGTGGTAACTTTTAACTGGGTGAAAAACTGCACGCCCTCGCGGCCCTGCATGTGCAGGTCGCCGAAGAACGAGTCGTCCCAACCGTTGAAGGGAAACCACGCCATCGACGCGGGCACGCCGATGTTGATGCCCACCATCCCGGCCTTCACGCGCAGCTTGAACTCCCGCGCCGCCTTGCCCGAACGCGTGAAGATCGACGCGCCGTTGCCGTAGGCGCTCTTGTTGGCGAGT
>CAZZYS010000351.1:0-4617 GCA_964658285.1 uncultured Verrucomicrobiota bacterium
TCGGCGGGCTTGCCGGTGAAGTCCGCCACGTCGAGCGTGTAGAAGTCGCTCGCCGCGAGGAACGCATCGACGGTCTTCAGCCCAATGTGGTCCGCGTCCACGTAGTACGCACCGTTCCAGCCGAGGGCGCGCACAGCGCCGTCAGCTTCAGCGCGCACGTCGTCGGGATGGCTGTGGATGATCGTGTGCTCGCGGTTGGACTTGTTCCAAACCGGGTAAACGTTGATGCCGGCCTCGCGCGCCTGCACGACGGCGCGAAGTTGCGCGCGCCCCTGCCGGGCGAAGCGGTCGCCCATCCCGAAGGTGAATTTTTCGACGTTCATTGATAAAGGTTAAACAGGCAGACCGACTAGTGGTTGAACAGGGTGTCCGTCGTGCTGGATGCAGTGCTTTTGAAGGAGGGGCCTCGCAGACACTCCAGCGGCAGGTGTTTGCCGAGCAGTTCACGGTCGGCGTCCGACAGTGAAACAGGGCGTCCCAAACTTGGATTGCCCGCTTCCGTCCCGCCGCCCAGCGCTAATCCAGCCGCTTTGTGCTCGCGGCTGGCGGCAGCCGGCGCGGATGGGGCAGAGGCCGCGGTGAACGTCGCCTTGCCCCGCGACGTGATTTTCTGGACGATCAGATAGACCGCACCCACACCGAGCAGCAGGTGCAAGAGGATGGAGACCGTCAAGAAGCTTCCGCCCCATTGCCACCAGCGGCGATGCCCGCGCACAGGCGCGTCGATCGTCGGCGAAGCTGGCACGGCGCGGTCCATCGATTGTCGGGGGCAATGCGCGGGTCGCATCGAACGCACTGGTGGTTTGACGTAACAGCGCCGGTGGGCCGCGACAAGGCGAGCTTTCGTTAAACGGTTAAGTGACGATTCTCTTCCCGGCATGTGTTTGAAGGGATATTGCATCAGGTAAACCACGCGGGCCTTGTTGTGGCTTCTACCGATCATGGTTCCCGCGCGTGCATTCCATGCCCTCATGTTCCCTCGCGCTTCCCTCCCTTTTGTCGCGGTGCTGTTTTCATCCGTTGCGTGGTCGCCTGCCGCCACGGTCCCTCTTTCCAGCCTCGACCTCGCGCCGATGGAGCAGGAATACGGCCGGCCGGGCGTGAATGTCTCAGTGGAAAAGCATCCGCTGAGCATCGCCGGACACGCTTTCCAGACAGGCGTCGGCACCCACGCCAGCAGCCTGCTTTGGATCGACCTGAAAAAGGAGGCGACACGCTTCACTGCCTCGGTCGGAGTGGATTCCGACACCGGAACCAACGGCAGCGTCGTCTTCGAGGTCAGGGGCGATGGCAAACGCCTGTGGACGAGCGGCCTCATGCGCGGGGGGGACGCCGCGAAGGAGGTGAGCGTCGATCTGCGCGGCGTCTCCGTGCTGGTCCTCGCGGTGCACGACGGCGGCGACGGCATTTCCTCCGACCACGCGGACTGGGCGGATGCGGCCATCGAATTCACCGGCGCGCCGCCCCGCACGATCCCCGTGCCGCCGCACCCCGCCGTCATCTTGACCCCGAAGCCCGCGCCCGCGCCGCGCGTCAACGGTCCAGTCGTCTTCGGAGTGCGGCCCGGCCGTCCGTTTCTCTACAGCATCCCGGCCACCGGCACGCGTCCGCTGGCCTTCGCGGCGGACGGGCTGCCGGCTGGCTTGCGTCTCGACCCGGCGACCGGCCGCATCACGGGCGTGCTCTCCCAGCGCGGCGAGTACCGTGTCACGCTGCGCGCCAGTAACTCCCTCGGCGCGTCGGCCAAACCTTTCCGCATTGTCGTCGGCGACGAAATCGCGCTGACGCCCCCGATGGGCTGGAACTCCTGGAACTGCTGGGGTGAACAGGTCGATGCCGACAAGGTGTTGCGCTCTGCCCGCGCCCTCGTCGCCTCCGGCCTGGATCAACACGGCTGGACCTACGTCAACATCGACGACACTTGGCAGGGCGAACGCGGCGGCCCGTTCAACGCGATCCAGCCGGACACGAAGCGTTTTCCCGACATGGCGGCGCTCCTTGCCACGGTTCACGGCCTCGGCCTGAAGACGGGCATCTACTCAACGCCCTGGGCCGCCTCGTACGGCCGCCGCCTGGGTGGTTCGGCGAACAATCCCGAGGGCAAACGGGACCCCGCGGCGAACCTCAACGCGGGCAGAAACGACCACAGCTACCCCTTCGACGTGGCGAAATACCACTTCATGACCAACGACGCCCGGCAGTGGGCCGCGTGGGGCGTCGATTACTTGAAGTACGACTGGGGTCCCGTGGACGTGGCTAACACCCGCGAGATGGAGAATGCCCTGCGCGCCTCGGGCCGCGATGTCGTCTACAGCCTCTCGAATAATGCGGCGGGCAACGTCTTCGGCATCATCGGTGAGTTGGGCGCCCACGCCAACGCCTGGCGCACGACCGGCGACATCAACGATAGCTGGGGCAGCATGAGCAGCATCGGCTTCAACCAGGACAAGTGGGCGCCGTTCCAGCGTCCCGGCCATTATAACGACAGCGACATGCTCATCGTCGGCCAGGTCGGGTGGGGGAGTCCGCACCCGAGCAAGCTCTCGCCCGACGAACAGTACACGCACGTCAGCCTGTATTGCCTGCTCGGCGCGCCGCTGCTCATCGGCTGCGACCTGGGAAAACTCGACGATTTCACCCTCGGCCTGCTGGCCAACGACGAGGTGCTGGAGGTCGATCAGGACCTGCTTTGCAAACAGGGCACACGCGTCGCCACCCAGGACAACCTCGACGTGTACGCGAAGCCGCTCGCGGACGGTACGGTCGCCGTCGGGTTGTTCAACCGCTCCGACGATGAAGCCACCACGACCGCCCGCTGGACCGATCTGAAGCTCACGGGCAAACAGCGTGTGCGCGACCTGTGGCGGCAGCAGAACCTGGGTATCTTCGAGAACGGGTTCAAGACCAGCGTCCCGGCGCACGGCGTCGTCCTCGTGCGCCTGTTCCCGACTCCCTGACGGGCCCGCGCAAACTCACGGTCGTCCGATTTTCATGACCACAAAAACCTTCCTCTGTTCGCTGCCCCTGCTGGCCGCGGTTTCGGCGTTCACGACGGTCCGCGCGGCTGATTCGCTGCCCGCATTCCATCAAAATGACGTGATCGTCTTCCAGGGGGACTCGATCACCGACGGCGGCCGGTCGCGCTCCGGCGACGACCATAACCACACCATGGGTCAGGATTATGTCTACATGATCTCCGGCCAACTCGGCGCGCAGCTTCCCGAACGCCACCTCGCGTTTCTCAACCGCGGGGTCGGCAGCGAAAAGCTCGGCGACATGGCCGCGCGCTGGCAGGCGGACGTCATCGCGCTCAAACCGACCATCGTCAGCATCCTCATCGGGATCAACGACAGCCAGGCGCACACGCCGATGGCCGACTTCGAGCAAACCTATGACAAGCTCCTGGCCGGCACCGTGGCCGCGCTGCCGTCCGCGCGCCTGGTCCTGTGCGCGCCGTTCACCTTGCCGGTGGGCAATTTCAAGAACAATCTCAACGGTTGGCAGGCCGACGTGAGGCAGCGCGCGCAAATCGTGGAAAAACTGGCCGCGAAATACCACGCGCCGGTCGTGCGTTTCCAGCCGATCCTCGACGCCGCCTGCGCGAAGGCTCCCGCGCAGTATTGGCTCTGGGACGGCATCCACCCGGATTACCAGGGACACTATCTCCTCGCGCAGGAATGGATACGCACGGTGAACAGTTTTTACGGTGCTTCGACCCTCAGATAGCAGTCTGGACCTTTTGCTTGAAAGCCGATCTCCCATGAACCCCAAAGTCCTTTTCTTTTTCCTGACCACCGCCCTCGCCGGCGGAGCGCTCGCCTCGGGCGAGCCGGTTTCCAGTCCGCTGGCGCCGACGGCGGACACCGTCGGAGCGTCCCTCCAGCAAACGATGGTCTGGGCGAACGCGAAACCACAGTCGCAGTTCGTGGCCTTCCGCCGGAGTTTCAACCTGCCGGGGACTTTGCGCCAAGCCGCCCTTCATCTGTTCGCGGACGCGCGCTACCTCGTATGGATCAACGGCCGGTACGTGTCGCGGGGACCGGCGCGCTTCGAGCCGACCGGGCCGGAGTACGATTCGATGGAAGTGTCCCGGTTTTTGCAGCCCGGCAATAACTCGCTCGTCGTGCTCGTGATGGCCGACGGCAGCAACGGGAAAATGCGTCATCACGTTCCCGGCCTCACCGCCCGCCTCGACGCGGGCGGCGGCGACCCGCTGCTCGTCAGCGATGCTGCGTGGAAGTGGAGCGACCGGACGCGCTACCAAAATGCCCATATCGACTGGGGCAACACCGAAGACCAGATCGATGCGCGGGCCGAGGACGGCGACTGGACGCAGCCCGGTTACGACGATCACGCCTGGAAGAACGCCGCCAGGATCGATGGCCATCCGTGGGGGCCGCTTTCCGCGCGCCGCATCCCGTTGCTCCGGGAAACCGAGGTGAACATGAAGCTCGCTCCGCCCCGCTCGTTTCCCGTGACGCTGGCGGCCAACCAGAAGCTCGAGTTCACGACGGAGCATCTCGTGCAAGCCTACACGGTGCTGGAGCTGGAAGCGGATGCGGGCAGCGAACTCTCGCTCGATTACGCCGGGATCAAATACGTCGCCCGCGCCGGTCG
>CAZZYS010000352.1:0-4548 GCA_964658285.1 uncultured Verrucomicrobiota bacterium
AATCTCCGCGGTCCCTCCGGGACAAAAGAACGGCCACGACTCAGCGCAAAACGCTCTAGCCGAGGGATGTATCGGCGCACGGGTGGACGGCACGTGTTCCGCCGTGAGCGGAGACAGAGCGTCCGGGGTGGATGGCGCTCTCCGAGCGGCATTGGTCCCATTCGCGGCATAGCCGCCTAAAAAGTCAGACGCCTGCGGCGTGGAGTAAACCAATGCCGCTCGGAGAGCGCCATCCACCTCTCCCTTCCCACCTCTCTCCTTTACGAACCCTGCACGCCCTGGCTGACCGGCAACCGGACGTGGAACGTCGCCCCGCTGCCGGGCACGCTCTCCACCGACACGTCCCCCCCGTGCGCACGGACGATGTGCTTGACGATGGAAAGACCCAGCCCCGTCCCACCCGACTGCCGGAACCGGTCCTTGTGCACCCGGTAGAAACGCTCGAAAACGTGCGGTTGGTCCGTCAGCGGAATGCCCTGACCGTTGTCCGCAACGGTGAGATGCATGGAGCGCCCGCCGTCGGCGTCCGCCCTCGCCCGGACGACGATCTCCGGTCCGCCCGTGCCGTGGCCGTTTTGCGACGGCGGCGCGGCGTGCCGCAACGCGTTGTCGAGCAGGTTGAAAAACACCTGGTCGAGTTGATGGGCGTCGGCGTCGATGTCCGGCAGATCATCGGGGATCTCCACCCGCACCGCCGCGTGGCGTTCGGTGGCCACCGGGACGAGGCGATCCACGACGCCTTCCACGCACAGGCGCAGCGACACAGGACCGAGTTGCAGCGCGCCGGCCGCCTCGGGGCTTTCGAGCCGGGCGAGCGTCATCAGGTCGTCGAGGATGAGCCGAAGGCGCTGACCGTGCTTCCACATCGTCTCGTGGAACCGGTGGACCGTCTCCGGGTCGTCGTCGGCGTCGGGTTCGAGCATCGTTTCCAGGTAGCCGTTGATGATCGACAGCGGCGTGCGGAGTTCGTGCGAGACGTTGGCGACGAACTCGCGCCGGACGTTCTCCAGGTTCTTGAGTTGCGTGATGTCGTGCAACACCGCAATCGCCCCGACCGGTCCCGGCAGTCCGGCCGGGGTGATCGGTGCGGTGGTCAGTTGGAAATGACGCGCCCCGTACTGACCGTCCCGCCGGCGGACGGTCAGCGAAAGCGCCAGCGAACACGACTCACCCGCGAGCAGCGTGCGCTGGGCGGCCTCGCGCACCTCGTGGTGCCGCAGGACTTCCAGCAGCGAGCGGTTCAGCGGCGGGTTGGCCAGGTCCAGCATTTCCTGCAAGCCGCGGTTGGCCAGGCGGATTTTCTCTTGCAGGTCGATGATGAGCACGCCTTCGCTCAGACTGCCGAGCACGGCCTGGAGATTGAGGCTTTCCTCGCTGGCCCGCGCGTTCGCGCCGCGCAGCCGCCCGGCGATGCGGCGGAGATGCACCGTCGTCTCGTCGCCCGAACCCTCGACCTCGACCTCCATGTCCTCGTCGGCGAGGACTTCGAGCGCGGCACGCAACCGGCGCAACGGCCGCACCCAGCGGGCGTGCACCCAGCAGGCCACGATGAGCGCCGCGCTGCCGAGGAGGAGAATGGTCATCATCGCACGCGGTCGGGCAAACGCGGAGACCCTTTTCCCTTTCGCATTGCCTCTCTAACCCGTGGTGAACCGATACCCCTCCCCGCGCACGGTTTCAATCCGCGCGGAGTGGTCGGGGCCGAGTTTTTCACGCAGGCGGCGGACGTGCGTGTCCACGGTCCGGGTGTCGATGGCGGCGGTGTAGTTCCACACGTCCGTCAACAGCGCGTCGCGGGTGAGCACCTTGCCACGCCGTTCGATGAGCAGGCACAACAGCTTGTACTCGGTCGTCGTCAGATCGAGCTTGCGCCCGTCCAGCGTGACCTCGAAATCGCCTTTGTTGACGCGGAAACCGTCCACCTCCAGGGTCGCCTCGCGCCGTTCCTCGGCCGCGCGGGCACGCCGCAAGATGGCCTCCACGCGCAGGATCAGTTCGCGCGGGCTGAAGGGTTTCCCCAGGTAATCATCCGCGCCCACCTCCAGGCCCGCGATCCGGTCGGCGGGATCGCCCTTGGCGGTGAGCATCAGGATCGGGATAGTGGCGGTGTCGCGGTCGGCGCGCAACTGGCGGCAGACCTCCTCTCCGTGCATCTGCGGCAGCATGAGGTCGAGCACGATCAGGTCGGGGCGGCGTTCGCGCGCGGTGCGCAGGGCGCTCAGGCCGTCGCCTTCGACGATCACCGACATGCCCGCGCCACGCAGCCGGTAGCGCACGAGATCGACCACGTCCGGCTCGTCGTCCACGACCAGGACGACGGGTTGCGTTGTCGGAGTTTCAATCATTTTTTATCCGAATCGCCCGGTGATGTAAGCCTCGGTCTGCTTCTCACGCGGGTTGTTGAACAGGTCGCGCGTCGGCGCAAATTCCACGAGTTTGCCGAGGTAAAAAAACGCCGTCTGGTCGGCCACGCGCGTCGCCTGCTGCATGTTGTGCGTAACGATGACGATGGTGTACTCGCGCTTGAGCTGGTGGATGAGGTCCTCGATCTTGGCGGTGGCGATGGGGTCGAGAGCGCTGGCGGGTTCGTCCATGAGGAGAACTTCCGGCTGCACCGCGATGGCCCGCGCGATGCAGAGCCGCTGCTGTTGGCCGCCCGAAAGACTGACGCCGGGCCGGTCGAGGTCGTTTTTCACTTCGTCCCACAAGGCTGCCAGGCGCAGGCTGGTCTCCAAGCGCTCTTGCAGGTACGCGCGGTCGCGCACGCCGTTGAGCTTGAGGCCGACGAGCACGTTCTCCTTGATGCTCATCGTCGGGAACGGGTTCGACTTCTGGAACACCATGCCCACGCGGCGGCGCACGACGGTCGGGTCGATCTTGGGGCCGTAGAGATCGTCGCCGTTGAGCAGGATGGTACCCTCCATCCGCGCGCCGGGGACGAGTTCGTGCATCCGGTTGAGGCAGCGCAAAAACGTCGATTTGCCGCAGCCGCTCGGGCCGATGATGGCCGTGGCCGAACGCGCCGGGATCTGGATGCTCACCTCCTGCACGGCCGGTTTGGCCGTGTAGTAAATGGAAACCTTCGTCGCGTCGAACGCCGGCAGCTCGGCGGCGGTCACCGGCGGGTTCGCGGGCGCGGAAGACGGGGACGAGACGGCGGCGGCGGGGCCGGGCTGGGCGGCGGTAGGCGGCATAAAAGCAGGTGGTTCTCAGGCGGCGGCCGTCGGCGGCGCGGCGGTGGCAAGAGTGGCTCTGGCCTGCGCGGCAACCGCCCGTTTGACGATGCGCTCGCGCGTCAGGAAGCGTAGCGCGAGGTTCAGGCCGAGGACAAGCACGATCAGCACGAGCGCGGCGGCCCACGCCTGGCGGTTCTGGTCCGGGTCGGAGGATTGGCTGCCGAACTTGTAGATGCGCCACGGCAGCGAATCGATAGGCTGGAGCAGGCCCTTGGACCAACCCTCGTTGCCCAGCGCGGTGAAGAGCAGCGGAGCGGTTTCACCCGCGATGCGCGCGACGGCCAGGAGCACGCCGGTGACGATGCCTTTGGAAGCGGTCTTGGCGACAATCAAGAGGCTGATGCGCCACTCGGAGATGCCCAGGGCGAGCGCGGCCTCGCGGTAACCGTTCGGGACGAGCCGGAGGACTTCCTCGGTGGTCCGCAGGACGAGCGGAATCATGATGAAGCCGAGCGTGATCCCCGCTGCCAGCGCCGAGTAACCGAGGTGGACGACCGCCTTGCCCGGCGGGATGAACAGCGCGTACGCCACGATGCCCCAGACGATGGACGGCACGCCATTGAGCACGTCCGCGCCGAAGCGCACGGTCGTGGCGACGCGCGCCGTGGCATATTCACTCAAATACAGTGCGCCGAGCACGCCGACGGGCACGCCGAACACCGCCGCGATGGCGATGAGCACGAACGTGCCGACGATGGAGTTGGCGACGCCGCTGTGGACGACGGCGGCCGGCGGGGTCGCTGCGGGCGCGGCCACCGGGGCCGGGGCGTCCGTCGCGGGTGTTGCTTCGCTGCTGCCCGGCGCGGGTGCGGGCGTGTCGGCGGCTGGTTCGTCGAACATCGCGCTGTAATCGGTCGTCGGCTGGGCGGGCAGCTTCGTGAAGAAATCCCAGTTCAGCGAGCCCGCGCCTTTAACCAGCAGGTAGCCGAACACCAGCCCCAACGGCGCGATGACGATCAGCGCGCTGATGCACGAAAGCGTGGCGGCAAACCCACTCTTGGCTTTGCGCCAGCGCCGTCGGCCGTCCGAGACACGCCCGCGCGGAGCCGCCGGGTTTCCGGCGTCGGGCGGGGCGGCGGGCAAGGTCGCGGTGGACATGATCGGATGAGGTAGGCGGGGTCGCGCTAATGCACGCCGCCCGAGGCACCCTTCGCCATCGAGCCGACGAGGAGACGGGCGACGATGTTCACGAGGATCGTCACCGCGAAGAGCACGAAACCGGCGGCGATCAACGCGGGAATCTGGTCGGGGTCCGCCCCGGCGAAGTTGTTGGCGATCTTGCTGGCGAGGGTGTCGCTGGGCTTGAGCAGGG
>CAZZYS010000353.1:0-4518 GCA_964658285.1 uncultured Verrucomicrobiota bacterium
GCGCTCGGAGCCTCGACGTGGCGGCACGTCCTGTTCGTCGAGCAGGACCGCGCGCGGGGCAAGCAACTGGCTGGCCCGATGTCGGGTGACATCCTCTCCGACCTCACCGCGCACGAGGACCCGTTCCGCTGGATTTTCCTCTCGGACGTGTGCAAGCACTGCGAGAACGCCGGTTGCCTGGAAGCCTGCCCGACCGGCTCCATCATCCGCACGGAGGTCGGCAGCGTGCTCGTGCAGAACGACATTTGCAACGGCTGCGGGTACTGCGTGGTGGGTTGTCCGTTCGGCGTCATCGACCGGCGCAAGAAGCCGCTCAAGGACGCGGGCGGCGCGTTCAAATGCACGTTCTGTTACGACCGGCAGGCGAGCGGCATGGTGCCTGCCTGTGCGAAGGCGTGCCCGACGGAGAGCATCCTGTTCGGGCCGCTGGACGAACTGCGCCCGTTCGCGGAAAAGCGGGTGGCCCATCTGCGGGCCACCGGTTATCCCGACGCGCAGAACTACGATCCGCAGGACACGAGTGTCGGCGGCATCCACGCATTTTTCCTGTTGCTCGGCGAACCCGAAGCATATGGCCTGCCGTCCAAACCACAGGTGCCGACGATCTACCTGCGAGCGGCCTGGACCAGCGCGTTCGCCACGGCCATCGGGGCCGTGCTGGCGGCGCTGGCGGCGTTCAAGTTTCTTTAACCTCTCCCACCCGTGCCCAAGGTCCACGATCCCGCGTTCGAGCAACGCCTCGAACTCCTCCGCCGCCAGGCGCACGCCGACGGCCGCGTGGAGGGGCGCGGCGTGGACGTGGCCGGCGGCCCAATCCCCGTCAACCAGCCGAACACGCGCATCGGCCCGAGCGAGGACAACGCCGGCAAAACGGGTTACTACGGGATGCCCGCCATCAAGCCGCCGGTGTGGACGTGGGAGATCCCCCTCTACTTTTTCATCGGCGGCGCGGCCGGCATGGCGGCGGTCATCGCGATGGCAACGGTCTTCCTCGGTCGGTTGGAAATCACGCGTCCGGCGATGTGGATCGCGGCGGTCGGCGGCCTCCTGACCCCGATCCTGCTCGTCATGGACCTCGGGCGTCCCCTGTTGTTCCTGAACATGCTGCGGGTCTTCAAGCCGCGGTCGGCCATGTCGATGGGGGTCTACATCCTGACCCCGTTCGGTATCGCCGTCATCCCGGGCGCGCTGGCGATGGAACTGTCTGCCTGGCACATCGTTCCCGACGGAATCTGGACGACGCTGCTGCACGTGGCGGTGGTGGGGCTGGTCGTGATCTCGGGATTGTCGGGGATGCTGCTGGCAACTTACACGGGCGTCCTCATCGGGGCGACGGCGGTGCCCGCGTGGCACACGCACCGCACGCTGTTGCCGCTGCATTTCGGCATTGCGGGGCTCGGCTCGGCGGCGGGCATCCTCGAACTCCTTGGCCACCGCATCGGACCGCTCAACGCCATCAGTTGGCTGGCCATCGCGGTGGAAACGGTCCTGTGGCTCGTGTTGTTCAAAAAACACGGCGCGGCCGACCGCACCGTGCACGAGGGCACGTCGGGCCGGATGTTAAAGACGGCGGAAATCCTCACGGGACCGCTGTCGCTGGTGTTGCGGGCGTTCGGTCTGGTGCCGTTCGCGGCGGCGACGTTCATCGTCGGCTCGTTCATCAGCCGCTTCGGTTGGATCATGGCGGGCAAGGCGTCGGCGAAGGACCCGGCGGCGGTGTTCGCGTCGCAGAGTTAGAGCTGCGAGTGGATCAGCTCGAAGACGAACGTGTTTTCCTTGAACCCCTGCAACCCCTCCGAACCCGGGCCTGAACCGGCCGCCACGGCATCGTCGGCGACATTGGCCGCGTACGGCGAATAATACGCTGCCGGAGCCATCGGCGGCGAGGCGTTCGGCACGGGACCGGCGGGGCCGGTGGCCCAGGTGATCGACGGGAACCCGTAGGCGTTGATCCCGCCGAGGAGCGACACTCCCCGGTCCTGCCGCAACGGATAACCGTTGAGCGCCATGCCGCCGGTGGCCTGTCCGCCGGCGACGACGACGAGGCTCTGCGGTCCCGCGTACTGGAGGGCGACGGCCACGGCGCGGTCGAGTTCGATCAATTCCTGCAAGGCGCGCTCGCCCTGGTTTTCGAGCGAGGCGCGTTCGATGAGCCCGGCGTCCACCACCAGGACGTACCCGTTTTGCTGCCGCTGGAGCGTGTCGATGGCGGCGGCGACCATTTCCGGCAAAGTGGGGCTCGCCACGCCGCCCGCCTGGAGTTGGTCGCGGAAGGGGAGGGCGTCGTGGCCGAAGAGTCCGAACAAGCGCGCCGGACCGCGGCCGAGCGTCGCCTGGAGATCGGCCGCCGTGCGCAGGAGCATGTACCCTTTGTTCGCCGCGTCCAGGGTGAGGTCGCGTTCGTCGCGCCGCCGCCCCCCCGTGTGGGCCGGCAGGAAATCGCCGCCGCCGCCGCCGAGGACGACCTGGGGCATGGATGGTCCGAGAAGTTGCGCGGCGAGGGGTTCGCGGTCGCGGCAGTCGGCCGTGTGCGCGTAGAACGCCGCCGGCGTGGAGTCCGTCAGGCTGCCGTTGGTCACGAGGCCCGTCGCGCGGTGCGAGGCGGCGGCGGCTTCCAGAAGGTTGATGACCTGCCGCCCCGTGGGATCGGTCGAGAGCGCGCGGTGGTTGACCCTGGTGCCGCAGGCGAGCGCGCTGGCGGCGGCAGCGGAGTCGGGCACGGCGAAATCCGCAGCCGAAGTGCTCAGGAGCGCGGTGTGCGGCAGCCCGTCGATAGCGAGCCGGTGGCCCGCGCCGCCGTCGTAGAGCCGGGCGGCGGTCAGTTTGCTCGTGACGATCCCCTCGCCGACGAACACGATGATGCCGAAGGCTTTCTTCGGCTGGACAAAGGCGTGGAAATACCAGACACCTGACGCGGCGAAGAGCGCCAGCAGGACGAGGGCTAGGAGATAATTACGCTGTCTCACGGCGGCGGAAGAATGAAGGCAAAAGACGGAAGGCAAAAGGCAAAAGGAGCAGAACCGAGGCGTTTTGCTCTTCGGCCCGGGCATCCGACCCGCTAGCCGTATCCGTTCCAAGGCTCACCGGGTCGTCCGCCACCCGCCGGCCACAGAAGTCAGCACGTACCACCGACGATATTCTCCGATTTATGGCAGCACCCGTCATCCTCATCATTCGCGACGGCTGGGGGATCAATCCCCACGGCCCGCTCCGGGCCGAACAGGACGGCGACGCCACCGTGCTTGCCCACACCCCGTTCCATGACCATCTGCTCGCCGCGTATCCGCACGGACGCCTGAGCGCCAGTGGCCTGGACGTGGGGTTGCCCGAGGGGCAGATGGGCAACTCGGAAGTCGGCCACCTCAACCTCGGCGCGGGCCGCATCGTTTACCAGGACCTCACGCGCATCGACAAGGCCATCGCGGAAGCGCGGCTGGCGGAGATGCCGGTCATCAAGGAAGCGTTTGCCAAGGCGAGCCAGCCTGGCCGGCGGCTGCATTTCCTCGGCTTGGTCAGTGACGGCGGCGTCCACAGCCACGTGGGCCATCTCGTGGCGTTGTCCAAGATCGCCCACGCCGCCGGGGTCCGGGAAATCCTCATTCACGCCTTTACCGATGGCCGGGACACGTCGCCGACCGGGGGTGTCGGCTACCTCGAAACACTCGAAGGCGCGCTCGTCGGCACCGGCGCGCGCGTCGTCACGGTGATCGGTCGCTACTTTGCGATGGACCGCGACCACCGCTGGGAACGCACCAAACTCGCCTGGGACGCCATCGTCGGCGGCAAGGGCACCGTCTGCGCCCTCGACCCGACCGACGCCGTCGCGCCGCTGTACGACGCGGGGACGACCGACGAGTTTCTGCCGCCGATGATCTTCCCGCCGCCCGCCGCCGGTGAACCGCGCGTCAACGACGGTGACGTGGTATTTTTCTTCAATTTTCGCTCCGACCGCGCCAAGCAGCTTTCGGCGGCGTTTCTGGACGAGGATTTCACGGGCTTCGAGCGCACGCACTGGCCGCGCGTCCATTACGTGACGCTCACGCAATACGACGCGAGCTACGACTGCCCGCACGTTTTCCCACCGCAGACGCTGGAGAAGATTCTCGGGCAGGTCGTGGCCGAGTCCGGCAAGCGCCAGCTTCGCATCGCCGAAACCGAGAAATACCCGCACGTCACGTATTTCTTCAACGGCGGGATCGAAACCCCTTTCTCCGGCGAGGATCGCCGGATCATCCCGTCGCCCAAGGTGGCCACGTACGATCTCCAGCCCGAGATGAGCGCGGAAAAAGTCACGGCGGAAGTCCTCCGGGACCTCCCCGACTACGATCTGGTGATCCTCAACTTCGCCAACCCCGACATGGTGGGACATACCGGGATCGTCGAGGCGGCCATCAAGGCGGTGGAAACCATCGACGACGACGTGCAGCAGGTCGTCGAACGCGTGCTCGAACTCGGCGGCAAGGCGCTCGTCACCGCCGACCACGGCAACTGCGAATACCTGCGCAACCCGGACGGTTC
>CAZZYS010000354.1:0-4516 GCA_964658285.1 uncultured Verrucomicrobiota bacterium
CTCGGGCAAGCTAATGACGATGACGACCGGACCAGCCGGCGACACCTCTGGTCGCCACACGTATTGCCCCGGCTCGATCTGTGGCGTCAGCGGTGCCACAGGCTGGCCTTGGGTCACGCGCTCGGCGACAACTGGCGGCGCGATGCACAATAAGCCGAGTCCAACGGCGATGAAAACGGGCAGGTGTCTGGAATTCATGAGGATATTGGATCAATCGAAGCCAAATTCGGGTAGGTCAGCCGAGGGCACTTGTCAGGCCGCTTTCTTTAACACGGTAGGTCCGAAAACCAATTCCCCGGCTTGCAACTCCACCGTGACGTGATCGCCGTCCGTGATCAGGCCGGCGATGAGCCTGCGCGAAAGCGGGGTTTCCACCTGGCGTTGAATAAAGCGCTTGAGTGGACGCGCGCCGTACACGGGGTCGTACGCTTCCCGGGCGATGTGCTCTTTGGCGGCATCGGTCAGATCAATCGTGATGTGGCGTTCGGCGAGCCGCGTGCGCAGCAGGTTTAGCTGGAGATCGACGATGCGCTTGAGTTCGGCCAGCGTGAGCGGCCGGAAGAGCACGATGTCATCCACCCGGTTAAGGAATTCGGGCCGAAAATGCGCGCGCAACGCCGCCATGACTTTGTTCCGCGCGTCCTCGGCGATCTCGCCCGTGTCGCTCGCGTTCTCGATCAACACCGGGCTGCCGATGTTGGAGGTCATGATGATCAGAGCGTTTTTGAAATCGACCGTGCGCCCTTGGCTGTCGGTGAGACGGCCGTCGTCGAGAATTTGCAGCAGCACGTTGAAAACATCCTGGTGCGCCTTTTCCACCTCGTCGAAGAGCACGACTGAATACGGCTTGCGCCGCACGGCCTCGGTGAGCTGACCGCCTTCTTCGTAGCCGACGTAACCCGGAGGCGCGCCGATGAGCCTCGCGACCGCGTGCTTTTCCATGTACTCGCTCATGTCCAAGCGGATCATGTTGTCCTCGCTGTCGAAGAGGGATTCGGAAAGTGCGCGGGCAAGCTCGGTCTTCCCTACCCCGGTGGGTCCGAGGAAGATGAACGAGCCGATGGGGCGCTTCGGATCTTTGAGACCGGAACGCGCCCGGATGACGGCGTCGGCCACGGCTTCGACGGCCTCATCCTGGCCGATGACGCGCTCGTGCAGGATTTTGTCGAGCCGCAGCAGCTTCTCGTTTTCGCCTTCGGTCAGGCGGCTGACCGGGATGCCCGTCCAGCGCGAAACCACGTCGGCGATCTCCTCCGGGGTGACTTCTTCCTGGAGTAACTGGCCTTCTTTTCCGTCAGCTTTGACTTCGAGTTCCTTGAGCTGTTTTTCGCGGTCGGGAATGGTGCCGTACTGCAATTCGGCCACGCGGCGCAGATCGCCCCGACGTTGGGCCTGTTCCATCTCGGTGCGGTCCTGCTCAATCGTTTCGCGCAGTTTCTGGATCTCCACGAGCGAGCGTTTCTCGCCCTCCCAACGAGCCTTCAGGGCATCGCGCTGGCTCTTGATTTCCGCAAGCTCCTTCTCCAGTGCCTTGAGCCTCTCTTTGCTCGGTTTGTCCTTCTCGCGGCGCAACGCCTCACGCTCGATTTCGAGCTGCATCAGACGCCGCTCCAGCCCTTCGAGTTCCTCGGGCATGGATTCCATCTCGGTGCGCAGTTTGGCTGCGGCCTCGTCGATCAGGTCGATGGCTTTGTCCGGCAGGAAACGGTCCGAAATGTAACGATGAGAAAGCTGTGCCGCAGCGACGAGCGCGCCGTCCTGGATGCGCACCCCATGGTGCAGTTCGTAGCGTTCGCGCAGGCCGCGCAGAATGGAGATGGTATCCTCAACGCTCGGTTCATTGACTAAGACCGGCTGAAAACGCCGTTCGAGGGCAGCGTCTTTTTCGATGTGCTTACGGTGTTCTTCCAACGTCGTCGCACCGATGCAGTGGAGTTCGCCCCGGGCGAGCATCGGCTTGAGCATGTTGCCGGCATCCATCGAACCCTCGGCGGCACCCGCGCCGACCATCGTGTGAATTTCATCAATGAAGAGGATCACTTGCCCCTCGGACTTGACGACCTCCTGGAGTACGGCTTTGAGGCGTTCCTCGAATTCACCCCGAAATTTTGCCCCGGCAATGATGGCGGCGAGGTCGAGCGAAATGAGGCGCTTGTCTTTGAGGCTGTCGGGCACGTCGCCCGCGACGATGCGGCGCGCGAGGCCTTCGACGATGGCGGTCTTGCCCACACCCGGTTCTCCGATCAGCACCGGATTGTTTTTCGTGCGTCGCGAGAGCACCTGGATGCACCGGCGGATTTCCGCATCCCGGCCGATGATTGGATCGAGCTTGTTCTGTTGCGCCATCTTCGTCAGATCGCGCCCGTACTTTTCCAGCGCCTCGTAGGTGGCCTCGGGATTGGCGCTCGTCACGCGTTGGTTGCCGCGCACTTCGGTGAGCGCTTTGAGAAAATCATCGCGCCGAATTTGCAGGGCTTTGAAAATCTTGCCGATTCCGGTGCTGGCCGGTTCGTCGAACATGACGAGCACGAGATGCTCGACGCTCACGTATTCGTCCTTGAGCTTCTTTGCTTCATCCTGCGCGATGACGAGCAGCTTGTTGAGACGCTGGGTGACGTGGATGCCCTGGCCGGACGCAGTATCGCCGGATACGCGCGGGATGCGGGCAAGTTCCGCCTCGACCTTGGACCGCAGCAGATCAGGAGCGATCTTTGCCTTTTCAAACAGGCTGGGCACGAGTCCGCCCTCCGCTTCGAGCAGGGCGAGCATGAGATGCTCAACATCCGCGCTCTGATGCTGGAGGCGAGCGCCGATGCTTTGCGCTGCAACCAACGCCTCGTGAGATTTTTCGGTAAAGTGGGTTAGGTCCATTAGGGTGTGTTCTTGCGTAAGCCAAAGTTCAAAATCACAGGGACGAAGGAGAATGTTCTGCCGCCGGGACATCCGGTTGATTTCCGCCCTGCTGCTGCCACTGCGCATAGGTCAATCTCAGGATGCGCAGGAACGAGTCCCGCGTTTTGACGTACGCGCCTAATCCGTTCATGCGCCCGATGGCATGGAGATCCTCGGCTCGAATGTATGGGCCGGCGGGATCGACGAATTCGTCTTTGACGTGGATCGCCACGACCTGGCCAAGGACGATCCGCGTGCGGCCGAACTCCATCGTCGTCAGCTCCCGGCATTCCAAACTTGCGGGAGACGCCGCGAGGCGAGGAACCTTCACGACCAGGGACGGCTCAGTCTTCAGGCGGGCTATTTCCAGTGGCTTGATCTCAGCGGGAAACTCGATGGCGCTGCAGTTCCTGGCCTCCGCGACCGCCTCGTTTACCACGTTAATCACGAACTCACCCGTGCGCCGGATGTTTTGCGCGGTTTCCTTCGGCACGAGTCCGGGGCCGGGGCGGTTGGCGATACCGACAGCTACGATGGGTGGGTCCATGCCCATGTAGTTGAAGGCGCTGAAGGGCGCGGCATCGAGTTGGCCGACTGAATTCAGAGTCGTGATCCAGGCAATCGGGCGAGGAGCGACGAGGCCGTTGATCAAATTGTAAATGTGCTCGGCTTTAGCATGAGCGAGATCAAGGTCCATGATGTTCGATGTTAGGCAGCGGTGTGCCTCAGACTAACTTCACCACCATCTTGCCAACGTTGTTTCCAGCGAAGAGTCCGAGGAAGGCGTCTACCGCATGATCGAGTCCGTCCACGACCGTCTCTTTGCTCTTCAGTTTGCCTGCTCGGAAATAGCCGCCGACTTCCTCGTCAAACGCGCTCCGCCGGTCCATCGAATCGGTCACGATGAAGCCTCGCATCGTCAACCGCTTGGCGGTGATTTTTGACAAGTTAGAGGGGCCGGGCCGCCGCCCCTCGTCGTTGTAGCCGGAGATGCCACCGCAGGCGATGATTCGCCCATGCGCACGCAACGCCGACAAAGCCGCTTCAAGCGATGCGCCGCCGACGTTATCGAAGTAAACGTCGATCCCCTCGGGAGCGGCCGAGTTTAGTTCGTCGAGAATGGAAGCAGTCTTGTAGTTAAACGCTGCATCGAACCCGCATTCGTTCAGGAGGAAATCGATTTTCTCTGCGGAGCCAGCCGAGCCGATCACACGGCAGCCGCGCAGTTTCGCCAGTTGTCCGGCCACGTTGCCGACCGCTCCGGCGGCTCCGGAAATAAAGACAACGTCAGGAGCTTTGACCTCCACCAGATTTAACCCCGCCCAGGCGGTCATGCCTGTCATGCCAAGCGCACCGAGGTAAACCGAGAGCGAGTCGACGTTGCGGCTGACTTGGTGCAGATCGTTTGGTGAAGCAACGAATGCTTCGCGCCAACCGAAACTGGACGTGACGACATCTCCCGGCTTGAGGTCGTTGGAACGCGACTCGATGACTTCGCCGACCGCCCCACCGTCGAGGGCCTTGCCGATTTCAAAGGGTGGAACGTAGGACTCTCCCTCATTCATTCGGCCGCGCATGTACGGGTCCACCGACATGAAGAGGTTCCGCACGAGCACTTCCTGAT
>CAZZYS010000355.1:0-4506 GCA_964658285.1 uncultured Verrucomicrobiota bacterium
GATTTTGGCGTCAGCTTCGTCGAGGAGTTGGCCGTCGATGTGGATTTTCATGGGAACGATGCAAGGGGTCGGCCGCACGGGCGGACGGGGTTCTCAACGATTGGCCGATTTGACCGCCCGCGCAAGACGGGAAGTCGCTTTGTGGCCCAGCCGTCCCTCACCCGTCGTCATGCTGCCGGCAGCGGCGGCACGTTGTCTCCCAGCAGGCCGTCGCGCATTTCCAGGGTGCGGTCGCCCCGCGCGGCCAGGTGCAGGTCGTGCGTGACGACCAGGAGCGTCTTGCGTTTCTCGCGCACGAGGGCCAGCAGGAGGTCCATCACGGCACCACCGGCGCGGCTGTCGAGGTTGCCGGTGGGCTCGTCGGCGAAGATGACGCTCGGATCGTTGATGAGCGCACGGGCGATGGCCACGCGCTGCTGCTCGCCGCCGGAGAGTTCTAGGGGCAGGTGGTGGAGGCGTTCGCCGAGGCCGACCTCGCGCAGGCTCTCGACGGCGCGCTCGCGGCGTTCGCGTCCGTTGGTGCCGCCGATCATGGCGGGCAGGAGGACATTCTCCAGGGCGGTGAGTTCCGGCAAAAGAAAGTATCCCTGGAAGATAAAACCCATGCGCGCATTCCGCAGCCGCGCCTGCGCCCGGCGGCCGAGTTCGTAGACGGATTGGCCCTCGAAGATCACGCGGCCGGACTCGGGCCGTTCGAGACCCGCGAGGATGTAGAGAAGGGTCGTCTTGCCCGCGCCCGACGCGCCGACGAGGAACGTTGCCTCGCCGGGAGCGATTTCCAGGGTGATGCCGCGCAGCACGTCGAGTTTGCGCGCCCCGATGGAAAACGACTGCCGCACGTCCACCGCGCGCAGGACCGTTTCGGTGGAGACGACCGGCGCGGGAGCCGCGCTGGCGGTGAGGGGGGTGACGGCGGGCGGGTTGATGGGCAAAACGTTAGAGGACTGGCGGCGGGATGCAAGGGCGGTGGTGCCGTGGTGTGGGCTTGCCCTGCCTGGCGACGAACGTTAAGATGTCGAACTTATGACAATCGCGGCGGCCCTGGCAGAGATCGAGAGCTCACCGGCTCTGCTCGACCATTTCGATCATTTGGAACAAGTCATCAGAGACGAACAGCGCCGACGCGAAAAGTTTGTTGAAGAACTCGACGAGGATACCAAGGCAGAATTCATCAACGGGCGGGTAGTCGTTCATTCACCGGTGAGGTTCGGTCATCTGAAGGCTTCCCGCTGCATTTCTGCTTTGCTCTACGAGTATGTTTTGAAGCATGACCTGGGCGAAATTCTCGTCGAGAAATGCTTGGTCCGCTGTCGTCGGAATGACTACGAGCCTGACATCTGTTTCTTCGGCAAGGCAAAATGCTCGGGGTGGGAGGATGACAAACTGGTTTTTCCGCCGCCCGACCTCGCCGTCGAGATCCTCTCACCGTCCACCGAAGGGAACGACCGCACGGTGAAGCTGCGCGACTACGCCCGGCACGGTGTCGGCGAGTATTGGATCATCGACGCCGATGCCCGGACGGTCGAACAATACGTTCTGTCTCCGGGGAAGAATGAGTACGAACTGAAGGCGCGCCTGTCGGAAAGTGGCCAACTCGCCAGCACGGTGCTCGACGGTTTCACCGTACTAGTGGCTGCGTTTTTCGACGCGCAGGAAAGCCGGCGAACTTTGCGCACGCTCTCGGAACAGTCCTGAACGCCTTCCCGGTCGTCGCATCGCACCGTCGGTTTTTCTCATGCGCCGCTACGCCGCTTTTGATCAGATCATTGAGGTCGAGTTCCGCGCGTTTCCGGCGGTGTGGTGGCTGCTGGCGGGATTTGAGGTGCGCATCGGCGACCAGGTGTTCCACCCGCGTCTGGACCACGCCGGGTTTTTTGCTCATCCGATCACGGAATTTTACCTCGTGGCCGATGGCCGGCTCATCCACGGGATGGTGCGCGGCGTCGGCCACTGGTTGTTCCTGAGCAAGAAACGGTATTCCCTCGTCGTCGGGATGTCCGAACTCGCCCGCGACACCCAACGAATGCGCGGCTGGCAGTCATCCTACCTCGCCGCGGTGATCGTCTGCGCCCTGCTTCTGCTGGCCGTTGTCGGCTTCCTCACCGGGGGCTTGGCCGTCTGGGATCATTTCCACCCGGTCGTGCCCTGAGCACCACGCTGTCTCTACAGCCCGGCCGCCAATAATTTATCCAGCGTGATCGGCAGATCGCGCACGCGCTTGCCCGTCGCGTGCCAGACGGCGTTCGCCACGGCGGCCGCCACGCTGACGAGGCCGATCTCCCCGAGGCCCTTCGCGCCGAGCGGGTTCACCACGTCATCATGCTCGGGGACGAAGATCACCTCGATGTCGTGGATGTCGGCGTTCACCGGGATGTGGTACTCGGCGTAGTTGTGGTTCATGAACCGGCCGAGGGTGTGGTCGAGCACGCTCTCCTCGTCCAACGCCATGCTGATGCCCCAGACCACCGCACCCATGATCTGGCTGCGCGCCGTCTTGGGATTGAGGATGCGTCCGCCCGCAATCGCGCTGACGACCCGCGTGCAATGCACCTGCCCGAGCGACTCGTCCACCGTCACCTCCGCGAAGACCGCCGAGTGGGAATACACCGAGTGCGTCTGCTGCTGGATGAGCTGCGGCAGTTCCGTCGTGTCGAGTTCCAGCTTGTCCATCTGACTGGCCTGCAACGCTTCCGCGTAGGTCACGTTGCGCACGGGGTTCTTCGTCACGCGCATCGCGGCGTTTTCAAACGTCACGTCTTCAATCCCGGCATCGCCCAGCGGAGAGCCGTCCACCTTCTGCGCGAGTTTGAAAAGTCTCGCGCGCAATTCCTCGCACACGGTCTTCACCGCTGAACCCACCGACGACACCGTCCACGAACCGCCCTCCACCGGCGAGTACACCATCGATGAATCACCCAACCGGAACGTCACGTCTCCGATGGGCACGCCTGAGAACTCGGCGGCGATCATGCACATGACCGTGTAGGTCCCCGTGCCGATGTCGCTCGTCGCGCTGGAGACGGTCAGCTTGCCGTCGGGCGTCAGCACCGCCTTGGCCGCCGCCTTGCCCTGCATCGCTTCCCAGGAGCCCGACGCCATGCCCCAGCCCACCAGCACGTCGCCCCGCTTCGTCGAACGCGGCGCGAGCGGACGCTTCGACCAGCCGAAACGGTCCGCGCCCTGCCGGTACGCCTCGCGCAGTTCCTTGCTGGACCACAGCTTGTCCATGTTTTGATCCTTCTCGGCGTAATTCCTGAGTCGGAATTCCAGCGGGTCGATCCCGGCCTCGACGGCGAGTTCGTCCACCGCGCACTCGAACGCGTAGAGACCCGTCACCGCGCCCGGCGCACGCATGTCCGCGGGCGATGCCAGGTCGAGGTTCACCAGTTTGTGGTCCAGGCGGACGTTGGGGCAGGCGTACATCTGGCCCGACCAGTTGACGACCGTTTCCAGGTATTCCTCGTTTTGCGAGGTGACCTCGATGGCCGTGTGCGTGACGGAGTCCAGCAGCCCGTCGGCCGTTGCCGCGAGCTTGAGGTCCTGAATCGCCTGCGGCCGGTAGGAAAAGCTGAACATCTGCTGGCGCGTCATCGACACGCGCACCGAGCGTTTCAACGCCGTGGCCGCCAGCACCGACAGATAAAGCTCGTACGTCGGCCGCAGCCCCGAACCGAACCCGCCGCCCATGTAGGGCGAGATCACCTGCACATCGCTTTTCGACAGGCCGAACACGTTGCAGACGTATTCCTGGCAATTTTGCACGCCCTGGGTCTTCTGGTAGATCGTCAGCTTGCCGTCCATGCCATAGACGGCGGTGGAGGCGTAGTTCTCCATCGGGTTATGATGCTCGACCGGCTGCGAATACTGCGCTGCCACTTTGAACGGAGCCTGCTCGTAGGCTTCCTCCGGCGTGCCGCGCGGTTTTTTGGGTGCGGAGACGTAACCCGAGCGCGTGTCGGTCGGCGGATGCGCCCTGGAGAGATTCGCGTGCAGGTCGGTATCGTGAGGTTTTTCCTCGTACTCGGCGTGCACGAGCGAGGCGGCGAAACGCGCCGTCTCGAAATCCTCGGCGACCACCAGCGCCACCGGCTGGCCGCTGTATTCCAGTTCCGCCTTGTAGAGCGGACGGAACGGCGAGCCGCTGTCCGGCGCGATCTGGTCGCGGTGGTGACGGTCGAGATAAGCGGTCTTCGGGGCGTTCTCGGAAGTGAAAACCTTCAGCACCCCAGGAATGGCTTCCACCTCGGCGGTGTTGGTAATTTTGACGGTGCCGCGCGCCTTGGCGCTGGAAACGATCACGCCGTGGGTGAGGCCGGCGACGTTGAACTCGGCGGCATACTTCGCCTGGCCGGTGACTTTGGCCGGTCCATCGACGCGGCTGGTGGGTTTGCCCAGGTATTCGGTGGCAGTTGGCATAAGGGAGAAAAATTAATGTGTGTAGTTCCGCCGCAGGCAGTCGTCTGCAAGGTAGGGATGCCTCTCCGAGGCAGTCCCAAAATTTTCTGG
>CAZZYS010000356.1:0-4485 GCA_964658285.1 uncultured Verrucomicrobiota bacterium
CTTCCGCGCTGGCGCAGTGCTCCGCGCTGCCGAGCCGTTCCCCGTCGCCGAGCAGCAAAAACCGCGTACCCAGCCGGAACGCCGTCTCCAGGTTTTGCGTGCAGACGACGGCCGCGGCGAGCACCCCGCTCTGGATGAGGCTGGCGGTGAGTTCGTCGATCTGGAACGCCTTGTCGAGTCCGAGGTCGCGGGTCGGCTCGTCGCACACGAGCACGCGCTTGTCGCCCGCCAGCGCGCGGGCCAGCGCGACGCATTGCTGGTCGCCGACGCTGAGTTCGTGCGGGAACAAATCCTGGCAGCGGCGCGGCGCGCCGACGAGGGCGAGGAGATGGGCGACCTCCTCGCGCAGGGAAGCCCGGGCCGTCCAACGCGCCCACGGACCCGCGCCCGCCGCCTGGAGCGAAAGCTGCAAGGGCAGCAGGAGGTTCTCGAAGATCGTCAGCGAACGCAGCAGCGCCGGTTCCTGGAAGACGACCCCGAACCGACCCTGGCGTGCGCGGGTCAGCCCGGCCGTGCTGCCGACATCGAGGTCGCCGTAACGCACGGTGCCGCGCGGTACCGGGAAGACCCCCGAGAGGAGGTTGACGAGCAGGCTCTTGCCCGTGCCGTTGCGTCCGAGGACAACGAGCACCTCGCCGGCGCGCAACTCGAAGTCGAGCGTCGCCGGTGACGACCCGAAAAGCCGCAGTCCGCGCACGGTCAGTTCGACGGGAGGCACCACGTCATCGGCGGCCGTCGCCATCGCCGCCAGGTCATTCGGGTTTGCCAGGTTTGCCACCATTGCCAAGGTCGCCTTTTAATTTGGGAAGAGGACGGCGAACAGCAAATTGATGGTCGTCACCGCCACCACGCACCACGCGACCGAACGCCGCACCGCCCGGCCGATGGCTTCTTCCTGGTCCGCCCGCGCGCCCAACCCGCAGTACCCGCCGATGGCGACCACCGCCCACGCCTGCACGACCGTCTTGCAGACGGCGACGATCAACATCCCCGGCCGCACCGCGATGGCCACCCCGAAAACCCGCGGGCTGCCGATGCCGAAAAACTGCGCCGCCCAGCGGCCGAATTCCTGTCCACCCGGCACGCGCGCCTCCGCCACCCAGCCACCGGCCATCGCCGCGAAGAACGCGAAAAACGTCAGGGTCGGCAACGCCACCGCCAGCGCGAGCACGCGCGGCAGCAGGAGGAATTCCACGGCGTCCTCGCCGATGATTTCCAGCGAATCGATCTCCCGCGCCAGCCGCATACTGGCGAGTTCGGCGGTCATGGACACGATGCTGCGGCCGATGACGAGAAACGTGGTCGTCAACGGCACGATTTGTTCGACGAAGAGCCGGCCGAGGATCGTGGGGAGTTGCGCGCGGTAAAGATACTCGAAACGGCCTTCCGCGAGGAAAACCCCCGTGAAACCCAGCAGCGCGACGACGACGACCGTGAGCGGCAGACCGCGCACGCCCAGGTCGTTGAGTTGGAACAGGAAATCGCGCGAACGCCGCAACGGTGCCAGCCCGAAAAGCCCCGCCGCCAGCCGCACGTTGATCTCCCAGAATGGCAACCGCCGGCGGCGCGTCGTCCGCAGCCAGAGCACGGAGGGTTTGGCGGGGTCGCGCATCGGCGGAAAGGATGAAGGATGTTAGATGATGGATGAAAGCAGAAAAGACGGAGGGCGGCGTCTTACACCGGTTTTCGAGTTGGTTGAGAGGCACGATGGAGGTGGAGAGCGCTCTCCGAGCGGCATTGGTTCCTTTCACGCCGCAGGCGTCTATTCACTTTCAGGCGGCTGACGCCGCGCGTGGGACCAATGCCGCTCGGAGAGCGCCATCCACCGACCAGAAGCCTCGCAATCATCTTGCAAAGCGGTGTACCGCATTTTCCAAAAAATTCTGTCCTCTCTGCATTTCCGCCTTCACCCTTGATCGTGATCGCACTAGCGTGCGATGTCTCGCAGACTCGGCTCATCCCTCATCCTTTCTGCCCGTGGAGCAAAAAACGCTGGCCAAGGAACGGCAAAAACTCGCCGCGCTGCTCGCCCGGCTGGAGGGCAGCCCACCGCCTTCCAGCCACGAATTGCACGAAATCTGGGAACGCCGCGCGCGGCCTTTCTGGCGCGTCCAACCCCGGCTCTACAGTGCGCTGGCCCGCAAATGCCGCGAGGTGGGCGAAAACTTCCTGGCCATCGAAGTCGCCGAGGAGGGGCTGGCCTGGTTCAGCGAAGACCTCGACCCCGCCGAATCCCTCCAACTCGTGCACGGCCGCGCGCTCTCCTACGCCAGCGTCGGCGCGAGCGACCATGCCCGCTCACTCATCGAGGAACTCGGTCCCGAGCGCCACACCTCCGCCGACGCCCTCGGCCTGCTGGCCCGCACGCACAAGGATTGGTTCGAGGCCGCGGACGATCCCACGTTGCGCCGGGAGCATCTTCTCCACGCTCGCAACGCCTACCGGCAGGCGCTCGCGCAGGTGTCCGACCCCTATCTGGCCATCAACGCCGCGACCACCAGCCTCCTCCTGGCCGCCGGCGGCGGACCCGAAGCCGAGGGCGACCGCTTCGAGGCTCGCCTGATGGCCGTGCGCGCCCGGAAACTCTGCGGCGACGACGCGGGCCCCGACGCCCCGCCCGGTCCGGAGAGTGACCGCGCCGATTACTGGCGGCTCGCCACGCTGGCGGAGTGCAGCCTCGTCCTGGGAGAGTACGACAAGGCCCGCACCCAATATCGTGCCGCCGGCGATGCCGGCCGCTACCAGCGCGCCGAACTCCTCGCCACGCGACGGCAAACCCGGCTGCTCCTCCACGCGCTGGACCGCAATCCGCACGATTTCGACGCCTGCTTCCCGGTGCCGAGCGTGGCGTTGTTCGCCGGACACATGGCCGATCTACCCGGCCGCGCCACGCCGAGGTTTCCCGAGAGTGGTGTGCCAGCGGTTCGCGCGAGCATCGCCACGGCGCTGGAGCAACACAACATCCTCATCGGTTACGGTTCGGCGGCGTGCGGGGCCGACCTGCTCTTTTTGCGGGCGGTGCTCGACCGGCCGGGGGGCGAGATTCACGTCGTGCTGCCGTTCGAGCGCGAACGATTCAAGCGGGAGAGCGTTGCGCGCGTGCCCACCCATGCCGATTGGGGCATGGAATTCGACCGGGTGCTGGCGAGCGCGGCCAGCGTGACGGAACTCAGCGACAGCCCGTGTTGGTTCGACGGCAACGCGTTCGCCTTCGGCAACCGCGTCCTCCACGGCATGGCCGAGCACAAAGCCCGCGAACAGGGGGACGCGCCCATCGGTTTCGCGCTCTGGGACGGCAGTCCGGTCGGCGAACGGGTCGGGGGCACGGCGGATTGCGTGCGCCAGTGGGCGGCGCGCGGACGCACCCGCGTGCTCATCCGCCCATCCGACGGCAAAATTCGGCACGAGGAGGGATGCATCCCCGATACCTTCAGCACGATTCTCCCCGTGCAGACGGCGTCAGACGACGAGGACGAGACCGTCGCCGCCGGTGTTTCCGAGGAGATCGTCGGCATCCTCTGCGGCGAATGGGAACAGCCTCCAGCCATCACGGCGGCCGGCGAACGGCCGAGCATGGAGGCACGCGCGCGTTTCTTCATCCGCGCCGCCGAGATCCTCACCCACCATGACGAATGGATCGCGCACCGCTGGGTGAACGGCGCGCAGTTCCGGCTGATCTTCCGTGATCTCGCCGCCGCCGGTCAAGCCGCCCGGGCATTGCGCGAGGGCACGGCGTCGATGGGTGGAATCCTGCGCCTGGCGTTGCACGCGGGACCGGTGGTGCGCTGGCGGCATCCGTTGATGCTCGGCCGGGAGGAACCAGCGGGCATTCATCTGCAAAAAGCCGCGCGTCTGGCGGCACTGCCGGCGGGCGGCCGGACGTACGTCAGCCGCGAATACGCCGCGTTGCTCGAAGCTCTGCCGGTCCGGGTAGACCGGCGCAAGCTGCATTGCGTCTACCAAGGTGCCACGACGCTGGGCGAACCGTTCGGACGGCAGGCGCTGTTCGTGCTCGCGGGAGTGGACCAGACGCCTGCGGCGTGAAGGATCACCAATGCCGCTCGGAGAGCGCCACCCACCTCCAGCAGTAGTTATCCGATCCGATACACGATGCGCGCCTTGTTCATGTCGTAGGGCGACATCTGCATCTTCACGCGATCACCGGCGGTCAGACGGATGAAGCGCTTGCGCATTTTGCCTGAAATGTGGGCTAGCACGAGGTGGGCATTCGGGAGTTCGACGCGGAACATCGTGCCCGGGAGCACGTCTACAATCCGCCCTTCGATCTCAATGTTCTTTTCGGAAGTTCTATTTTGGATGGCCATGAAAATGAAAACACCCCGCCGCTCGTGAAAGCGGTGGGGTGTCGGTTAGGGGTAAATATTCTTCGGGAAGGGTTTGCAGCAACCGTTAACGGCGGCTGTAGCCACCGCCACCGCTGCGGCCGCCGCGATCACCGCCGCCGCCGCCGTAGCCGCCGCCACC
>CAZZYS010000357.1:0-4475 GCA_964658285.1 uncultured Verrucomicrobiota bacterium
CAGAAATAACAGGGACTGCCTCGGAGAGGCATCCCTACCTTGGTTACGACGCCGCAGGCGGCTACCAATAGGACGGGAACCCCGCCCCCGGCAGGCGGCTTTTGATCTTCTGGTGGATGAGCTTTTCCGCCTGCTCGTCCACGTCCTTGAACACCGCCTCCCTCCGGTCGATGGCCTGTTGGGCGGCGTCGCCGTGGACCATCACGGACACCTGATCGGAACTCCGTACCGCAAACGGAAACCCGCCGTGCAATGCCGCCCCGTCGTTCACCTCGCACAGGATGGCATCGCCCGTCGCACTGCCGCCCGTGAACTCCTTTTCGTTGGTGACCTCGCCGTACACCTTTTTGACGCGCAGAACCACGAGGTACTGGATGTCAAGCAACTGCTGGAACCGCCAGGGGACGACCTCTCTGGTCACCTTGCCGACGTGCGGGTCTTCCTGGCCGTGCAGCAGCGCCCAGGCGGGAGACCAGTATTCGCTGTTGCTGACCACGTGATCGACGAAATGGATTTGGCCGAAATCCGAGAGTTCATCGAGGTTCACGATCTGCGCGTTCTGCTTGCCGCCGGGGCCGTCCGCGAAGCGCAGCTTTGAGGGATCGGGAACCATCATCGTGTCCTGCGTGACCGGGGACTGCGCCGCGACCGCCTTGCCGACCTTTTCCAGGTCCGCGAAATACTTTTCCGCCTGCGGACGGAAGGCACTGATATCGGCTTCGGGCTTATAACATCCGACGCAAAACACGAGAAGTCCTGACGCCGCAACGAGATAAACCAAAAAACTGCCCCGTGTAGCATTCATCGGGTCTGTGATACGGATCGGAAAAGCGGGTGTCAAACCATTGGTGCGATGGCCCTCTGTCGGGCCGGGGCGGAGGCTTTTCGCACGGCACCACACGAAACGCGCGCAACTTTCGGCCGAATCGCGGGTTGAACCCGCGCGGGCAGGAAATAATTTCCGGCCGTCCCGTCCCTGTGAATCCCCTTTACCCACGCGCCGGATTACTGGTAGGCTCGCCACGCCTGCCGGGCTTTGCCGTGCGTATGTTTTGTTCCGCCCTCCCCTGTTCTCTGCGCGGACCGCGCGTGGCGGCCGGTTTTTGTGCGGTCGCCTCGTTTTTCGCCGTTCTGACCCTGCGCGGCCAGCAGCCCGACGCCACTCCGGCGGTGCCCCCACCCGTCGCGCCGGCCGTGCCGGTCGCTCCCGGCACCCCGGCGGTCGGTTTCTTCGTGCCACGCACCACGCTCTGGCTCGGACGGTCGATGGTCGTTCCTTTCCGGCTGGCGCAGGCTGCCGCCAACGACCAGACCCTCGCGGCGAATGTCGCGGATGCTTCGATGGTCGAAATCCTGCGTCCGCCGGTCGTCCTGGCGGGCGAAACCACCGGTTTCCTCCGCGTCCGTGGGCTGCGGGTCGGCAAAACCCGCCTGACGATCCACGGCGACGCGACGCTCGAACTCGAAACCAAAACCGACCCCACCGCGGCGGTTTTCTCCTCCATCGATGCCGAATCCGGCCGCCCGCGGATCGTCTCGCCGGTGCCCGACGCCGCCGTCTGGGGATTGTTTGCCGTGGGCGTCGAGGTGTTCGACGCCAACTTCCACGCCAGCATCGCGCCCGACGCCCCTGTCGCGCCCACCCCGCCCGTCCGTTCCAACGCCGGCCCGAGCGCCTCCGCGACCCCGCTGCCGACGGCCACCCCGTCCCCGACCGTCGCGCCGACGAACACGGTGGCGCACGGCGGACTCAAGGTCCAGCTCCGCCTGCCCGGCGGCCGGTTGCTCGATCCCGTGGCCGCCACCGGCCCGGAGGTCGGACCGCAACGCCATTTCCTGTTCAACGTCCGCGCCGAGGATTTCCCCGCCGGTCCGCTGTCGATGGTGGCCGTGGCCACGCCGGAAGGCGGCAGTTTCGTGGATCGCCAGACGGGCCGGCAGGGCAGCGTCCAGGAGAGCACGCCCCTCAACGTGCGCGTGCTGCGTCCGCAAAACGGCGCGTTCTGGGCGGGCGAATGCGAGAACCCGGCCATCATGGGCGAGACCAAGGAACTGCTGGCTCCCGCGCGTCCGGCGGCGGTGCATTTCAACACGCGCGTGCCCGAGGTCGGAGCGGACCCGAACGCCAGCGGCGGCAAGACCGTGCAGTGTTTCGGCGGCAACGATGCGTGGTGCCTGCCGTTCATCGTCCAGAGCGCGGGGGACTATCAACTCTTCATCCAGGCGCGGGGCGATTTTGCCGGGGGAGCCTTTCCGTCGGCCTCCCTGTATCGCGACATGTCGGAAACGCCCGTCGGCAGCGTCCGGCTGGCCGGTGCGAAGTACCACCGCCTGCCCGTGGGCACGCCGATCCACCTCGACGCCGGACCGCAGATCATGAGCGTGGTGTACCGCAATGATTTCCAGCACGGCAAGGAGGACCGCAACCTCTACCTCGACCGCTACGAGATCGCGCGCGTCGGCGACTCCGCCGCCCCGCCGCCCCCCGCCCCCGGCAAGGGGCAGCCGGTGGCACAAACGCGCCAGCCGCAGCCGCAGCCCCCGGCCACGTCCATCCGCAATTCGCCGACCCCGGCGCAGGCCGGGACGGTCCCCGCCGCCGTCGCCGACGCGCCCCCGCGCCTGAGCATCCTGTATCCGGCCGAGGGGGCCAAAATCTATGGCGCGGATGCCGTGGTGGCGCGGGTGTCGGGTGCCGTCGGCGCTTCGCGGCCCGCGTGGGTGGACCTCGTCGTCGACGGCCAGCCGCAAGGCATCCGCCTGCTCGGACCGGCGGCGGCGACCGACACGGTGGAGTTCCCGCTGCTCACCCGACAGGTCGCTCCCGGCGACCACCGGATCACCGTGCGCGCGCTCGATGCCACCGGCCGCGCGACCGACGCGCCCCCGCGGATGGTCAGCGTGCTCGACCACGAGCCGTTCATGCCCGGACCGTACGAACGGGCCGTGTTTTTACTCGACCGTCTGGCCTTCGGACCGGAGCCCCGGGAACTCGCCGCCGTGCTCACCCTCGGCGAGAAGGCCTGGCTCGATAACCGGCTCGCCTCCAGCTACGAGACGCCCGCCGAACAGGCCGTCCTGCGCGTGGCGTGCCAGAAGTTCCCGCGCATCGACGACGAATATCAGACCAGTGCCCGCGCCATCGCCCAATGGATCGGCAGCGACAACCCGGTGCGCTCGCGGTTCACGGCCTGGGTCGAAAACCATTTTTCTACCTGGGTCACCAAGACCAAGGGCGCGCCGAAGTGGCACGAGCACCTCGACTTTTGCTGGATGGGCGTGGCACCCTTCGCCGACCTGCTCGGCGTCAGCGCGCACAGCCCGGCGATGCTCGCCTATCTCGACCAGGAAAAAAGCTACGCCGGCAAGCTCAACGAGAACTACGCCCGCGAGATCATGGAACTGCACACCCTCGGCGTGCACGGCGGTTACAAGCAGACCGACGTGACCGCGCTGGCCGGCGTGCTCAACGGCTGGACCACGACGGTGGAAGCCGTCCTGCCGCAGGTGGATGAGCCGCTCGGACTCGTTTACAACAGCGGCAACGAGGCGGGCACCTGGCGGGATTTCCGGTTCGACCCGTACCTGAGCGACGGCAAGGAGCACCGGGTGTTCGGGCTGGAGTTCGCGGCCAGCAAGGACCCGGCGGTGCGTTACGACAACATCCGCCTCGCCCTGGAAATGCTCGCCGCGCATCCGAGCACGGCCGAACACGTTTGCCGCAAGCTGGCCGAGCATTACGTGGGCGTCCCGGCGTCGGACGCGCTGGTGAACTCGCTCGCGCAGGCGTACCTGGAAAGCGGCGGCGACCTGCGCGCGGTCATGCGCGCGATGGTGGCGCACAAGGAGTTCTGGAGCGCGCCGATGAAGATGGCGACGCCGTTTGATTTCGGGATGCGCGTGGCGCGGGTCTGCCGGGCGGCGACCGTGCAGCTCGGCGCGGACCCGAATCAATCCCCTACCGCTGAACAGATCGAAGGTTTCTTTAAGAAAAGCGGCATGGGGCTTTTCGACCGCGTGACGCCCGACGGTTACCCGGAGAACAACGGCAACTACGCCGATTCCAACGCGTTGCTGCAACGCTGGCGTTTCATGCAAACGCTCAGCGAACACCTCGCCCGTCTGGTGCCGAACAGTTGGCGCACGCCGCCCGCCGTGGTCACCACGCCCGCCGCCAACGAGAACAGCGCCGGGCTGCCGGTGGTCGTCGATCCGTTGCAGCGTTTCATCGACCTCGCCGCCGTGCGCCTGACGGGTCATCTGCTCGAAGGCGGCTCCAACCGCGCGGCGCTCGAAGTGCTCGGTCAGGGCAGCGCCGACCAGATGCGCGAGACAATCCTCTTCATCGCCCTCTTACCGGAAACGAGTTTGCGCTAAGGGATGAAAGCTTTTTCCCAAAAATTTGCCCGATCTCTCGAGATCGATTGGACTCAGCGGTTTTTCGGAGCGCCAACGGCGCGGCCTCATACCAGCCT
>CAZZYS010000358.1:0-4459 GCA_964658285.1 uncultured Verrucomicrobiota bacterium
GTGCAACGAGCCGAAGGACCTTTGCACAGGTACAAGCTCGCCCGTCGGGAACGATCTTGCCCCAAAGCACCTGTGTACCTTGCCGCGAGGTCCTTCGACTCGTTGCACTCCCCTCAGGATGACAGGGTTAAAAAATCGCGCGTTTCTTTGCGTTCCCCCCATTCCTCATCCCGTAACCCACATCCTTCCGCGTTCCGCTTTGTGCGTTCCGCCTTTTGCCTTTTGCCTTCCGCCCTCCTTGACGGCAGCCCCCCTCCCGCGCACTCTTTCCGGGTTCGGTCGCCACCGCATGATTTCCCAACGCACCTCGGGCCTCCGCGCCGTGCTGGCCCTCTGCCAGATGGGTCTGGTCGCCTGCCTCTTCTGGACGGAATTTTTCATCCTGCTCGTTTCCCTCGGCGACAAGACCTCGTGGCGCTCGTACATCGCGTACTGCTCGGTCCTGCTTTTCGGCCTGCTCGTGGAGACACTCAGTTACCGCCGCGCGGACGCTGCCACGATCCAGCGCGGTGATTTCGTCAACGCCCACCGCCTGAGCCTGCGCCAGACGTTTTTCAGCGTCGGACTGCTGTTTTTCTACTTCGTCGCCGCCAAGGACCTGACCCCATCACGCACGTTTTTGTCGGTGTTCGTCCCGTCGTTGTACGTGCTGCTTTTCCTGACGAACCGTTACCTGCCTCGGGCGCTCGGTCTGTGGTTCTTCCGCGAGGAACGCTGGCAAAAGACCCTCCTCGTCGGCCGCGTGGCCAAAGCCGAGGCCCTGCGCCCGTGGCTGGAACGCAAGGCCGACGTGGGCTTCCGCACCGTGGGCATCGTGTGCGACGACGACCCGTGGGAACTGGAAAACTGCCCCTTCCCCCGGCTTGGCGGCACGCACGAGATGGTGTCGGTCGTGCAGCGTTACGGTGTCACGCAGGTCATCCGCACGGAGATGCCCGCGACGCCGGACGAACAGCATTTCTTCGTCGAGGCTTGCGATCAGTTGGGGGTCCGCCTGCTCGTCGTCGCCAACCTGCCCGAACGCTGGGGCCGCCCGTTGACGTTCATCGACGACGACGGGATGCGTTTCATCGGACTGCGCGAAGAGGCGTTGGAAAACCCCCTCAACCAGGTCATCAAACGCACCATCGACCTCGTGGTCTCCCTGCCGGTGATCCTCTGCGTGCTGCCGGTCACGAGCCTGATCGTCTGGTGGTTCCAGTGGCGGCAGTCGCCGGGGCCGCTGTTCTACCGCCAGAAGCGCGCGGGCCTGCAAAACCGGGAATTCGAGATCGTGAAATACCGCACGATGAACACGGACCACGGCACCAAGACCAAGCAGGCGACGAGCGACGACCCGCGCATCTATCCGGCCGGGCGCTGGTTCCGCAAACTATCGGTCGATGAGTTGCCGCAATTCTGGAACGTGTTCAAGGGCGAGATGAGCGTCGTCGGCCCGCGTCCGCACCTCGTCGAGCACAATGCGCTGTTCGCCCGGCAGTTGGCGAACTACCAAGTGCGCACGTTCGTCAAACCGGGCATCACCGGGCTGGCGCAGGTGCGCGGCTTGCGCGGGGAAGCCAAGAGCAGCGAGGACATCGCCAAGCGCATCGCCGCCGACATCGAGTACCTGGAAAACTGGCGGCCGGCCCTGGAAATCCGCATTATCCTCAACACGTTCATGCACGTTCTGCGTCCCCCGAAGACGGCGTACTGACCGGAGCCCTCATCGCGCGCAGCACCCGCTCGAAGTCGGCGAGCACCGTCCCCGCGTCGAACCGTTCGACATACCGCCGCCCCGACTCCCCCATCCGGCGCAGGTCGGCACTCTGCAGGGAAGCGGCGCGGTCCAGCGTGGCGGCAAGCTCTCCGGGGTCGCCCGGTGTGGACCGCCAGCCGAAACCCCCTTCGTCCACGGCGAGGGCGAGTTCGCTGTCGCCGTCGGCCACCGCGACTACCGGTCGCGCAAATGCCAGCGCGCTCAACAGCTTGCTCGGGAAAAAATATTGCCCCGTGCCCGCCTGTTGCGTGATGAGGCAAACGTCCGTGTCCACCATCATTTCGCGGTAGGCTTCGTCGTCCTGCAAAGGCAGCAGCGTGAGACCGGCGAGAGGATTTCGGCCGATCTCTTCGCGCAGCCGTTCGCCCGCCGCGCCCTGGCCGCAGATCACGATTTTCACGCGTCCGCCCGGCGCGAGGAGGCGCGCCGCTCCGGGCAAGATGTCGAGTCCTTGCTTGACGCCGAGATTCCCCGAGTAAACCGCCAGAAAATCGTCCGCCGCGAATCCGTGCCGCGCCCGCCACCGGCCGGCCGGGGCCGCTTCTTTCTGCGCTGAAATCTTGACGCCGTTGGGAAAATAGACCTGTTTTGGGGTGGGCACGCCCTTTGCCGAGAACGCCCGCAGCATCCCGGGGCTGATCCCCGACACCCGTGCCGCCTTTGCGTAAGCGAGCGCCTCCAGCCGGTACAACGCGCGGGTGAAAGCGTTCGGTTTGAGCATTCCCAATCCCACCGCCGCGTCAGGCTGCAAATCCTGCACGTGGAAAACGAACGGCGCGCGTTTGATCTTGCCCAGCACCCACGCCGCCGCGCCCAGCAACAACGGCGGCGACACCACGACCATCACGTCGAACCGCCCCAACGCCAGCGCGCGCAGGAACGAGGTCAGCACGAAAGTCCCTTCGTGCACGATCCGCTTCAGGGCCGATACACGCGCGGGTACATAGTGCCAGCAGCGATGCACCGGCACGCCATTCAACACGTCTGTGCGATAGAACCGTCCACGGTCGGTGGCGGCCTTCTTCCAGTCGGGATAGTAGGCGAATGTTGTCAGCATCCGCGCGTCGTGGCCGGCCCCGCGCAGAAACTCGCACAAGACGACGTTGCACGGCGCGATGCCGGTGACTTCCGGCGCGTAGTTGATGCCCCAAACGAGGATCTTCATGGTCTCCCCGCCTGCTTCTTCATCTCGTAAGTCTTGGCCACGGATAGGAACTCGTAAAACCCGTGCAACCGCGCGAAGTAATACCCTTCAGCACCGTCCAGGAATGCCCGCTGCCACACATATACGTACAGGAATCGCAGCAACGGCCGGAACGGCAGCCGCGCGGCGATCTGCTTGATCCGCCGCCGTGCGCCGACGCGTTCGCTTTGCAGGCCGGGCCGGGCTTGTTGCAAATAACGGTCCAACGCGACGCGCGCCTCCCAGTTGGAGTACCGGTTGTGCTTTTCCACGAACGTCTCCACCGACGGGAACGCGTAGTGGTCCATCTCGCTTTTGAGGTGCCCCGTGCGTCCTTGGACGATGACGTGTTCGTGCACCTCGTTGTCGCCGCTTTTGGTATCGGCGTCAGTGAGTTTTTCGTAACGCCCGAGTCGATGGCGGAATAGGCGCAGATTCCAGTTCGGGTAATACGCGTGCTTCAGCCAGCGGCCCATGAACATGAAGCGCCGGTTGATCCAGTAACCATCGGCGTCGGGGGCGTCGATGACCGCTCGAAACTCCGCCTCCGCGCCCGGCGGCAACACCTCGTCGGCGTCGAGAATAAAAACCCATTCGTGGGCGAAGGGCAGGTTTTCGAGCGACCAGTTTTTCTTCTTGGGCCAGGTGCCACTGAATTGGAACTGCACGACCCGCGCGCCGAGTTTTCCGGCGAGTTCGACCGAGCCGTCCGTGCTCTGCGAATCCACGACGAACACCTCGCTGGCCCACGCGACGGATTCCAGGCAGCGCGCGAGGTTGGCGGTCTCGTTTTTGATGGGTACGAGGATCGAAACGGGTACTTTTCCGTTCATGGCATCGAAGGCGGCCGGGGCCGGAGGACCTTGCAAGGATTTCCCGCCGCGAACACGTCCGGGGGCACGTCGCGCGTCACCACGGAACACGCCCCGACCACCGCGCGCGCCCCGACCGTGACGCCCGGTAGGACGAAAGCTCGCGCCCCGATGAACGCATCCTCGCCCACGCACACCGGCGCGGTCTGGAGCGGCAGGGCAGCCGAGGCAAAATCGTGCGTTCCCGCGCAGAGATACGCTTCCTGTGCGACCGTAGCGCGCGCGCCGATCTCAACGAGCCCGAGACTGTAGGCGTTGGCGCGGTCTCCGAGGGCGGCGCGGTCGTGCATCGTCAGATTCCAGGGAATCTGGACCCGCGCGCGCTGGTGGACGAACGGACGGCCGTACAACCGCGCCCCGAAGGCACGCAGAACCAGGAGCCGCCACGGGTTGGCCGGTTTGGGCGTCCAGGCGCAGAGCGCGGCCCAGATGTACTCCCAGACCAGCAGGCGCACGCGTTGTTCGAACGTCCACGGCGAGTCGAACGGCGTGGCCTGCGCGAAGGTGTGAAGCGGTGCGGGCATGGACGGGGCAACAGCAGGAAACCACAAAGCAGGATTTCGGCCCAGCGCGTTTTGCGTCCAACCAAGGTAGGGATGGCTCTCCGAGCCAGTCCCTAATTTTTCTGGGAAACGTGTCGTCGCG